>NZ_AP027055.1:0-324272 GCF_027924905.1 Limnohabitans sp. INBF002
TTTAAAAGTCTCGCAGTTTTAGGTGACCTGTGGATAATTTTTTGATAAAGTGTCCAGTTGCCTGTCTTTTTGAGGCAGCTATCCACAGAAAAAATATTGCATGAACCAGGGTCTTCCATCTTCTGCCGCCGACAGCCTACCACCAGGTTCTGGTGAGGGTTTGTGGCAGGCCTGCGTCGATCAATTGGCGCAAGAATTGCCCGAACAGCAGTTCAATACTTGGATCAAACCGCTGGTCGCCAACGTCGCTGAAGACTTCAGCAAAGTGGTTATTTTGGTCGGCAACCGCTTCAAATTAGACTGGATTCGCGCCCAATACGCCAATCGAATTGCAGGCTTGTTACAACAAATGCGCGGGCAATCGATTCAAGTGGAGTTAGCGATTACTCCCAAAGAAACCCCCGTCAGAATTAAGCCTGTCTCATTTTCCCAAGAGCTTGAGTCTTTGCCCGAAAGCTTTGTGGGCCTTGAAGAGGGTATTCCCAGCGGCCCTCGTACACGCCTCAATACAGCCTTGACCTTTGACACCTTGGTTGAAGGTACCGCTAACCGCATGGCACGTGCTGCTGCGATGCATGTGGCCACCATGCCAGGGCAGTTGTACAACCCTTTGTTCATCTATGGCGGTGTGGGTTTGGGCAAGACCCATTTGATGCATGCAGTCGGCAACAAGCTGTTGTCCGAACGTCCCGAGGCTAAAGTTCTCTACATCCATGCGGAACAGTTTGTTTCTGATGTGGTTAAAGCCTATCAACGTAAAACTTTTGACGAATTCAAAGAGCGTTATCACTCGTTAGATCTGCTTTTGATCGACGATGTTCAGTTTTTTGCCAACAAAGAACGCACCCAAGAAGAGTTTTTCAACGCATTTGAAGCCTTGCTGGCTAAAAAATCGCACATCATTATGACGAGTGATACCTATCCAAAAGGGTTGACCGACATTCATGAACGTTTGGTGTCGCGTTTTGATGCGGGTTTGACAGTGGCGATTGAACCGCCTGAACTCGAAATGCGTGTGGCCATCTTGATCAGTAAATCACGCGCTGAAGGCTCTGAAATGCCTGAAGAAGTGGCCTTCTTCGTTGCAAAGAACGTGCGTTCCAACGTGCGCGAGCTCGAAGGCGCCTTGCGCAAAATTTTGGCTTATTCGCGTTTCAATCAAAAAGAAATTTCAATTCAACTGGCTCGCGACGCACTGCGTGATTTGCTCTCTATTCAGAATCGCCAGATTTCCGTAGAGAACATCCAAAAAACCGTTGCCGACTATTACAAGATCAAAGTGGCGGACATGTACTCTAAGAAGCGCCCTGCCTCGATTGCACGTCCACGTCAGATTGCCATGTACTTGGCCAAAGAACTCACGCAAAAGAGCCTTCCTGAAATTGGTGAGCTGTTTGGCGGACGAGACCACACCACCGTCCTACATGCCGTTCGCAAAATCACGGCAGAGCGTCAACAAATGGCTGACCTGAACCAACAACTGCACGTTTTAGAACAAACACTCAAGGGCTAATCAGCAAAAGAACAACCTTGTGGATGGTTTCTGGATAACACCAGAGTTATCCACAGAAAAGTAGAAAAAATAAAGTTATCCAGTTTTGAACGACAGCAGAAAAGCAAGCTTGCCAACACCTTATGGGTCAACCCAAGTGCTTGAAAAAAAAGAGGAAAATGCTGTTGTCCACAGAAAGATGCTTTGCTTATCTACTACTACTAATTTAAATAAAGAAAACAAGAGGAAGAGATGATCGTACTGAAAGCAACACAAGACAAGGTTTTGTCAGTTCTGCAATCTGTTGCAGGCATCGTTGAACGTCGTCACACATTGCCAATCTTGGCCAATGTGTTGATTCGCAAAACAGGCAGTGCATTGCAACTCACCACCAGCGATTTAGAAATTCAAATTCGCACCACAGCCGAGCTGGATGGTGATGCAGGTAACTTCACCACGACAGTGGGCGCACGCAAGTTGATCGACATCTTGCGCACCATGCCTTCGGATCAAACCGTGAGTTTGGAGTCCAACCAAAACAAATTGATCTTGAAGGGTGGCAAAAGCCGCTTCACCTTGCAAAGCCTGCCAGCTGAAGATTTTCCACTGGTGCAAGAAGCTGCCAACTTTGGCCCTTCCTTCAGCGTGCCACAAAAGACACTCAAAGAGTTGTTGCACCAAGTGTCATTCGCCATGGCTGTGCATGACATCCGCTACTACCTCAACGGTATTTTGTTTGTGGCAGAAGGCAAACAGTTGAGCTTGGTGGCCACGGATGGTCACCGTTTGGCTTTTTCTTCGGCCACGCTGGATGTGGAAGTGCCACGCCAAGAAGTCATCTTGCCGCGCAAAACAGTGCTGGAAATGCAGCGTTTGTTGAGCGACAAAGAAGGCGCGATTGAAATGCAATTTGCAGGCAACCAAGCCAAGTTCACTTTTGAGGGCATGGAGTTTGTGACCAAGTTGGTCGAAGGCAAGTTCCCTGACTACAACCGCGTGATTCCAAAGAACCACAAGAACACCATCACCATGGGTCGTACGGCTTTGTTGGCCACCTTGCAACGCACTGCGATTTTGACCAGCGAGAAGTTCAAAGGCGTTCGCCTCAACCTCGAGCCAGGTGTGTTGCGCGTGGCATCAAGCAACGCTGAGCAAGAAGAAGCTGTGGACGAACTTGAAATTGATTACAGCGGCGACGCTATTGAAATTGGTTTCAATGTGACCTATTTGATCGACGCATTGACCAATATGGACCAAGAAATGGTGCAGGTTGATTTGGCAGATTCCAACAGCTCTGCATTGATCACCATTCCAGACAACGCCACCTTCAAATACGTGGTGATGCCAATGCGTATCTGACGCGTTGTTGTTTCCCCTTTTACTGATTGAAATTGTGAGGCGCTTGTGTCTCACGCACGAAGACTTGCTATGACCGAACCCACTCAAACCCCTGAAAATCCAGTAACACCTCCAGCCGGTGAAGGCTACGGTGAAGGCTCTATCCAAATTTTGGAAGGCCTTGAGGCGGTTCGTAAGCGTCCCGGCATGTACATCGGCGATACATCCGATGGTTCAGGTTTGCACCACTTGGTGTTTGAGGTGGTGGACAACTCGATTGACGAGGCTTTGGCGGGTCATTGCGATGACATCGTGGTCACCATCCACAGCGACAACTCCATCAGCGTGACTGACAACGGTCGTGGTATTCCCACAGGCGTGAAGATGGATGACAAGCACGAGCCCAAGCGCAGTGCGGCTGAAATTGCTTTGACCGAATTGCACGCGGGCGGCAAATTCAACCAGAACAGTTACAAAGTGTCTGGTGGTTTGCACGGTGTGGGTGTGTCTTGTGTGAACGCGCTGTCCAAGTCATTGCGTTTGGTGGTTCGCCGTGATGGCAAGGTACATACCTTGGAGTTCTCCAAGGGTTTTGTACAAAACCGTTTGATTGAAGTGGTGAACGGTGTGGAAGTGTCCCCTATGCGCATCACGGGTGATACCGAGAAGCGCGGCACAGAAGTTCATTTCTTGCCCGACACAGAAATTTTCACGCAAAACACAGATTTTCATTACGAAATTTTGAGCAAGCGTTTGCGCGAACTCAGCTTTTTGAACAACGGTGTGCGTATCCGCTTGATGGATGAGCGCACAGGCAAAGAAGACGACTTCTCTGGCGCGGGTGGTGTGAAGGGCTTTGTGGACTTCATCAACTCAGGCAAGAAGGTGTTGCATCCCAATGCGTTCTATGCCGAAGGTGATCGTCCTGCGGACACCTATGGCGGTATTCCTGGCACCAGCATTGGCGTGGAAGTGTCCATGCAGTGGAACGATGGTTACAACGAAAACGTTTTGTGCTTTACCAACAACATTCCACAACGTGACGGTGGTACCCATTTGACTGGTTTGCGTGCTGCGATGACGCGTGTCATCAACAAGTACATCGAAGAAAACGAGTTCGCGAAAAAGGCCAAGGTTGAAGTCACGGGCGACGACATGCGCGAAGGCTTGTGCTGTGTGCTGTCGGTCAAAGTGCCTGAGCCCAAGTTCAGTAGCCAAACCAAAGACAAGCTCGTGTCCAGCGAGGTGCGTGCGCCTGTGGAAGACATCGTGGCGAAGACGCTCACCGACTACCTGCAAGAGCGTCCTAACGACGCCAAGATCATTTGCGGCAAGATCGTGGAAGCCGCGCGCGCCCGCGAAGCTGCCCGTAAAGCCCGTGAGATGACACGCCGCAAAGGTGTGTTGGACGGCATGGGCTTGCCCGGTAAGCTGGCGGATTGCCAAGAAAAAGACCCAGCGCTGTGCGAAATCTACATCGTGGAGGGTGACTCCGCGGGTGGTTCAGCCAAGCAAGGCCGTGACCGCAAATTCCAAGCGATCTTGCCCTTGCGCGGCAAGATCTTGAACGTTGAAAAAGCGCGTTACGAGAAGCTGCTGACCAGCAACGAAATCTTGACGCTCATCACCGCCCTGGGCACTGGTATTGGCAAAGCCAGTGCCGAGTCTGGCAAGTCGGCCACCGATGACTTCAACGTCGACAAGCTGCGCTACCACCGCATCATCATCATGACCGACGCGGACGTGGACGGTGCGCACATTCGTACGCTGTTGCTCACGTTCTTCTATCGCCAAATGCCAGAGTTGGTCGAGCGTGGCCACATCTACATTGCACAACCCCCTTTGTACAAGGTCAAGGCAGGCAAAGAAGAGCTGTACCTCAAAGACGCATCCGCATTGGATGGCTTCTTGTTGCGCATTGCATTGAAAGACGCCAGCATCACCACCGGCGGAGCAAATGCGCAAACCTTGAGCGGCGACACCTTAGCCGAATTGGCGCGCAAGCACCAAGTGGCTGAATCTGTCATTGCCCGCTTGAGCGGCTTCATGGACGCAGAAGCCTTGCGCGCGATTGCGGATGGTGTGTCTATCAACCTCGACACCGTGGCAGACGCTGAAAAGTCGGCTGTGACCATGCAAGAAAAATTGCGCGAACTCGGCAGCGGCTCAGAAGCCTCGGGCGAGTTTGATGTGCGTACTGATAAACCCATCTTGCGCATCAGCCGTCGCCACCATGGCAACGTCAAGAGCAGCGTGATTACCCAAGACTTCGTGCACGGTGCCGATTACGGTGCTTTGGCCGAAGCTGCACAAACCTTCCGTGATTTGGTGGGCGAGGGTTCTAAAGTACACCGCGGCGAAGGTGAAAAAGCCAAAGAAGAAAAGGTCTCTGACTTCCGCCAAGCCATGAAGTGGTTGATTGGTCAAGCCGAAAACGCCACGGCACGTCAACGCTACAAGGGTTTGGGTGAGATGAACCCCGCGCAGCTGTGGGAAACCACGATGGACCCGACGGTTCGCCGCTTGTTGCGTGTGCAAATTGACGATGCCATTGAAGCCGATCGCGTGTTCACCATGTTGATGGGCGACGAGGTCGAGCCTCGCCGCAACTTCATCGAAAACAACGCTTTGCGCGCTGCCAACATCGATATTTAATCGCGCTTGCCCTTCCAGCGTGAATGCTCTGGAAGGGTTTCGGCATCAAACACCTTTTGCTGTTCAGCCGTCAGTTGGTTGTAGAACGTACGCGTCGCTTCTGAGCGTTGTTTGACGTGCGCTTGCATGGCAGCCAAATTGGCTTCATGCACCGAATTCATTTTTTCCATGCGCTCTGGCGTGCTCAGCTTGGCCATGGCGTCTCGATCAAGAGGTTGCATGAGGGGCTTTGCGGGCATTTTCATGCCTTGTACAAAGGCATTCCATGCGGGCTCTTGTGTAGCCGTTAAATGCAGCTTGGCTTTCAGTTCTGTCTGACGCTTCTCCCAATGCTTGGTCATGCGTTCATGCATGCGGCCCTCATCGTGGTGGACGCCCATTTCGCCCATCATGGGTTGGGCTTGTGCAGGCACGACAGCGGCCAAGGCAGTTCCAGCTAACAAAACAGACAGTGCAAAACGGGTGGTGTTCAAACGGGTCATAGAAGCTTCCTTGAAGTGAGAGGCGAAATGCCTCGGTCAAGTTCGTACTGTGAACGGTCTGTGTAACGCGTCTGTGCGTCTCAGCACAAGTTGCGTAAAGTTTTGTAGCGTGGCTTTGCCTTTACGCGACTTGGTAGCCTTCGTCGGCAATGGCATGTGCAATGTCTTCGCGTGGTTTGGTGCTGTGCACATCGACCTTGCCTGTGCTGCGGTCAATCTCCACTTTAGCTTCCGGATCCAAGCGTGCAATGGCTTTTTTGACGGCCATTTCGCAATGGCCGCATGTCATGCCCTGAACTTGAAACGTGTTGTCCATCATTTGCTCCTTGTAAAAGATGTAACCTTAACTTATGTCTGAATTGTCTTGCGATATTGGTATTGGTGGAATGACCTGTGCGTCCTGCGTGGCCCGTGTGGAACGCGCGATTGCCAAACTGCCAGGGGTTGAATCGGTGAGTGTCAACTTGGCCACCGAGTCTGCCAGGGTGACTTGGGCTGCTTCGCAGGCTGCTGAGGATGAACAAACCCAGCAAGCCCGTCTGCGGCGGGCCGTCCGCGATGCGGGCTACGAGCCTTTGGCGGCTGAGCATTTAGAGCAAGCACCTGCAGGTGCGTGGGCGGGGTTTTCGCCGGTTGCTTTGGGTCTCTTGCTCAGTGCGCCATTGGTTTTGCCCATGCTGGGCGATGCCTTGGGTCAGCATTGGATGTTGCCCGCGCTGTGGCAGTTTTTGCTGGCGACGCCTGTGCAGTTTGTGTTGGGTGCGCGCTTTTACAAAGCGGGTTGGCACGCGCTGTTGGCGGGCAGTGGCAATATGGATTTGTTGGTTGCCTTGGGCACCAGCGCGGGTTGGGCGTTGTCCGTGTGGTTGTGGCTCACCGCCCCAGCAGGGGCCATGGTGCATTTGTATTTCGAAGGCTCCGCCGTTGTCATCACCTTGGTGTTGTTGGGCAAATGGCTAGAGGCCCGCGCCAAGCGTCAAACAACCGATGCCATTCGCGCTTTGCATGCCTTGCGTCCAGCGCGCGCACGCGTGATCACCCTAGATGGCGAGCTGGAAATTCCGATTGAAGAACTGTTGCTTGGCGACCGTTTGGTCGTCTTGCCAGGTGAGCGTTTTGCAGCAGATGGTGTGGTGCTTGAGGGTCAAACGCAAGTCGATGAAGCCATGCTCACGGGTGAACCATTGCCCGTGCACAAGGTGGTGGATTCACGCGTGACGGGTGGCAGCATCAATGGTGAAGGCCGTGTGGTGATTCGCGTCAGCGCGACAGGCACGGCCACGGTGTTGGCCAACATCATTCGCTTGGTGGAAGACGCACAAGCGGCCAAGGCGCCCATTCAGCGCTTGGTGGATCAGGTGTCTGCGGTGTTTGTGCCAGTGGTCTTGGTGCTGGCCTTGGCCACGTTGTTGGTTTGGTGGTTCACGGGCCATAGCCTTGAGGTGTCGCTCATCCATTGCGTCGCGGTGCTGGTCATTGCGTGCCCGTGTGCTTTGGGGCTGGCTACGCCAGCGGCCATCATGGCGGGCACGGGTGTGGCCGCTAAGCACGGCATCTTGATCAAAGATGCTCAGGCCTTAGAAGTGGCGCACAAGGTGGACACGGTCGCGTTTGACAAAACGGGCACCTTGACCGTGGGTCAGCCGCGTTTGTTGTCGTTGCTTGCCACTGCAGGGTCTGACTCGGCGGCAGAGACTCAAACCTTGCTCACGCTCACGGCGAGTTTGCAAAGCGGCAGCGAACATCCGTTGGCTCATGCGGTGGTGCAAGCGGCCAAGGCCCAAGGCGTGGCGTTTGCAGCCCCTGACAGCGCGAAGGCGGTTCCCGGCTTTGGCAGCGAAGGTGTAGTGCAGGGCCGCACTTTGCTGCTTGGCAGCTTGCGTTGGATGACCGAACTGGCTTTGCCAGAAGGTGCATGGCTCGCGCAAGCGAGCGCTTTGCAAGCCCAGGGCGCCACGGTGTCGGTGTTGGCTGAACGAACGGCGCAAGGGGTCGTGCCACGCGCTGTTCTCGCGTTTGGCGATGAACCCAAGCCGGGTGTGCAAGCTGCCTTGGCTAAGTTGCGCGCGCGTGGTTTGCGTTTGGTGATGATCTCTGGTGACAACGCGGGTGCCGCACAAGCCATGGCCGCACGCTTGGGTTTGCGTTCAGACGAGGTACACGCCGACGTGATGCCCGGTGACAAAGCGGCGTTGGTGAAACGCTTGCAACACAACCCACATGGCTCTCCCCATGTGGTCGCTTTTGTGGGCGATGGCATCAATGACGCGCCCGCCTTGGCTGCAGCTGATGTGGGCTTGGCCATGGCCAACCTCAACGCAGATGGCCAGCGTGGTGGCACCGATGTGGCCATGCAAGCCGCAGGCATCACTCTCATGCGCGGTGACGTGGCCTTGGTCGCCGGTGCGTTGGACATCTCGGCGCGCACGGTCGCCAAGATTCGGCAAAACTTGTTTTGGGCGTTTGTTTACAACGCCGCAGGCATCCCGCTGGCTGCCATGGGCTATTTGAGCCCTGTCGTCGCGGGTGCCGCCATGGCGTTGAGTTCCGTCAGCGTGATGACCAACGCTTTGTTGTTGAAGCGTTGGAAACCTTGATCGCTGGTTGATGCACTTAAGCGCTTGCCTTGTCGTTCACCGTTGACGCTTTGGGTGTTGAAAACCACGACACGTAGAGCGCGGGCAGCACCACCAGCGTCAGCAGCGTGGCGGTGACCAAGCCACCAATCACGACGATGGCCAAGGGGCGCTGGGTTTCAGAACCGATGTCGTGGCTCAAGGCCATGGGCAACAAGCCCAGCGCGGCGAGCATGGCCGTCATTAAGACGGTACGCAGGCGTTGCAGAGCGCCCTCTTTGACTGCCTCAATCACGGTGTAGCCCGCATTGCGCAACTGCTGGAAGACCGAGAGCATCACCACGCCATTCAGCACCGCTTGGCCCGACAACGCAATAAAGCCAATGGCCGCAGAGACGGACAGCGGAATGCTGAAAATCCACAGCGCCACAAAACCGCCAATCAAAGCGAGTGGCACGTTGATCAAAATCAAACCTGCCGTTTTGAACGAACCGAAGGCGTCGAACAACAACACAAAAATCAGCAACAGCGAAATCGGCACCACCACGCCCAAGCGTTGCATGGCGCGCTCTTGGTTTTCAAATTCGCCCGACCAAGTGACCGCGTAACTGTCAGCAATCTTCACGTTCTTGTCGACGCGTGCCTTCATGTCGGCCACGACTGAGCCCATATCGCGGCCCTTCACAAAGATACCAATGGCCATGGTGCGTCGGCCGGCTTCGCGCGCGATGTTCATCGCGCCGCTGCCTTGGCGAATGGTGGCTACGTTTTCTAGCGTGGCGTAGCCGCCGCCGGGCAAAGCGATGGGCGTGGCCGGCAGGTTGATGACCGAGCGTCGGTCACCCGCCAAACGCAACACGACCGAGAACTTGCGTTCGCCTTCCCAAATCTCAGTGGTGGCACGACCTGCCAAGGCCGACTCAATCACGTCTTGAATGTCGCCCACGTTGAGGCCCAAACGTGCCGCGCGGTCACGGTCGATGTCAACGATGAGTTGTGGCACCTCTCCCAAGCGGTCAATCTCGGCGCGTTGCACGCCCACGACTTGCTTGAACTCGCGTTGCATGGCTTCGGTGGTGCGGCGCAATTCGTCTAAGTCATCGCCCGACACTTTCACCACAATTTGTCCTTTGATTTGCGAAATCGACTCCAACACGTTGTCGCGAATGGGCATGGAGAACGCAGGGTCGACGCCAGGAATGATGGCCAGCTTTTGGTCCATTTCTTCAATCAGCAAATCGCGCGTCATGCCTTTGCGCCATTCCTCGGCGGGCTTCACATCCACAAATACCTCGGCCATGCTGAGGGTTTTGGGGTCGGTGCCGTCTTCGGGCTGACCGGCTTTGGATACGACGGTGCGCACTTCGGGAATGGTCAGCAGTTGCAAGCGCGCTTTGCGCAGCACCTTGGCCGCTTCTTCTTGCGACACGCTGGCAGGCATGTCCCAGTTCACCCAGAACGTGCCTTCGTTGAGCTCAGGTAAAAACTCCGAACCCAAACTGGCGGCGGCTAAAACAGAGATGGCAAAACCACTCAAGGCAATGCCCACCACTTTGCGGGGTTTCTCAAGCGCCCAGTTCAACACGGGTTCGTACACGCGCTTGGCCCAAGACACGACGCCGTTGTCACCGTGTGGAATGCCCTTGCGCAGCATCCAATAGGCCAGCAACGGCACGAGGGTCAGCGAGAAGATGAGCGAGCCCACCAGCGCCGTCGTGACTGACAAAGCCATGGGTTGGAAGATGCGGCCTTCGTGGCGTTGCAGCGCAAAAATAGGAATGTGCGCTGCAATGATGATGAGCATCGAGAACACGGTGGGGCGTCCTACCTCGCTGGCAGCATTGGTGATGAGGGTGCGCCGCTCTTTCTCGTTCATGCCTTCGCCGCGCTCGGCCAAGCGGTGCATGATGTTTTCAATCACGATCACTGCACCATCGACGATGATGCCGAAGTCCATCGCACCCAAGCTCAGCAAATTCGCAGGCACGCCCAAAATCTTGAGGCCCAAAAACGTGGACAACAAAGCGAGTGGAATGACCACCACCACCGCCAGCGAAGCGCGCATGTTGGACAAGAACAGGTACAACACCAAAGACACCAACAAGGCGCCTTCCACCAGGTTTTTGAACACGGTGGTGAGGGTCTTGCCCATTAACCAGGTGCGGTCGTAAAACGGCACGATTTGCACGCCCTTGGGCAGCACGCGTTCGTTGAGGTCAACGAGCTTTTCTTTGATGCCTTTCAGAACCACGCTGGGGTTCTCGCCCTTGCGCATGATGATGATGCCGGTCACCACATCGTCGTCCATGTCTTGGCCTACAGTGCCCAAGCGAGGCACGGCACCAATGGCGACGGTGGCCACGTCTTTCACCAACACGGGCGTGTTGCCGCGCGCCGTGACCACGATGTTGCCGATGTCTTGCGCCGAGTGCAGCAAGCCAATGCCGCGAATGGCGAACTGTTGTGCGCCTTGCGCCACGTAGCTACCACCCGCGTTGGAATTGCCACGGCCCATGGCGTCTTGCAAATCTTGCAGCGTGAGCTTGTAGGCTCGCAGCTTTTGCATGTCGGGCTGCACTTCGTATTGCTTGATGTAGCCGCCCATGCCCACCACGTCGGCCACACCTGGGATTTGGCGCAACGCGCGCTCGACTGTCCAGTCTTGGATGGTGCGTAGCTCGGTCGATGTTTTGCCATCGCCCTTGAGGCGGTAACGCATCACTTCACCCACAGGGGTGGCGTTGGGCATGACGTTGGCTTGCACGCCTGTGGGCAAGTCCACGCTGCTCAAGCGTTCGTTGACTTGTTGACGTGCGAGGTTGACCTCTGCCTTGTCGTCATACGTGACCACGGTGAACGACAAACCAAACTGCGTGTGCGAGAACACGCGAATCGAATTGGGCAAACCCGACAGGGCCACCTCAATGGGCAAGGTCACTTCTTTTTCCACCTCTTCGGCGGCGCGGCCGGGGTAGAGCGCAATCACCGTCACTTGGGTGTCGGTGACGTCGGGGAAAGCTTCGACCGACAGGTTTTTAAAGGCGAACACGCCTGCCATCACAAACAGCAGGGTGCCCAGCAGGATGAACAGCGGCTGGTTCAACGCATAGTCAATGAGACGCTTCATTTGTGACCTGCGCTGCTGGCGGTGGCAGTGGCGGGCGCGGCAGAGCCGGGGGCTGGCGTGTGTTGCATGGCCTCGTCTTGGGCGTTGCGGAACTCACGGGCCAACAGCAAGCTGTTTTCTTTCACCACCAGTTCGTTGGCTTGTACGCCATCGACGATGAGCACTTCTTGTAAGCCTTCGTAGCCCAGCTTTACGCGGCGGGGTTCAAACACGCCGGGTTCGGTTTGTACATAGGCCCAGTGTTCAATGCCGCGCAGTTGCACGGCGCTGGCGGGCACCAACACGCCAGCACTCAGCTTGCGTTCGATGCGGGCGGTGCCCAGCATTTCGGCTTTGAGCGTGCGTTGCGCGTTGTCGATGACGGCGCGCACTTTGATGGAGCGGGTGTTGCTGTCAATGAAGTCACCGGTCGCGGTGATCTTGGCTTCAAAGGTTTGGCCGGGAAAGTTGGGCAAGGTCAGCGAAATTTTGGTGCCAGGTTTGAGTGACGCCGTGTCTGATTCCCGTGCATCAATTTGCACCCACAGCACACTGGGGTCGCTCACCACAAACAGGGCTTGGTTGCCAGGGCCGCCTTGGTCGGGGCGCACTTCTTGGCCCGCGCTGAGGTTGCGTTCGACGATCACGCCTTTGACGGTGGCGGAAATGCCCAGTTGTTGGTTCACGCCATTGGCGCTGCCATACATGCGGGTACGTGCTTGGGCGCGAGCCAGTTCGGCACGGGCGCGCATGGCATCGGCTTCGGTCAGGTCGAGCTCTTTGCGCGAGATGACATCCGCCTCAAACAAAGTTTGGTGACGTGCCAAGGCGCGGTCGGCCACTTGGGCATCGGCCATGGCTTTGGCGGTGTCAGCCTGGGCCGCGCCAAACTCGGGCGAGGCCAACGTGGCCAACACTTGACCCGCGTTGACGCTCTGACCAATGTCGGCGTTGAGGGTCAACACGCGGCCTGCGAAGGCGGGGTAAATGCGTTGGGTCCTCTCCTCGTTCCACACCAAGCGCGCCGGTAATTCAATGGTCACGCTTTCGGCGGCTTTGGCTTCAACGGTGCTTAGCAGGGCCAGCTGTGGGTGGCCTGCGGGAAAGCGCAGTTGTTGGCCTTGCACGATGGGTTGAGGCGCGGGTGGTTTGGTGGGGGCTTCTTGACTCAGCAAGGCATAGGCCGCCACCAGAAGTGCGACCAAGCCGCCAGCTGCGCCGTAGCGCTTGGCGGGGGTGTCTAACAAGTTGCGGATGGTTTGGCGCAAGCGGTCTTGCGGGTTCTGTCGTATGCTCATAGACAGGTTTATCGTTCATCGTGGCTGACCAGCCCCTGACTTCATATTTCTTTGGGTCTCACTTGCGAATTTTGTTGATTGAAGACGACGCCGTGTTGCAAGCGGTCATGCTGCGCAGCCTCAGCGATGCGGGTCATCGCGTGGACGCTGCCAGCCATTTGGAAGAAGGCGCGCACTACTGGCAAGTGCAGGCCTATGACGCGGTATTGCTGGATTTGAATTTGCCGCTCAACGGCCAGCCCCATGCCCAACAAGGCAGTGGTTTGCAGCTTTTGCGCGAAGCGCGTGCCCGTGGCGACCGCACACCGGTGCTGGTGTTGACGGCGCGTAACCGCACCGACGAACGCATTGCCGGCTTAGACGCTGGTGCAGACGACTACCTTGGCAAACCCTTTGATTTGGAAGAGGTCGAGGCCCGTCTACGTGCCTTGGTTCGCCGCAGTCAGGGCGTGGATGACGAAGTGCAAGTGGGCCACTTGCGTTTGCACCGCAGGCATCATCGGGTCTTTTTGGGCGATGCCGATTTGGCCTTGCCCGCACGTGAGTTTGAGGTGCTGTGCGAGTTGATGATGCCACCGGGCCGCGCGGTGAGCAAGCGTGTGTTGTCTGACAAGCTTTCGGGGTTTGATGAGGCTTTGGGCGATAACGCTTTAGAGGCTTTCATTTCCAGGTTGCGTAAAAAATTGGCAGACAGCGGTGCCACCATTCGCACCTTGCGTGGGATTGGCTATGTCTTGGAAGAGCAGCCATGAAAGCCACGCACAGCAAACCCTCGTTGCGCAACCGTTTGTTGCGTCATGTCTTGGTGCCGCTGGCGGTGACGTGGTTGCTGGGCTCTGCGTTGGTCGTGGGCATTGCTTCTTACTTTGCACAGCAGGCGTTTGACCGTGCTTTGCTAGACGATGCTTATTTGGTGGCCAGCCACGTACGCCGTGTGACGGGCGAGTCAGGCGCGTTGGATCTGAGTCTCTCCGCCCAAGAGATGAGCACGGTTTTGTTTGACCAAAGTGAATCGTTGTACTTTGCGGTGCTGAGCCCCAGCGGCGCTTTGTTGGCAGGTCATGCCGGGTTGCGTCCGCCGCAGTTTGACGACAATTTAAAACCGCATTTCGATGCCATTGAATACCAAGGCCGTGTGTTGCGCAGCGTCACCATTTACCGCGAGCATCCGGGTAATTTTTATGTGGTGATGGCTCAAACCACGGCCAGCCGCGATCACTTGTTGCAGCGCTTGCTCACGTTTTCTATTGTTCCGCAACTGCTGTTGCTCATGGGTTTGGCTGCTTGGTTGCAGCGCGCAATTGAAGACGATTTGGTGCCGCTCGCTGACCTTGAACATGCCGTGGGCCGCCGCGACGCGCGTGACCTCACTCCTGTGCCTGTCAGCGCGACCACGCGTGATGTGCAGCGCTTGGGTCAAGCCATCAATGCGTTGTTGGGGCGCATTGCGCACAGTGTGCAAGCGCAGCGCGAGTTCTCGGGCAATGTGGCGCATGAGTTGCGCACGCCCCTCGCTGGCATTCGGGCTTTGGCCGATTACGGCCTGCGTCAAAGCGATCCACAGGTGTGGCGCGAGCAGCTGCTTGGCATCGCACAAAGCCAAGAACGGGCGAGCCATTTGGTCGACCAGTTGTTGGCACTGGCCTTGGCGGATGAAGCGCAACACACCTTAGAACAAACGCCTGTCGCCATCGATGCGCTGGTGGGCGAAGCGGTGTTGCGCTTTTTGCCCCGAGCCGATGCTGCCGGTGTTGACCTGGGCGCGCGTGGCATTGAACAACCCGTGTGGGCGTTTGCCAATGCGGCTTTGATAGAAGGCGTGTTGAATAATTTGCTCGATAACGCCTTGCGTTATGGCCGCGCGCCTGATGGCGAAAGCCACATCACGGTGTCGGTGGTGGATGCCCCGCAAGCGGTGGTGTTGGCGGTGATTGACAACGGCCCTGGCGTGTCGCCTGAGCAGCTCAAAAAGCTCACGCAACGGTGGGTGCAGGGCTCAGCGGGTGAGGCCCTCAAAGAGGGCTCGGGTTTGGGTTTGGCCATCGTCAGTGAATATGTGCGATTGCTCGGCGCCAAAGTGACCATGCAAACCGAAAGCCCCCACGGCTTGCGCGTCAGCATCACTTTGAACAAGCCCTTGTAAAATCGCCCCCTCGGCTAAAAGGGCGGCGCACAACCCTGAGGCCTCGCACTTGTGCACACCCAAAGGTTGGTTTTATGTTGTACCCCGAAGAGTTTGATGTCATCGTCGTTGGCGGTGGTCACGCTGGCACCGAAGCCGCGTTGGCCGCGGCACGCATGGGGGCTAAAACTTTACTCTTAAGTCACAACATCGAAACTTTGGGCCAGATGAGCTGCAACCCGTCCATTGGCGGCATTGGCAAAGGCCATTTGGTCAAAGAGGTGGACGCTTTGGGTGGCGCCATGGCTTTGGCCACGGACGAGGGCGGTATTCAGTTTCGCATCTTGAACAGTTCCAAAGGCCCGGCTGTGCGTGCGACCCGTGCCCAAGCCGACCGCATTTTGTACAAAGCCGCCATTCGCCGCATGTTGGAAAACCAGCCCAACCTGTGGCTGTTCCAACAAGCGGTGGACGACTTGATGGTGGAGGGCGACCGCGTGGTGGGCGCCTGCACACAAGCGGGCATTCGATTCCGCAGCCGCACCGTGGTGCTGACGGCTGGCACGTTCTTGGACGGCAAGATCCACGTCGGACTGAACAACTACGCCGGTGGCCGCGCGGGTGACCCGCCTGCCGTCAGCTTGTCGGCTCGACTCAAAGAACTCAAGCTGCCACAGGGCCGACTCAAAACGGGCACGCCTCCGCGCATCGATGGCCGCACGATTGACTTCAGCCAATGTGCCGAACAGCCGGGTGATGGGGTTGCTTCGCAGACGGCGACGGGTGCTCCGTCGGCGGGCGTGCTGGGCGAAGTGCCCGTGTTCAGCTTCATGGGGCGTCCGTCCATGCACCCGCAGCACATGCCTTGTTGGGTGACCCACACCAACCAGCGTACGCACGACATCATCCGTTCCGGCTTCGACCGTAGCCCCATGTTCACCGGCAAGATCGAGGGCGTCGGCCCCCGCTACTGCCCGAGTGTGGAAGACAAGATCAACCGATTTGCTGACAAAGATAGCCACCAAATTTTCTTAGAGCCCGAAGGCCTGACCACCCACGAGTATTACCCCAACGGCATCAGCACCAGTTTGCCGTTTGACATCCAGTACGACTTGGTGCGTTCCATGAAGGGCTTGGAAAACGCCCACATCATTCGCCCCGGCTACGCCATCGAGTACGACTACTTTGACCCGCGCGAACTCAAGCGCAGTTTCGAAACCCGCGCCATCGGTGGCCTGTTCTTTGCCGGACAAATCAACGGCACCACGGGTTACGAAGAGGCGGCGGCCCAAGGTTTGTTTGCCGGTATCAACGCTGCTTTGCAGTGCCGCAGCCTGGCCGGCGCCGCCAACGACTTTGGCGGTGCGTGGACACCGGGCCGCGACCAAGCCTACTTGGGTGTGTTGGTGGACGACCTCACCACCAAGGGCGTGACCGAGCCTTACCGCATGTTCACCAGCCGAGCCGAGTTTCGCTTGCAGCTGCGCGAGGACAACGCCGACATGCGCTTGACAGAGATTGGCCGCCAAATGGGCCTGGTCGATGATGCCCGCTGGGAAGCTTTCAACCGCAAACGAGATGCTGTTTCACGTGAAACAGAGCGCCTTAAATCGATCTGGGTCAACCCTCGTAACTTGTCGGTGGCAGAAGCCGAGCGTGTGCTGGGCAAGGCCATTGACCGTGAATACAACTTGGCCGACTTGCTTCGCCGCCCCGATGTGAGTTACCAAGGTCTGATGTCTTTGGATGATGCCAAGCACCAGAACCAAGAGCTTGTAGACGCCTTGGCGGGTGACGAGGTTTCACGTGAAATAACCCGAGCTGTCATTGAGCAGATCGAGATTGCTGCCAAATACTCTGGTTACATCGACCGCCAACGCGACGAGGTGGCGCGTGCTGCCAATTACGAAAACCTACAGTTGCCCGAAGACTTGGACTACAACCAAGTCACCGCTTTGTCGTTTGAGGTGCGTCAGCGTCTGAGTCGCCAGCGACCCGAAACCCTGGGGCAGGCGTCGCGCCTGTCGGGCATCACGCCTGCGGCCATTTCTTTGTTGCTCATTCACCTCAAGCGATCGCGTGTCAAAGGTTTTGCTCAAGAGTCTGCTGTCAACAATTCGACCGAGGCCGTCTGATGCATCCTTTGTTGCCAGCTCTGCAAAAGGGGCTTCACGATTTGGGCTTGCCTTTGTCCGGTGACCAGCAAGCCCAGTTGTTGGCTTACATGGATTTGATCGCCAAGTGGACCAAGGTCTACAACCTGACGGCGGTGCGTGATGCCAACGAAATGCTCACCCATCACTTGCTCGACAGCTTGGCGGTTGTTGCGCCGTTGCGCCGCGAGTTGACCAAGTTGGCTGTGCCAAATTCGGCAGAACAAGGTGAGGCCTCGACGCTTGCCGTGACTCATCCGAAGTTCAGCTTGCTCGACGTGGGTTCGGGCGCTGGCTTGCCCGGCATCGTCATTGCCATCACTTGCCCCGATGTGGCGGTGACTTGTGTGGATACGGTGGCCAAAAAGGCCGCCTTCATTCAGCAGGTTGCGGCGACTTTGAGGTTGCCCAATCTCAAGGGTCTGCATGCACGGGTCGAAAGCCTGACCCAGCCCTACGATGTGGTTTGTTCTCGTGCTTTTGCTTCGCTGGTGGACTTCACCACATGGTCCAAATCTGCCCTGGCCACGCATGGCGTGTGGATGGCGATGAAGGGCAAACACCCAGACCTTGAGTTGGCTGTGTTGCCAGAAAGCGTCACAGTGTTTCACGTGGAACAGCTTCAGGTGCCCGGCTTAGATGCCGAGCGCTGCATCATCTGGATGCGCGGTTAAACTTCCCTCAGTTATAAATCTGAGTCTTCTATGTTCGGTATCGCGGACTACGGCGCTTTCGTCGTGGCCATCATTGTCTTTTTGGCCATTCCAGGCCCCGGGAACTTGGCCTTGCTCACCGCAACGGGCAAGGGTGGGGTGCGTTCGGGTTTGGCCGCCACGCTGGGCGTGATCGCGGGTGACCAGGTGTTGTTGTGGTTGGCCGTGGCGGGTTTGTCGGCGGTGCTCATCAACTATCCTGGTTTGTACAGCTCGGTCAAATGGGCGGGTGCTGCTTACTTGTTGGGTTTGGGCTATTCCTTGTTCAACAGCAAGCCGGGTGATGCGCCCGTGTTGAATATGAAGCCCGATCACTACTTTCGCCAAGGGCTGTTCATCACGGTGTTGAACCCCAAAGCGATTGTGTTTTACATGGCTTTCTTTCCTTTGTTTGTAGACCCGGCGGTTCATCAAGGTTTGGTCACCTTTGGTTTTATGGCCATCACCATTGCGGCGCTTACTTTTCTTTATGGGTTGGTGGTTGTTTTGCTCGCCCACCATTTGGCCAAGCGCGTGCGCGCCAATCCGATGGTGAGCGTGATGCTCAACAAAGTAGCGGGCACCTTGCTCATGGGTTTTGGCCTGAAGTTGGCGCTGTTTTAATAATTTTTCTGTCTCTTTCGAAAGCTCTGTATGGCCAAAATCTTTTGCGTTGCAAACCAAAAAGGCGGTGTGGGTAAAACCACCACCACCGTCAACTTGTCTGCAGGTTTGGCATTCGTTGGCCAGCGCGTGTTGATGGTCGACCTTGACCCACAGGGCAATGCCACCATGAGTTCGGGCGTGGACAAGCGTGAGATGGAGCTGTCGGTCTACGACGTGTTGCTCGAAGAGGCCACGGTGGCCGAAGCGCGCATCCGCAGCAACTGGGGCACAGAGGGCGTGCGCGCCAAAATTCCAACCTACGACGTGTTGGGTGCCAACCGCGATTTGGCCGGTGCCGAAGTGGAGCTGGTGTCTCTGGAGCGCCGCGAAAACCGATTGAAACAAGCCTTGGCTGCCGTGGATGCGGAATACGACTTTATTCTTATCGATTGCCCCCCGTCGCTCTCCATGCTCACCCTCAACGGCTTGTGCTGCGCGCATGGCGTGATCGTGCCGATGCAGTGTGAATACTTTGCCCTTGAAGGCTTGACCGACTTGGTCAACACCATCAAGCAAGTGCATGCCAACCTCAACCGCGACCTCAAAATCATTGGCCTCTTGCGCGTCATGTTTGACCCACGCATCACCTTGCAGCAACAGGTGAGCGACCAACTCAAAGACCACTTTGGCGACAAAGTGTTCAGCGCTGTTATTCCTCGCAACGTGCGTTTGGCGGAAGCTCCCAGCTATGGTCTGCCCGGCGTTGTGTTTGATCCTTCGGCCAAAGGCAGCCACGCGTTTGTCGACTTTGCGCAAGAAATGGTGGAACGCGTCAAAGCGTTCTAAGTCCAAAACCGCATCCGTATGACGGCTTCAGTTCTTATCCTGCCCGGCTGGCACAACAGCGGCCCCACCCACTGGCAAAGCCTGTGGCAGCAGACGCACGGCTACGTGCGTGTGGAGCAGCACAGCTGGGATTGGCCCTTGCGTGGTGACTGGATGATGCAGCTGGAAGAAGCCGTGTTGGCCAACCCGGACGCCGTGTTGGTGGCCCACAGCTTGGGCTGTTTGTTGGTGGCGGCGTGGGCCGCACATTCGTTGCAAACACACCGTGTCAAAGCCGCATTGTTGGTGGCACCTGCAGATGTCGAGCGCGCCGAGATGCAACAGATGCTCCACAGTTGGAGCCCCATCGCGCGCGCGCGTTTACCGTTCCCCAGCGTGATGGCCACCAGCCGTAACGACCCTTATTGCAGCTTCATGCGCGCCAGTGCTTTGGCGCACGCGTGGGGCTCGCGCATGGTCGATTGCGGCATGAGCGGCCACATCAATGCCGACGCCAACTTGGGCGATTGGCCCGAAGGCTTTGCCTTGTTACAAGATTTACTCAAAGAAGAAGTTACCCATGGTCACTAAAAAACCCAAAGGCTTAGGCCGCGGCCTTGAAGCCTTGCTCGGCCCCAAAGTAGACGACAGCATGGCTGCACAAGCGGCGGCTGCGGACGGTTTGCCCAGCACCTTGCCGCTCACCCAAATGGTGCCCGGCATGTACCAGCCACGCACGCGCATGGACGAGGGTGCTTTGTATGAGTTGGCCGAAAGCATCAAAGCCCAAGGCATCATGCAGCCCATCCTTGTGCGTCAGCTCACCGATGGCCCCAACGCTGGCAAATACGAAATCATCGCGGGTGAACGTCGCAGCCGCGCCGCCAAGTTAGCCGGCCTTGACACTGTGCCCGTGCTGGTGCGCAATGTGCCTAACGAAGCTGCCGCGGCGATGGCGCTGATTGAAAACATCCAGCGCGAAGACCTCAACCCGCTCGAAGAAGCGCAAGGCTTGCAACGCCTCATCAAAGAGTTTGGCCTCACGCACGAACTCGCCGCCCAAGCCGTGGGCCGCTCACGCAGCGCCGCCAGCAATTTGCTGCGCTTGCTCAACTTGGCCGACCCCGTGCAGTCCATGCTCATGGCGGGCGACATTGACATGGGCCATGCCCGTGCTTTGTTGGCGCTGGACCGCGGGACGCAAATCACTGCAGCCAATCAAATCAGCGCCAAGAAAATGTCGGTGCGCGAAGCCGAAAGCCTGGTCAAAAAGCTCAGCGCCGAATTCAACCTCGTGCCGCAAAAACCCAAAAGCGAAAAATCACGCGACATCAAACGCATCGAAGAAGAGCTTTCCGATTTGCTCACAGCGCAAGTTGAAGTGCGCGTTAAAAAGCGCGTCAAGCGTCATGGCAGAGTCGAAGAAATGGGCGAGTTGGCGATTCAGTTTGGATCGCTTGATGAACTCAACGGACTGATCGACAAACTTCGCAAATCGTAAAAACAGATGGCAGAAACGCTGCAAAACGGATTCTTACCAAAGGGCTTTTTCCAAGGTTCGCCGCTCCAGCGTCGTCGCAGCTTGCTCACGTACATGCTGCTTTTGGTGGGCGCGTGTTCGTTGCCGTTTTATTTCATCCACCACCCCGATTACAACCACGTCGCAAACTTGGTCGGCACCGCGGGGTATTGGGGCTTGCTGGTGCTGCTCTGGTTGGGTGCCCCGTATGTGTTCATTGCCAACGGCACGTTGCTCTGGTCGATTTCTTATGTCGCTTATTTAGCGGCGATGACCGGAGGCATCAACTCACCCGTGTTGGTGTGGATCACTGCGGTGGTGCTGCCTGCCATCTTGTTGCTTGACCGGGGGGCTGCTTTCTTTTGGGTCGTCGTGGTGTTCGTGGTCAACTTGCTGTTGCTGCTCATCAGTCAACAGGGCTTGGTCAACAGCGACATCAACATGGCCAACGAGGTCATGGCCTGGACGGTGGCCAACAAACTCTTCGTGTTGAGCTTGGCCATGTTCGTGGTGTTTGTTGCCGAACGCATGCACCGCAGCCAAGTGGCAGACATGGACGAAAGCAATGCAGAGCTAGAAAAAACCCACCAAGCCTTGATACGCGCACAAGCCCACAAAGATGAATTCATTGCATCGGTGGGCCATGAGCTGCGCACACCCATGAACGCCATTTTGGGTCTCAACGGCATCTTGCGCACGGAGCTTTCCTCACGCGCAGAAGATGCCGAGGTGGTCGACCACATCCGTCGTTCGACAGAACAGCTGCTGCAAGTGGTGAACGATATTTTGGATTTTTCGCAACTCCAAGCCGGGCGTCTCACGCTGCGCGAAGACGAGTTCTCGTTGCGTGAAACGTTGACAACGGTGCTTGCGTCCTTCGAGGTCAAGGCGCAAGCCAAAGGCATTGCATTGCACTTAGATGCCGCTGCTGTGCACAACATGTGGGTCAAGGGCGATCGCCAACGCTTGGCCCAAGTGCTGAACAACTTACTCGACAACGCGCTCAAATTCACGGCCGCAGGCAGCATTCATGTGCGTGCACAAGCGGTGGGCGGTGGCGTGTTGTTTGAGGTGCAAGACACGGGCATTGGCATTGCCCCCGATCGTCAAAAACAAATCTTCAATGGGTTTGAACACGCCGATGTGCAAACCAATCGCCAATACGGCGGCACTGGCTTGGGCTTGTCCATCTGCGAGCGCTTGGTTCGTTTGCAAGGCGGCACCATTGGGGTGAGCAGTGTGCAAGGTCATGGCGCACGGTTTTGGTTTCAGTTGCCCATGCGCAGCGTGGCTGTGCAAGAGGCCAAAGCCGCCGCCGAAATGGCGCGCATGTTGGTCGACAAAGCTTTGCAAATTTTGCTCGTCGATGACAATGCGGTGAACTTGCTTGTCGCCCGCATGATGCTCAAAAAGTGTTTCCCCAAAGCAGACATTGTGGAAGCCAACAGCGGCCCCATCGCGCTAGAAAAACTGCGCGCACAGCCCTTTGACTTGATTTTGATGGACATGGTCATGCCTGAGATGGATGGCATGCAAGTCACCCAAATTTTGCGAAACACCTTTCCTGCGCCGGTCTGTCACATGCCGGTGTTGGCACTCACCGCCAGTGCCAATCCTGTGGACCAAGACCGTTGCTTGGCCTCGGGCATGAACGACGTCATACACAAGCCATTAGACGAGCAACAACTCATCGCCAAAATCTCGAATGCGCTCGCGCTGCACGCGGCAAAGGAAACGCCGTGAGCAGCACCAAGTTTGAGGCTCTTGCCACTTGGGTTGTGCCGCGCTTACCCAAGCGTTTTCAAGAAGGGCGCTTGCCCTATTTGTTTTTGATCGTGTGGTTGCTCATTGGCGCGATGGTGGTGCTGGCGGTGATCACGCCTTACCCCAACGGCGTGCCTGTGCCTCTGGCCTTTGCCTGCGTGTTGCTGATCTTGCAGCTTTTGTTTATCTGGGGCCTGCCTTTGAAATGGGCGGTCAACCTAGGTTTGCTCGCCGGACTGCTGCAAGTTTGTTATGCCGCTTGGATGTCCGGCGGCATTTTTTCGCCACGCATGGCGTGGTTGGCCGCGATTCCTTTGATACCGTTTTACGCCATCAGTCGTTTCACGGGCATGGCGTGGTTGGTGTTGGTGTTGTGCGTGGAGCTTGCCATGGCCTACATCACTTGGCACGGTTGGTTGCCCGACAACCCAACGCTGGGGGCTGCACAAATCATGTCCTCGTTTGCCAGCTACACGGTGGTCACGCTCATCGTGATCACTGTGCCGTTTTTGTATGACAGCCTCTTTCGCCAAGCCTATGCCGCGAGTCTTCAGCGCAACTTAGAGCTAGAAGAAAAACGCAAAGAACTTCTGCGTACAGCGGCCTTGCGCGAACAGTTCATTGCCACTGTCAGCCACGAACTGCGCACACCCATGAATGCCATCTTGGGTTTCAACAACATGCTGCTTGCGCGCGTGTCTGACAACCCGCAAGCGCTGAAAATTTTGAACCACACGCGCCAGTCCGCAGACCACTTGCTCACCGTGATCAACGATGTGTTGGATTACTCACAGTTGCAAGCGGGCAAGATCAATGTGCAGTACGAAACCTTTGCCTTGCGCGATACCGTTCACACCGCATTCGATTTGTTCGCGCAGCGCGTCGAGAGCATGCATCTGAAATACACCTGCACCATTGACGACAACGTGCCGCACTGGGTGCATGCGGACCGTCATCGGCTCATGCAAATTTTGGTGAACTTGTTGGGCAACGCCATCAAGTTCACGCACCAAGGCCATGTGATTTTGCATGTCCGCCAGCAACCGCTGTGCGTGCACTTCTCCGTGCGTGATACGGGCATCGGCATTCCCGAAGCGCAACAGCCCAAAATTTTCCAACGCTTTGTGCAAGCCGAGGATGACATCCAGTCGCGCTACGGCGGCAACGGTTTGGGCTTGTCCATCACGCAGCGCCTTGTCGAGTTGATGGGCGGCCATATTGGTTTTGAAAGCAAGCCCGGTGAAGGTTCCATGTTTTGGTTCACTTTGCCACTGGTGGAGGTGGCACCTCCTGAGGTGGAGGCCCCACGGGCCAAAACGCCCGCGGCCACGAGCGTCACAGTGCCGCGCTTTTTGGTTGTAGACGACCATCCGATCAACCGATTGCTGGTGCGTCAAATCCTGAAAAACAATTGGAAAAATTGTGAACTGGTCGAAGCCGACAACGGCATCAAAGCGCTGGATGCGCTGCGTCAACAAGAGTTTGATGTGGTGCTCATGGACATGGTCATGCCCGAAATGGATGGCATCGAAGCCACCACGGCGTTGCGTTTAAGCTTTGACCAGCCCACGCGTGACACCCCAGTCTTGGGGCTCACCGCGAACGTCAACCCGCAAGACCTTGAGCGCTTTGCCGATGCCGGCGTGAGCGCTGTGGTGCTCAAGCCATTTGATGCCGTCAAGCTCTGCGCTCAAGTCGAGCAAATGCTCACAGAGAAAAAATCTTCCCTGGGTTCATGATGTTGTCCGGGTCCAGAGCCCGTTTGATGGTGCGCATCATGTCCACCGCACCTTCGCCGGTTTCGGTACGCAAGAATTCCATCTTGTGCAAACCGATGCCGTGTTCGCCGGTGCATGTGCCGCCCAGACTCAGGGCGCGTGTCACCAGTTTGTGGTTCAAGTCTTCGGCCAAGGCGCACTCTTGCGCGTTGTTGGGGTCGATCAAATAACCCACATGGAAATTGCCATCACCAACGTGACCCACTAAGAAGTAGTGCAGGCCAGACGCATTGACTTCGGCAACCGAGTCCAGCATGGCGTCTGCCAGTTTGCTAATGGGCACACAGGTGTCGGTCGTCACTGCGCGGCAGCCGGGTCGGCTTTGAATCGCGGCAAAGTAGGCGTTGTGTCGCGCCGTCCACAAGCGTGTGCGCTCTTCAGGTGTCGTGGCCCATTCAAACGAGACACCACCATGTTCTGCTGCAATTTCTTGCACCGTCTCCGCTTGCTCTTTCACGCCGGCGGGTGAGCCGTGAAACTCCATCAACAGCATGGGTGTTTCAGCTAAATTCAATTTTGCGTATTGGTTCACCATGCCCACCGATTGGCCGTCCAGCAGTTCCACTCGCGCAATTGGTACGCCCATTTGAATGGTTGTAATCGTGGTGTGTACCGCCGCTTCAATGCTGGGGAATGAACACACGGCAGCCAGCACCGCCTCAGGCAGTGGGTAAATGCGCAGCGTGATTTCGGTCATCACACCCAGCGTGCCTTCGCTGCCCACAAACAGGCGCGTCAGGTCGTAGCCTGCGGCCGACTTTTTGGCACGCGTGCCTGTGCGAATCACCTCGCCACTGGCGGTTACCACTTCAAGCGTCAACACGTTTTCGCGCATCGTGCCGTAGCGCACGGCGTTGGTACCGCTGGCACGTGTGGCGCACATGCCGCCAATCGATGCGTCCGCACCTGGGTCGATGGGGAAAAACAAACCCGTGCTTTTGATTTCTTCGTTCAGCTGCTTGCGCGTCACGCCGGGTTGCACCGTCACCGTCAAGTCTTCGGCGTTGATGCTCAGCACCTTGTTCATGCGGCTCACGTCCAGGCTGATACCGCCTTGCACGGCCAGCAAGTGGCCTTCTAGCGACGAACCCACACCAAATGGAATGACGGGCGCTTTGTATTGCGCGGCCAGAGTGACGGCATCCGCCACGTCTTGCGTGCTTTCGGCAAACACCACCGCCGCGGGGGGCGGCACATGCACGAAGGGTGACTCATCGCGTCCATGCTGCTCTCGCACCACCAACGCAGTTGAGCAATTTGCGCCAAATCGGGCTTGCAGTGCCGCAATCAATTCGGCGGGCACCTCGCGTGGTGCGAGGGCTGGCGTTAAGTGCTGGTGGGCGGTGGGGGCGTTCATGGGGTTTTCTCCTAAGCAATCGCTCATTTTAAGAAGAAGCCTTGTCAGCCAAAAGCGCCCACGTGACAGGCAAAATAAGCCAAAAATCAAACTCACGAGGCAAACGTATATGGGCAACCGACTTTCACAAATCGCCACCCGCACCGGAGATGCGGGCACCACCGGCTTGGGCAACAACCAACGCGTCTCTAAAAACAGCCTGCGCGTTCATGCCATGGGCGAGGTGGACGAACTCAACTCAGACATCGGCGTTTTGCTGTGCGAAGACATGCCGCAAGACGTGCGCGATGTGTTGGTCGAGATTCAGCACCAGCTTTTTAACCTGGGTGGTGAGTTGTCGATTCCAGGGTTTGAGCTGCTCAAAGAAGAAGCGGTTCAAGCACTCGACCAGGCACTCGAAAAATACAACAGCCAGCTCCCGAAGCTCGAAGAATTCATCTTGCCTGCAGGCACACGCGGCGCAGCGCTTTCGCACGTCTGCCGCACGGTGGCACGCCGTGCCGAACGTGCGGTGGTGGCATTAGGCAACGAAGAAGCCATTGGCGATGCGCCGCGCCAATACCTCAACCGATTGAGCGACTTGATGTTTGTGATTGCCCGTGTCCTCAATCGCTTGAACGGTGGCGATGACGTGTACTGGAAAAGCGAGCGCATGCAGCGCAGCGAAGCTTGAGAAGGGCCACCTAAGCACACCAAAAACTATCTGACGCTTACCTAATACGCCAGTTGGCGTATGTACGAAACAGGGAAAACCCCAGACAATGAATTTTTCTGATTTTTCGCCGATGCGTTGAATTTGTTGTTTTTTTGGTTCTTGCATTCTTGCGTCTGCAATTACCGAACCTAGTTCTGGTGGTTTGCGATGGGTTTAATTTTCAGCCAACGCGTGGGGCGTTGGTGCTTTGTTACTTTTGCGCTTGGAATCGCCGGGTTTATATGGCAAGCGCACGCGCAAGGGGACAACGCCCGCGCGTCAGACAGCCAGCCCAAGTACGGTGTTAACAAACCTTTGGGTGATACCTACGCTGAGGTCAGAAGCGTTGCTGACGAACAAACGCGCATTGTCTTTTACCGCGCATCCGCCCGCGATGCCGCTGGCGTTATCTCGGTTTATTTGAATGGGCGTTACCACGCATCTTTACAAAAAGACGCATTCACGGTGGTTTGCTTCATTGGCAAAAAAACAGACGTTCGTACCCGTTATTTGCCCAACCATAGCGCTGACATACGTCCTGAACTCGACACCCACTTTGCTATCGCCATGAGTGGTGGTGAGTCTGTGTATTTGCGCATCACTGAGATTGCAGGCAACACAAGTCGCATCGATCCCGTCACCGCACAAGTTGCACTCAAGGATCTCACGGATGCGCAGCAACAAATGCATACGCTTAGCCGTGTTCCTAACGCGCAAACGTGTCGGGAAGCGGAAGAAACCCGTTTTGCTTTCGATCCCAACATCATCACCTTTGGTTCAGACGCTATTTTTGAACATAGGAAAACTGAAATTCATGCGATCAGCACACAAGGTCGGCAAGAGCTGAAGCAAATTGTCGAAAAAATCAATGTTAAGTACAAGACTTTCAAAGCCGTCAAAGTTCACGTGGTGGGCTTTGCCGACGATGAGGCGGATGACACCTTAAATCGCCGTATTTCTGAAGAACGCGCCAAAAGCGTTCGCGCATTTTTCAAAGCTCAAGGTTTGCGTTCAACCACTTTGACACACGAGGGTCGCGGGGCCGAGGAAAAACAAAAAGCGAAGCTTTTTGGTTTATCTCCCCGAAGAGTGGAAGTTGAAGTTGCTGTCGAGTTACGTTAACAAAACTTAATACTTTATTGATCTTTAAACTGCAAAAATAACGGAATTGTTAATCTAAATCCGTAACCACCAAGAAATATGAGGCAAAATGTAATCGTTTTCCCGTGGTTTGCAAATTTAAAAGAGTACTTATGAATCTGATTTCTACGCGCTTATTCAGCAGCCATTGTGCTGCAACCACTGTCGCCCTCTTTGTGTTTTTGGGGGCGTGCGCACCACTGGTGCACGCGCAGCGAACCCCACCTGCCAGCGTCTATGCTGACTTCGAACTCAGTGGCAGCGTGACAGAGCCTCAGGGTGAGGAATATGTTGCGCCGCAAAAACTCAATCCTAAGTTGGCCCGCATTACTTTTTATCGTCCGGCGCATGGTTTTGCTCCTGGTGCTGCGCACTTAGAAATTAATGGCCATTACCTGACATCCTTGCAGTTGGGTGGATATACCGAAGTCTGCGTGGACCCCGCCGAGCTGTTGCTCTCAGCCCGTATGGTTCAGACTGGCAGCGAGCTCAAAAATTTCCAAGATGCGACGGCCAAGTTCAAGTCACAAGCTGCGCAAAATTTTTATATACGCGTTTTTGAATACGGTGATGGTCGCGCCACACTCACGCCTGTCAAGGCAGACATTGCCCAATCTGAACTCAAAGACAACCCCGCACAACACCATCAAACTGAACCTGTCTAGTTTGCTACAAACAGACACCTTTGACGGCACCAACCATCGTCTCTACATCAAGGGCGATGCGGGCGATACGGTTTTGTTTTCAATCGCCGACGCATCAACACCAATCCAGCACGACGCCACCACGCGCACCGTCGACGGCAGCAGTTACTGGGTTTATCACATCCATAACGACGAGCTGCTCGTCCAAAGCACGATTGCCAACATCACCGTGACGGGCTGATGAACCACACCGTCTGTACGCCACGGGGCGTATAGACGGCACGCAGTGAAACCTCTACCCTGCAGGGTTAACCACTAGTCACAGATTTTTCGATTTGTGAGTATGTATTGATTTAAAAATACATCCTAATGATTTACAAGTTTTAATATTTAGAAGTGGAAATTCATAGAAACTAACAAATATGAAAACAAGAACTCAGCAAATCAAATGGACGTGCGTAGGTGCTGCTTTGCTCATTCTTGGTGGGCCTGTCAAAGCTCAGTCGTTCACCGAGGTGATTCAAAACGCATTGGCCATTTACCCAAGCATGTTGTCCGCCAGGGCCAAGACCGAGGCGCAGCGCTCAGACATTGACCGTGCCCGTGCCGCGCACATGCCTCAAATCAATTACGGCTACACACGCAGCAAGTATGCAAACTCAGATCTTCCAGCATCTCTGCATTCAAACATGCGTTCGCCTTCGGTGCGCTTTAACCTCTGGTCGGGTGGCCGCATAGAGGCAGACGCCGAGCGTGCCGAAG
This sequence comes from Limnohabitans sp. INBF002, assembly GCF_027924905.1. Lineage (NCBI taxonomy): Bacteria > Pseudomonadati > Pseudomonadota > Betaproteobacteria > Burkholderiales > Comamonadaceae > Limnohabitans > Limnohabitans sp. INBF002. The sequence goes on from NZ_AP027055.1 coordinate 29,004, forward strand.
CCTTGAGTTACAGCAGCGAGTACCAAGAAGCGATCACGCGGGATGATGTGGCGTTGTTGGCGGCAGAGGCTTATATCAACTGGGCGCGTGCCATTGATATGTTTGAGTTGGCAGCTAAAAATTTCGAGTCCCATCGCATCACGCTCAGTGACATTCAAAAAATTGTGGATGTCGACACTGGTCGCCGCATCGATTTAGAGCAAGCGCAAGTGCGCATGGACAACGCCTCGTTGACCAAGCTACAACGTCAAACCGAGTTGCTACAAACGCGTCAACGCCTGGGGCGCTTTTGGCAAGGTCCGTTGCCAGTCAAACCAATAGGCTTGAATGAGGCGCTTGTTCCCACGGGGCGTTTGGGCCAAGTGCCCCAAACGCTCGAGTTGGTGATGGACGCGGTGTCGGACGACTTGCCCACCATTGCGCAGCAAAAAGCGCAGGTGCAAGCCGCCGAGGCGGGTGTGACTTTGGCGCGAGGTCAATATTGGCCGACGGTGGATTTGACCGCCACACGCCAACTCAACCCGGTGTCGAATGGCTTGTTTGCGACCAGCTACAAAGAAGACACCTTCACGCAAGTGCAAGTCAACATGCCGCTTTACAGCGGCGGCGCCACATCAGCGGGCATACGCACGGCAACGAGCCAATTGACGGCAGCACAAAACGGGTTAGACGAAGCGCGCTTGTTGGCGCGCGAAAAAGCTGGCGTGGCTTACCAAGATTGGGTCAACGCACAAGGCCGTGCCACGCAAGGTGAAAGCCAAGCGCGCGTGGGCGACAAAGTGGTCGAGGGCTACCGTTTGCAGTTCCGTCTGGCTCGCCGTCAATTGCTGGACTTATTGAATATTCAGGCCGAGGCATTCAGCTATCAAAGCGCTGCCACCACGGCCATCTACGACGAAAAAATCACCCGTGCCCGTCTGTTGGCTGCGATGGGTGATTTGGCAAGAAGGTTTTAAGCGATGAGAACTCCTGACCAATCGGATGGCTCCGCAGACGCACTGTTGGTGTGTTTGGTATTGGTGGCCAAGCAGTTGGGTCATCCCTTGCATGTGCCTGCGATGCGCCAAGGCTTTGCGCTCGACGATGCTGGCCGCATTCCGTTAGAGGCGTATCCCGACTTGGCGCATCAGCACGGCTTGATGGCTGGTTGGTCACGCAAGCGCTTGGCGGATATTCCCAGTTATGTGCTGCCCGTTTTGGTGTCGTTGGTGGATGGTCGTGCCTGTGTGTTGCGTGCCATCGACGGTCCTACGGCGGTGGTGTGGTGGGCCGAATCGGGTGAGCAAGACGACCGCGTGTCATTAGACCAGCTGCAAGGCCTATCGCGCGAAGACGTGTTGGTGGTCAAGTTGTTGCCGGTGCGCAGCGACCAAACCTTGGCGCCTATGCAGGGCGCGGCGTTCAGTTGGTTCTGGGGTACGTTGTGGCGTTTCCGTCATTTTTATGTGGAGTCGATGGTGGCCACAGTGGTGGCCAATGTGCTGACGTTGGCGAGCGTGTTTTTCACCATGAACGTGTACGACCGTGTGGTGCCAACACAAGCGTATTCATCGTTGTGGACATTGGCCATCGGGACGACGGTGGCGATTGTGATGGAGTTCATCATGCGCTGGCTCAAAGCGCGGTTGGTGGATTTGGGCGGTAAAAAAGCCGACCTCGCCATCAACGCGACGCTGTTGCGCGAGGTGATGGGCATTCGCTTAGAAAACCGTCCGCAGTCCATGGGCACGTTTGCCAGTTCGATGCGCGACTTTGAATCGCTGCGCGATTTCTTTTCGTCTGCATCGTTGGTGGTGTTGGCCGACATGCCGTTTGTGTTGTTGTTCTTGGCTTTGATTGCGATGGTCAGCGGCCCTTTGGCATGGATTCCGGCCTTGGCAGTACCGTTGTTGGTGGCACAAGGCATTTGGGCGCAAAAACCGTTGATGACAGCCATGCGTGCCAACATGAAAGAAGCCGGTGACAAACAAAGCGTGCTGGTCGAGTCGGTGCTGAATTTGGAGTTGCTCAAGGCACACAACGCGGAAAGCTATTTACAGCGGCGCTGGGAAGCTTCCAACAAAGCAGGTTCAGATTCGTACAAAGAAATTCGCGCCATCACCAACTGGATCATGGGTTGCACTGCCGCGGTGTCACAACTGGTCACGGTCTTTATGGTGGTGGCCGGTGTGTACATGATCCACGCCAACTTGTTAACTTTGGGCGGTCTGATTGCCTCCGTCATCTTGGCTGGCCGTGCGTTGGGACCTTTGGGCGCCGTGATGTCGCTGGCTGCGCGCTACCAACAGGCGTCGTCGTCACTCGAAACTTTGGACGGCTTGATGAAGCGGCCACGTGACCGCATCGCCGGTCGAAAGTATGTGGTGCCTGACCACATTGCGGGTGGGTTAGAAGCGCAAGTTTTAGAGTTTGGTTATCCAGGTGAACACGCCATTCCTGTCATCAAACGGTTGTCGCTCAAGGTCGCACCAGGCGAGCACGTGGCCTTGCTGGGGCGAGTGGGCAGTGGCAAAAGTACTTTGCTGCGTTTGATGGCTGGTTTGTACACACCCTTGGCGGGCAGTGTGCGTTTAGACGGCGTAGAGATGCAGCAAATTGAACCCGCTGAAGTGCGCAGCTGCATGGGTTATGTGGGCCAAGACCCGCAGCTCTTCATGGGCACTTTGCGCGAAAACATGGTGCTGTCGGAAACATGGATCAGCGACACCAAGATCATTGAGGTACTCAAAACCTTGCACCTGTACGAAATGGTGGCTGCACACCCACGCGGCTTAGACATGCCCATCACCGAGGCTGGTGGCGGTTTGTCTGGGGGGCAGCGTCAGCTGCTGTCGATCGCACGCATGATGTTGCGCGATCCTCAGCTGGTCTATATGGATGAACCCACCGCCAACATGGACGGCAACACCGAAGCCCATGTGATTGCGGTGCTCAAAGAGTGGTTGCAGGGCCGCACCTTGCTGATGTCGACACACCGACCCCAGTTGTTGGTGTGGGCCGATGTGGTGGCGGTGATTGATGCTGGTCAATGCGTGATGGTCGGGCCCAAACAAGAAATGATTGAAAAGCTGTCGCGTGGCGTTGAAGTCAAGATGGCCGGAGTCGCTGTATGAAACAAAAGCTAATAGCAACTTGGGCGCAAGCCAAAACCTTGTGGGCCAAGTTCAAAGAGCTGTCGCAAGACGACAAAAAGATTGCAGGCTTTGGCGTGCGCACCGTGGAAGACGACGAGCGCGAAGCCAGCCGCTTGTTGGTGTGGGTGACGGCTGGTACTTTGTTTTTTGGGTTGATTTGGGCGGGGTTTTTTAGCTTGGATGAAATCACGCGTGGCCAAGGAAAAATCATTCCCTCCAGCCGTGAACAGGTGATTCAAAGCTTGGACTCAGGTGTCTTGAGTGAGATGTTGGTGCGCGAAGGTGATGTGGTTGAAAAAGACCAAGTGCTCTTGCAAATGGATGACACACGTTCGGGCGCAGGCTACCGCGAAGCGAACGAAAAGTATTTGTCTTTGCTGGCCACGGCAGCACGTCTGCGTGCAGAAGCCAACAACACGACTTTGACGTTCCCGTCAGAGCTCAAAGCAGAGCCGCAGCTGATCACGCAAGAAACGCAGGCCTACAAAGCGCGCAAGCAGGCGCTGACAGAATCATTGCAAGCCGTGGATGCTTCACTGGCAGCCATCACCCGTGAAATCACACTCACCGAGCCCTTGGTCAAAGGCGGGGTGATGTCGGAGGTGGAGCTGTTGCGCCTGAAGCGTCAACAAGCCGAGTTGATGGGGCAGCGCGCAGAGCGCAAAAACCGTTACCTCACAGATGCGAATAACGAGTTGACACGTGTGTCATCCGATCTGTCGCAGACCAAAGAAAACGCCTCGGCGCGCGAAGATGCTTATCTGCACACCACCATCAAATCGCCCATGAAGGGCGTGGTGAAAAACGTGCAGGTCACCACCGTGGGCGGCGTGATTCAAGCGGGCCAACCGATTTTGGAAATCGTGCCCACCGAAGATGAAATGATGGTCGAGGCCTACGTCAAACCCGCAGAAGTGGCGTTTTTGAAAGTGGGCCAAAAAGCGGTGGTCAAACTCACGTCGTATGACTTCAACAAATACGGCGGCCTAGACGGCGAGCTGGAACACCTGAGCCCTGACACCATGAAGGACGAACGCCAACAGCGCAAACCCGGCGCAACACCCGCGGACATGGACGAAGGTTTCTACCGCATCTTGGTGCGCATCAAAGACCCCAACCTCGTGCGCAAAGGGTTGAAGATCGCGCCCACACCGGGCATGACGGCGAGTGTGGAAATTCGAACCGGTCAAAAGACGGTGCTTGAATACCTGTTCCGTCCTTTGCAAAACGTGTCGCAAGCCTTGCGCGAGCGTTGATTTAGGATGGGTGCCAGAGGGGTTAACTTTTGGTGCCAATTGAACATTCTTTTTTAGACAAAGCGCTGCAACGCCAGCGCGCCGCGCACCGGGCGCACGCCTATGCCAGTGAAGCGGAGCGTCGTCAGGATTTGCTCAATCTCAAGGCCTTGGTGCGTGACAACGCCGAAGTGTTGGCCCAAGCCATCTCTGCCGATTACGGCCACCGTTCACGCCACGAAACTTTGCTGGCGGACGTTTTGCCCGTCATGCATGGCGTGGACCATGCGCTCAAACACCTCAAGCGATGGATGAAGCCACAGCGTCGCAGCGTCGATTGGATGAAATTCTTCGGTGCGAAAAATCGTGTGTTGCCACAGCCCTTGGGCGTGGTGGGCATCATCGTGCCGTGGAATTTCCCCATTAATTTGAGTTGTCTAGTTTTGGTGGATGTCTTTGCGGCTGGCAATCGTGCCATGGTCAAGATGTCAGAGAACTCGCGTCACCTGACGCGGGCATTGATGGACTTGATGCCTCGTTATTTCAGTCCCGACAAATTGATTTTTTTTGAAGAAACTGGTGGCGTGGGTGTGGCGTTTTCAAAGCTCAAGTTTGACCATTTGGTCTTCACGGGGTCGACAGAAACGGGCAAAGCGGTCATGGCGGCTGCAGCCCCCAACTTGTGTCCTGTGACCTTGGAGCTGGGGGGCAAGTCACCCGCGGTGGTGTGCGAGGACTTCCCCTTGCGAACTGCTGCCGAGCGGATACTGTTTGCCAAGTGCTTCAACGCAGGGCAAATTTGTACCGATGTCGACCATGTGTACCTGCCTCGGCACAACATTGCTGCATTTGTGGCGTTGGCAAAAGAGATCGTGCAAAAACGCTATGACACGCTCGATAGCCCTGACTTCACGGCCATCATTGACGCCAAGTCGTTCCACCGCTTAGTGGCGGCCTTGCAAGAGGCGCAAGCGCAGGGCGCAACCCTCGTTCCCTTGTTGCCAGGCCTGCCTTGGGATGAGCGCACGCGCAAGATCGCGCCGCACTTGGTGCTCAATCTGCCACCCGGATGTGCCCTGCAAACTCACGAAATATTTGGCCCCGTGTTGCCAGTGATGGGCTACACCACCTTGGATGAGGTGGTGCAAAGCATTCATGCGGCACCGCGCCCTTTGGCTTTCTACCCATTCAGCAACAACCGGCAAATCATTCAGGACTTGGTGATGCGGACCATGTCCGGCGGCGTGGTCGTGAACGATGCACTGCTGCATGCGGCACAACACAGTTTGCCCTTTGGTGGCGTGGGCGAGAGTGGCATGGGCCATTACCACGGGTATGAAGGGTTTGTGAATTTTTCCAAGATGCGCCCCATTTTTTACCAAGCGCGTTTCAATGCGGTGCGTTTGGTTTGGCCACCTTATCGCCAGCGCATAGCAACATATTTGAAATTTCTCATGAAATGAAAAGACGCGACTTCAACCAACACCTGCAACGCAGTGCCATTGCCTTGGCCCTTTCGCCATGGATGTCTGCCGTTGCAGCACCGACAGAAAAAGCACGCAGATGGTTTACCAACCCTTTTGCATTGGGCGTCGCCAGTGGTCGCCCGCGTGCGGACTCGGTCGTGTTGTGGACCCGTGTGTTGTTCAGTGAACAAGACCGTGCAGCAGGCACTGACCCGCTGCGTGTGCATGTGGAGGTGTTTGTCGATGAGGCACTCAAACAACGTGTGCAAAAAACAGACGTCGTCACAGATGACGCGCGTGGACACAGCGTGCATGTGCATGTGCAGCACTTACAACCGGGCACCGATTATTGGTATCGCTTCCGCCAAGGTGATGCCCTGAGTACTGTCGGCCACACCCGCACGGCACCTGCGTTGAATGCCGATGTGCGCCAACTGCGCATGGCATTGTCGTCATGCCAACACTATGAACAAGGGCAGTACATAGCTCACGCGGAGATTGCCAACCAGCAGCTTGACTTTGTCTTGTTTGTGGGCGACTACATCTACGAGAGCAGCAACCCGCAATACGCGACGCGCCAACACAGCAGTGCCGAGCCTAAAACTTTGCCGCAATACCGCGAGCGCTACGAGCAATACAAGCGCGATCCCATGCTGCAAGCCGCGCACGCGGCGCATCCGTGGGTGTTGATGTGGGATGACCATGAAGTGGTCAACGATTACGCCAATGACCAAGATCGCCATTACACCGACCCGCATCAAGTACTCAAACGCCGTGCCGCTGCGTATCAAGCGTACTTTGAACATCAACCTTTGCTGCTCGGCCCTGACGTTGATAACCCAGCCAATATGCGTTTGTATGACCAGCTCAGCTGGGGCAAGTTGGCGGACATTTGGACCCTCGATTGCCGCCAGTACCGCAGCGTTCAGGCCTGTCGCGACCCCGTGCGCGGCGGTGGTCGCATGGTGTTGCAGTGCGATGAGTTGAGCGACACCAGTCGCAGCATGTTGGGGCAGGCGCAAGAGCGTTGGCTGACCGAGCGTTTGAGCCATTCCAATCGCCAATGGAAGCTGCTGGCGCAAGCCACGCAAATCAGCTCCACCAGTATTCCCGCACCCGTTGGTCGCAGCTATTGGAACGATGCGTGGGATGGCTATCCCGAAGCCCGCAAGCGTCTGTTGCAAACCGTGGTCGATGCGAAGCTGCAAAACGTCGTCACCCTCGGCGGTGATGTGCATTGCAATGTGGCGGCCAACTTGCGCCTCGAGCCCAACAACCCGCAGTCGCCCATTGTTGCCAGCGAGTTTGTCACCACCTCCATCACTTCTCGCGGCTTGGGCGACAAGCCCGCGGCATTGATCCGAGAGAGCAATTCAGATTTGTTGCACTACCGTTCGGATGAACGTGGCTACAGCCTGATCACTGTCACGCCCAATGCCGTGCGTTGTGATTTTCGGACCACAAAATTTCCAGCGGGCAGCGAAGCCGGCTTGAAAACGCAAGCGAGCTATGTGGTCAAGAGCGGCAAAGCAGGTCCGCAACCGGCCTGATGTTCATGCGGTGAGCACGCCGCGATCCAGCCTATAGCTGCGGTCGCTTACCCATTGCGCAAAATGCGTGTTTTGTTCAGACAGCAACACCCCCATGCCTTGACCCTTGAGCGCCAAAATCATCTCGGCCATTTGCTCCACGATGACGGGCGCGACGCCTTCGGACGGTTCATCCAGCAACACCATCTGTGGATTGCCCATGAGTGTGCGAGCGACGGTGAGCATTTGTTGCTCGCCCCCGCTCATGTGGCTGGCTAGGCGGTGCTGCATCGGGGCCAAGTTAGGAAACAGCGCAAATATTTTTTCAACTGACCATTGCGGTGCTGCGTTGTCACTTGCCAACCTATCCGCGAAGCGACGTTTGGCTTGTGCGCCCACTTGCAAGTTCTCCAGTACCGTCAAGTCAGTGAAGATACGGCGGTCTTCGGGCACATAGCCTAAACCCAAACGCGCGGCTTGATAGGGCTGGGCATTCGAAATGTCATGCCCCGCAAACATCACGCAACCTGTGCGGCGGGGCATCAGACCCATGATGGCTTTGAGCGTGCTGGATTTGCCTGCGCCGTTGCGTCCAATGAGGGCCACCACTTCGCCGCGCGCCACATGCAGGTCTGCATGGAACAGCACTTGCGCTGCACCGTACCAAGCGTTGAGGCCTTGCACGGTCAGCAAGGGAGCGGTGACGGTGTTTGGCGTTGAAGAATGCGTCATGGTTCTGACTCAGTGCTAGGTGAAGCGGCAGACACTGCATATGATGTTTGGCGTACTGCTGGTTCACCAAAAGTTTTGCCAGTGCCAAAGTACACCGCTTGCACGTGTGGGTCGGCTTGCACTTGCGCGGGTGTGCCTTGTGCGATCAGTGTGCCGCGTGCCATCACCAACACGCGGTCGGCGTGTTCAAACACCACATCCATGCTGTGCTCGGTGAACAGCACAGCCACGCCGCGCTGTGTCACCAAGCTCCGGGTGAGGTTCATCAATGCGTGTCGTTCGTCGGGGGCCATGCCTGCGGTGGGTTCGTCCATCAGCAACAAGCGCGGCTCGTTGGCCAGCGCCATGGCCAACTCTAGACGCTTCACATCGCCGTAGGCCAAAGCACTGCTTGCGCGTTGGGCTTGTGTGTCCAGTTGCACGTGTTCCAGCAATTGCAGCGCGTCAGCACGACGGTAGTTTGCCGCGCGGCTCCAAGGCGAGAGCGATTGGCCATCGGACGACAGCAACGCCATTTGCACGTTCTCGATCACGGTGAGCGAGCCAAAGGTTTGTGCAATTTGAAACGTGCGGCTCACACCCATGCGCCACAAATCATGTGGCTTGCGACCCAGCAGCGATACACCGTCTAAAGTGATACTGCCGCTGTCCGGCGTGAGCTGGCCGTTGACCAAATTGAAGGTGGTGGACTTGCCTGCGCCATTTGGGCCGATGAGGGCTAACAGTTCGCCCGCTTGCAAGTTGAACGACACATCGTTGACGGCTTGGTTGCCACCGAAGGCTTTGTGCAAATGTTGAACGCTCAGCAATGTCATGCCGATGCTCCTCGCACACGTTGCCACAGCGCTTGCACCGAGCCCGCAATGCCTTGCGGAAACACCAACACTAGCAACAACATGCTGGCACCCAACACGGCGCGCCAGTAGTCGGTGCTGCGGGCCAAGCTGTCTTGCAACGCGGTGAATGTGACGGCACCTACCAACGGGCCGACGAGGGTGTGCACGCCACCGAGCATGACCATGACCAAGCCATCCACCGACTTGCTCACACCCAACACATCGGGCGAGATGCTGCCTTTCGAGAACGCAAATAAGGCACCCGCCAAACCCGCAAAGCCAGCGGCCAGCACAAATCCCAGCCACTGGACGCGCGCCACATCCAAGCCCATGGCTTCGGCGCGACCCACCGAGTCGCGGCTGGCGCGCAGTGCATAGCCCAACGGTGACATCAGCACACGGCGTAACGCAAACACGCTGAGTGCAACCAGCACAAGCGTGAGCCAGTAATAAGCGGCTTTGTCTTGCAACCACGCGCTAGGCCACACGCCCGTGACGCCGTTGCTGCCGCCCGTGAAGTCGTCCCACTGAAAACAGATGGACCACACAATTTGTGCAAACGCCAACGTGAGCATGGCCAAGTACACACCCGACAAACGCACCGCAAACCACGCAATGGGTGCCGCCACCAAGGCGCTGACGAGTGGGGCCAACAGCAAGGCCGTTTCGCTAGACATGCCCGCACGCAACACCAGCAGCGCAGCGCCATACGCGCCCACGCCAAAGTAAGCTGCATGACCGAACGAGTGCATGCCCGCAGGCCCCATGATGAAGTGCAAGCTGGCGGCGAACAAAACAGCAACTGCCAAGTCAATGCCCAGCACCAGTGTGTAGGGTGAATCTGCCGTGAACAAAGGCAGCGCCAACAACGCTGCACCAATGCACAGCCACACCCACTGCGTGCGCACGCTACTCAAAGCAAACGGTGTCTCTTGCTCCGTGCTGGCGCGCGGCGCGCTTTGTGGCTTGCCCAACAAGCCCCAAGGCCGCACCATCAACACCGCAGCCATCACCAAAAACTCAGCAACCAACGTGAGTTTAGAAAACGCAAACGACACACCCAAAATTTCCACCGTGCCCACTGCGATGCACAGCGCTTTGATTTCGGCAATCAACAACGCCGCCACAAACGCACCGGGGATGGAGCCCATGCCGCCCACCACCACCACCACAAAGGCGTCGCCAATCGTGGCCATGTCCAGCCCCAAATGCGCAGGCTCGCGTGGCAGTTGCAGTGCGCCGCCCAAACCGGCCAGCGCGCAGCCCAACGCAAACACCGCAGTGAACAAGTGACGCGGGTTCACGCCCAAAGCGCTCAACATGTCGCGGTCTTGTGTGGCGGCGCGTACCAACATGCCAAAGCGTGTGTGCTGTAAACACCACCACAACACGGCCAATACGAGCGGGCCAATCGCAATCAAGAACAGGTCATACGTCGGAAAGCGGCGGCCCAAGATATCTACCGCGCCGCTCAGGCCCGGGGCGCGTGGCCCCAGCAAGTCTTCCGCACCCCACAGCCCCAGCGTGCCGTCTTGAATGACGAGCACCAAGGCAAACGTGGCGAGCAACTGAAACAGCTCCGGCGCTTTGTAAATGCGGCGCAGCAACAGCACCTCCACCAACGCACCCAACATGCCGGTGACGAGCGCCGCGCAGAGCAACATTAAAAAGTAGGCGGTGGTTTGGCTCGCAGCATCGCCCAACGCCACGCTCAAAGCTGACGACACAGCGGGTGCAGCATGTGACACCAGCGAGTAAGCCACATACACACCCAACATGAAGAACGAGCCATGCGCAAAATTGACGATGCGCGTCACCCCAAAGATGAGCGACAAGCCCGCCGCCACCAAAAACAAAGACGATGCAGCGGCCAGCCCGTTGAGGGCTTGTACGAAGAGGCTGGCGACGTCCATGAGGTGTGAGGGTTTGAAATTAAAACGCCCGCAAGAGGCGGGCGTTGTGTTGAGGTTCGAGGGGCGTTTAGTTGCTCGGTCTGAGTTTTTTCACAACGTCATCGCTGGGTTGCACACTGGCGCCGTCGATGTAGCGGTAGTCTACCAACACACCCTTGCCGCCTTCATTCTTGGTGCGACCCAAGAAGGCGCCCATGGTGGACTGGTTGTCTTGCTTGCGGAACATCACGGGGCCATAAGGCGTGCTGAATTTCAAACCACTGAACGCAGTGACCAGCTTCTCGCTGTCGGTTCTTTTGGCTTTGCTGATGCCTGCGGCCAAAGCCTGAATCATGCTGTAGCCCACGACCGAGCCCAAGCGCGGGTGGTCGTTGTACTTGCGGTGGTAGGCCAAGTAAAAGGCTTTGTGCTCGGGGGTTTGCACGCCGTACCAAGGGTAGCCCGTGACGATCCAGCCATTGGGTGTTTCGTCTTTGAGCGGCTCCAAATACTCTGGCTCCCCTGTTAACAGGCTCACCACTTCACGGCCTTGGAACACACCGCGTGTGTTGCCTTCGCGCACAAACTTGGCCAGGTCGGTAGCAAACAGCACGTTGAAGATGGCGTCGGGCTTGGCATCGGCAATCGCTTGCGTGACGGAGCCTGCATCAATCTTGCCCAGCGCGGGGGCTTGCTCGGCCACAAACTCCACATCGGGCTGCGCGGCCTTCAGCAGTTGTTTGAAGGTGGCCGCAGCCGATTGGCCGTATTCGTAGTTGGGGTACACCACGGCCCAGCGTTTTTTCTTGAGCTTGGCGGCTTCGGGCACCAGCATGGCCACTTGCATGTAGGTGCTGGCGCGCAGGCGGTAGGTGTAGCGGTTGCCGTTTTGCCAGACCATTTTGTCGGTCAGCGGCTCGCCCGCGAGGAAGAACACTTTGCGTTGCTTGGCAAAGTCGCCCAGCGCCAAACCGATGTGTGAGAGGAAGGCGCCCGAGAGCACATCCACCTTTTCGCGGCTCAGCAGCTCTTCGGCGGCACGCACGGCGTCGCCGGGTGAGGCGTTGTCGTCACGCGTGATGAGTTGCAGCTGTTTGCCGTTCACGCCGCCTGCGGCGTTGATCTCTTCCACCGCCAACTCCATGCCCTTTTTGTACGGGTCGAGGAAGGCGGGCTGGGCCTTGTAGCTGTTGATCTCGCCAATCTTGATGACGTTTTGAGCGAAGGCGGGTAAGGCCGCCACGCTGAAGAGCAGGGCGGCGGTGCGCAGGGTTGATGCAAGTGTGGTGTTCACGAAAGTGGCCTTTGAAAGCAAGCGTGGGTTGCGGCAACCCGCGCCTAAAAATGTGTGAAGCACGAATTGTCTTGCAAACGCAAAAGGCATTTGCATACGAGATATCAAAGCCCCAAAGAAAAAGCCCCGCTATGCGGGGCTCTTCACATTCAGTGCGCATCTTGCGATGCGTCTGTCAGTGGCACTTGAATCACGCTTCCAAACGTGCAGCCAAAGCGGCCTTGGTTGCGGTCATCTCAACGGGCAGGTGGTAGGCCAGTTGGGTGAACAACTCTTCGTGCAGTTTCAACTCGTCGACCCAAGCGGCTTTGTCGATGCTGGTGACGGTGTTGAATTGCTCAGCCGTGAAGTTCAGGCCTGTCCAGTTGATTTCTTCATACGTGGGGCTCACGCCGAACACGTTTTCTTTGCCTTTGGTTTGGCCTTCGATGCGGTCAATCATCCACTTCAACACGCGCATGTTTTCGCCGTAGCCTGGCCACACAAACTTGCCATCTTCGCCCTTGCGGAACCAGTTGACGCAGTAGATGGCGGGCACTTTGGCACCACCGGCCTTGAGCTTGTCGCCCATGTTGAGCCAGTGTTGGAAGTAGTCGCTCATGTTGTAGCCCATGAACGGCAACATGGCGAACGGGTCGCGGCGCACCACGCCTTGTTGGCCAGCGGCGGCAGCGGTGGTTTCAGAGCCCATGGTTGCGGCCATGTACACGCCTTCGGTCCAGTTGCGTGCTTCGGTCACCAAAGGCACGGTGGTGGAGCGGCGGCCACCGAAGATGAACGCGTCAATCGCCACGCCATCGGCGTCGTCCCATTGGTGGTCCAGCGCGGGGTTGTTGGTGGCAGCCACGGTGAAACGGGCGTTGGGGTGAGCGGCTTTGGCGCCAGTCTCTTTGGCAATGGCTGGCGTCCAGTCCTTGCCTTGCCAGTCGATCAAGTGGTCGGGCATGGAGCCGGTGTCTTTTTCCATGCCTTCCCACCACACGTCGCCGTCGTCGGTCAGCGCGACGTTGGTGAAGATCACGTCCTTGTCCAAGCTGGCCATGCAGTTGGGGTTGGTGTGGAAGTTGGTGCCAGGTGCCACGCCAAAGTAACCCGCTTCGGGGTTGATCGCGTACAACTTGCCGTCCGAGTGCGGCTTGATCCAAGCAATGTCGTCACCGATGGTGGTGACTTTCCAGCCGTCAAAGCCTTCTGGGGGCACCAACATCGAGAAGTTGGTTTTGCCGCAAGCGCTGGGGAACGCGGCTGCGACGTGGTACTTTTTGCCTTGGGGGTTGGTCACGCCCAAGATGAGCATGTGCTCGGCGAGCCATCCTTGGTCGCGGCCCATGTTCGACGCAATGCGCAACGCAAAGCACTTCTTGCCCAGCAAAGCGTTGCCGCCGTAGCCCGAGCCGTAAGACCAAATTTCGCGGGTCTCTGGGTAGTGCACGATGTACTTGGTCTTGCTGCAAGGCCACTTCACGTCGGCTTGGCCTGCGGCCAAAGGTGCGCCCACGGTGTGCACGCAAGGCACAAACGCGCCGTCGGTGCCAATCACGTCGTACACGGCTTTGCCCATGCGGGTCATGATTTTTTGGTTCACTGCCACATAAGCGCTGTCAGACAGCTCGATGCCCACGTGCGCGATGTGCGAACCCATGGGGCCCATGCTGAATGGCACCACATACATGGTGCGGCCTTTCATACAGCCGTCGAACAAAGGGTTCAAGGTGGCGCGCATCTCGGCGGGCGCCATCCAGTTGTTGGTGGGGCCCGCATTTTCTTTTTTCTCTGAGCAGATGTAAGTGCGGTCTTCCACGCGGGCCACGTCTGAGGGGTCAGAGCAAGCTAGAAAAGAGTTGGGGCGCTTGGCGGGGTTGAGCTTTTTGAATGTGCCGGCATCGACCAATTGTTGGCAGAGACGGTTGTATTCCTCGTCGCTGCCGTCACACCAGTACACGGTGTCTGGCTTGCACAAAGCGGCCATTTCGCCGACCCAAGCGACCAGCTTGGGATTTTTTACATACGCGGGTGCGTTGATGTTCATGGGAAGCTCCTAAGTCAAAAAATTGAGGTCAAAGCCCAGCGAGTTGCTGCGAGGCTCTGACCTCAATTCATTACGGCCGTGTGAAACGGTGCCTTATTTTAAGAAACCAACCCCTTACGGAGGCTTTCAAGGGGCATCAAAAAAGGGAAAAAGAACCCAAAAGAATGCAAAAAAGCGCCAAGAGTGGCGCTTTTTTGAGGCTGATGACCGAACATGGTGCGGTCATCAGGGCACTTAGGCCATGAATACGGCAATGAACGCCAACAAGAACATCAGCACGGCGCCAGCAACGGGCAACACGATGGGCATCAAGGGAACGATGGCTTCAACAACATCTTGTTCGGCCGCGTGGTCATGGTGTGACATGGTTAGTCTCCTATTTAAGTTCTCCAAATTCTAGGAGAGTTCGCCCACTTTGCAGTCGTCGTGGAGACAGGGTAAACCCGTCGATGCTGCCCGCTTAGGCGGGCAGGGCCACCACGCGCAGCACCTCGTCGCCATAGGCTTCGAGCTTTTTGGCGCCGATGCCAGCGATGCCTTGCAGCGCTTCCAAGTCGTGCGGCTCGGCTTGCGCAATCGCGGCCAGCGTGGCGTCATGGAAGATGACGTAGGCGGGCAAGTTGTGCGAGCGGGCCACCTCGCCACGCCAAGCCTTGAGCGCGTCGTAGCGTTGTTGGCCTGCGTCGTCCAGCGCGATGGGCGCGGGTTTGGAAGCGCCGCTGGCTGCGCGTTTGCCTTTGCGGTCAGCGGGGGTGGACGCCGAGGCACGCAAGCGCACGGTGACTTCGCCTTTGAGCACGCCGCGCGAGGCCTCGGTCAAATACAAGGTGTTGAAAGCTTGCGCATCCACACCCAAAGCGCCGAGCGCGATGAGCTGGCGCAGCACACCGCGCAGCTGCACCTCGCTGAAGTGCGCGCCAATGCCGAAGGTGCTGAGCTTCTCGTGGCCATATTGGTTGACCTTCTCGGTGGCCTTGCCACGCAAGATGTCCATCATGTGGCCTGCGCCAAACGACATGCCGCTTTGTTGCTTCACGCGGTAGATGGTGGACAGCAACATGCGAGCAGCTTCGGTGCCGTCCCAAATGTCTGGCGGGTTGAGGCAGTTGTCGCAGTTGCCGCAGGTGTAGCGGGGTGCGCCGTTTTCGGGTGACTTGTAGGTTTCGTCAAAGTAGCCCAGCAGACGCACGCGTCGGCAGTCTGTGGCTTCGGCCAAGGCCAGTAGGGCGTCGAGTTTGCCGCGCATGACTTGCTTGAAGTCTTCGCCTGCGGGGCTCTCATCAATCATGCGGCGTTGGTTGACGACATCGTTCAGGCCGTAGGCCATCCACGCGTGCGCAGCTTGGCCGTCGCGGCCACCACGGCCGGTTTCTTGGTAATAGCCTTCGATGTTTTTGGGCATGTCCAAGTGCGCCACAAAGCGCACATCGGGTTTGTCGATGCCCATGCCAAACGCCACGGTGGCGACCATCACCAAACCGTCTTCACGCAAAAAACGGTTTTGGTGCTTTTGCCGAATGGCGCCATCCAAACCTGCGTGGTATGGCAACGCGGCAATGCCTGCGTCGCACAAGTTCTTGGCCACTTCTTCCACCCGCTTGCGCGATTGGCAATAGACGATGCCGCTGTCTTGGCCATAGGGGCCCGTGTGCTCGCGCTGGATGAAGCGCAGTAGCTGGGTGGACGCGTCTTTCTTTTCGACGATGGTGTAACGGATGTTGGGGCGGTCAAAGCTGCTGACGAACTGTTGCGCGTCTTCCAGCTGCAAGCGCTCCACGATGTCGGCGCGCGTCAGCGCATCGGCGGTGGCGGTGAGCGCCATGCGCGGCACGCCCGCGTAGCGCTCGTGCAGCACGGTGAGGGCGCGGTATTCGGGGCGGAAGTCGTGGCCCCATTGGCTCACGCAATGCGCTTCGTCAATGGCAAACAGGCTGAGCTGGCCTTGTTCGTGCAGGGCATCCAGCTGCGCCAAAAAACGCGGTGTGGTGATGCGCTCGGGCGCGGCGTAGAGCAGAGTGATGTCGCCACGGCGCAGGCGTTGCTCCACCGCGTTGGCTTCTTCGCCGGTGAGGCTGGAATTTAAAAACGCGGCTTCAACCCCCGCCTCGTGCAGCGCGCCCACTTGGTCGTGCATGAGCGCGATGAGCGGCGACACCACGATGGTGATGCCGTGCCCCGCACGCTGGCGGGCAATGGCCGGAATTTGGTAACAGAGCGATTTCCCGCCGCCCGTGGGCATGAGCACCAACGCATCGCCGCCGCCGCACACGTGGTTGACGATGGCTTCTTGGGGGCCGCGAAAGGCGCCGTAGCCAAAGACTTCGCGCAAGATGTCTTGCGGATTCACAGGCGTGGACACGGCAGCTTTCGGCGTGCGCTGACCAAGCTGGTAAGGCGGTCAGAGGGGGTGTGAGTGGGGATCAACGAGGGCATGAGCCGGCTATTGTCCCTGCTTCTTACAATGGCGGGATGACCCAAGCCTACACACGCGCAAAAGAATTACCCGCCATCTTGGCCAAACGCATCGCCATCCTCGACGGCGCGATGGGCACCATGATTCAGCGCTTCAAGTTGACCGAAGAGCAATACCGCGGTGATCGATTCAAAGACTTCCACAAAGACGTGAAGGGCAACAACGAATTGCTCAGCCTCACCCGCCCCGATGTGATTCGCGACATTCACGAACGTTACTTGGCGGCTGGCGCCGACCTGATCGAGACCAACACCTTTGGCGCCACCACCATCGCCCAAGCTGACTACGACATGGCCGATTTGGCCTACGAGATGAACCTGGCCTCGGCCCGCATTGCCCGCGAAGCCTGCGACAAATACAGCACGCCCGACAAACCCCGCTTCGTGGCGGGCGCCGTGGGCCCCACGCCCAAAACTGCCAGCATCAGCCCCGATGTGAACGACGCGGGCGCACGCAATGTCAACTTTGAAGAGTTACGCGCCGCGTATTACGACCAAGTCAAAGCCTTGGTCGAAGGCGGCTCGGATGTGTTGTTGGTGGAAACCATTTTTGACACGCTCAACGCCAAAGCCGCGCTGTTTGCGATTGAAGAATTCTTTGAAGCCTCGGGCGAGCGCTTGCCGCTCATCATCAGCGGCACGGTGACCGATGCTTCGGGCCGCATTTTGAGCGGCCAAACCGTGACCGCGTTTTGGCACAGCGTGCGCCACGCGCAGCCGCTGGCCATTGGCCTGAACTGCGCCTTGGGTGCCACGCTGATGCGCCCCTACATTCAAGAGCTCAACAAAGTCGCGGGCGACACCTTCATCAGCTGCTACCCCAACGCCGGCTTGCCCAACCCCATGAGCGACACCGGCTTTGACGAAACGCCCGATGTGACCAGCCGCTTGCTGCACGAGTTTGCCGCCGAAGGTTTGGTGAACATCGTGGGCGGCTGCTGCGGCACCACGCCCGAGCACATCGCGGCCATTGGCAATGCGGTGGCCGACCAAAAAGCACGTGCCTTGAGCGCGGGACCGTTTTATCGCGAAGCAGCCTAAGTATTTAATCGTTCTTCAAAACGAAATCTTTTGGGCTGAAAGTAAATAAGGGTATACGCCAATAAGCGGATTTACAGGGCGGCATTTGATTTCGAGAATGGCGGTAATCGTTCAACGTTACCGTTCATGTCTACAGAAATTTCAATCACCCCTCCTGCCGATGTTCACCTGCAGAGCCGCATCGACTCTGTGCTGGCGATTTACAAAGAGCATGGCCACGTCAACCGCACCCTGATTTCTGAAAAATTAGCCCTGACCAAGCTGCAAGCCAGCCAGTTGCTGCGCGAGTTCTTAAGCGCACATGCGCCCGTGGTGGAGTGGGACAACTACCGCAGCACTTACTTGATGACGCGGCCACGTCGCGCGTGACACCTTCATCAGCGGCTCAATAGACTTTGAGTTCTCGCAAGTAACGCAGACGCTCTAACGTGGGACTGCGCGACAACTCGCGCACCAGCTCATAGCGTGTGTCGGCCATGTCGGCGGGTGGGTTGGGAATGGGCGTCACGCGCACCAACAAGGTGTAGCGCACGCCCGGCTTGAAGGTGAAGCCTTCAATGCGGTTGTAAAACTTAGACCACGTTGGCGCATCGCCCTCTTGCACTTGCAAACAGCGCATGGGCGCGGCCCCCATGCACGCCACATCTTCGGCGGCCACGGTGAGCGTGATTTCTTTGGACTGCGCGGTGGGCGGGGTGGCCGGACACGCACCGTTAGACACCCAAGTTCCCCCTTGGCTCAGCATCACGCAACGGGTGGGGAACGTTTTCGTTTCCTGCCCCAATTGCCCGCAAACAGGCGCGTACTCGCGGGTGCAGATTTGGGGCGGTGTATGGGTTTGGTCTTGGCCTTGGGCCTGTGCTTGCGTCGAGATGACGAGAAGCGATGCGAGCAATAAGCGTGTGAACATGGGGTGCGCTTTTTAGGTGATCAGGCCTTATTAACGTTTGGGTCGGATGTACGGTGTACAAAATGATTAAAAACAGAACGTTGTTCTGCTTGTGTCTAAAAGTAACAGAGAAAAGCTCATCTGTTTAGGCATGGCGCATGCGGGTTGCGCGACCCGTTAAAATATCGCCTTCCTCAAGGAGCGTTGCAGCTTCACCCGTCCTTTCAGGACTTGCGCGTGAAGTCAGGCTTGGGGCCGAATCTTTTGCAACGACGCTCACCTGTTTTGTTAGCCCCAGGTGAGTACCCCCATGAATTCCACTGCAGTTCCCCCCATGAAGCTGTCTGGCCTTGAGCCAGTCTCCATCGGCGAGGGCAGTTTGTTTGTCAACGTTGGCGAGCGTACCAACGTCACTGGCTCCAAAGCCTTTGCGCGCATGATTTTGAACGGCGAGTACGAGCAAGCCTTGGCCGTCGCGCGTCAGCAAGTGGAAAACGGCGCACAAGTGATTGACGTCAACATGGACGAAGCCATGTTGGACAGCCAAGCCGCGATGGTACGTTTCTTGAACCTCATGGCGGGCGAGCCCGACATTGCACGCGTGCCGGTGATGGTGGACTCATCGAAGTGGTCGGTCATCGAAGCGGGCCTGCGTTGTATTCAAGGCAAGGGCATCGTCAACTCCATCAGCATGAAAGAAGGCTTGGACGAGTTCAAGCGCCAAGCCAAGCTGGTCAAGCGTTACGGCGCGGCAGCGGTGGTGATGGCGTTTGACGAAAAAGGCCAAGCCGACACCTACGCCCGCAAGATTGAAATTTGCGAACGCGCTTACCGCGTGTTGGTAGACGAGGTGGGCTTTCCACCCGAAGACATCATCTTCGACCCCAACATCTTTGCCATTGCCACCGGCATTGAAGAGCACGATAACTATGCGGTGGACTTCATCAACGCCACGCGTTGGATCAAGCAAAACCTGCCCGGCGCGAAGGTGAGTGGCGGTGTGTCGAACGTGAGCTTTTCATTCCGTGGCAACGACCCCGTGCGCGAAGCCATCCACACCGTGTTTCTGTACCACGCCATTCAAGCGGGCATGGACATGGGGATCGTCAACGCCGGCATGGTGGGCGTGTATGACGACCTCGAAGCCACGCTGCGCGAGCGCGTGGAAGACGTGGTGTTGAACCGCGTCCCCCAATACAAAGAAGGCGAAGCGCACCTCACGCCAGGCGAGCGCCTGATTGAAGTGGCCGAGAGCGCCAAAGGCGCAGCCAAAGACGACAGCCAAAAGTTGGCTTGGCGCGGCACTGCCGAGGCCCCTGTGACGGTGGCGCATCGTTTGAGCCACGCACTGGTGCACGGCATCACCGACTTCATCACCGTTGACACCGAAGAGGCGTATCGCGACATTTTGGCCAAGGGCGGTCGCCCGCTGCACGTCATCGAAGGTCCGTTGATGGACGGCATGAACGTGGTGGGTGATTTGTTTGGCCAAGGCAAGATGTTCTTGCCGCAAGTGGTCAAGTCGGCCCGCGTGATGAAGCAAGCGGTGGCGCACTTGGTGCCCTACATTGAAGAAGAGAAACGCTTGCAAGCCGAAGCGGGCCAAGACGTGAAAGCCAAGGGCAAGATGGTCATCGCCACGGTCAAGGGCGACGTGCATGACATTGGCAAAAATATCGTCACCGTGGTTTTGCAGTGCAACAACTACGAAGTGGTGAACATGGGCGTGATGGTGCCCTGCCATGAAATTTTGGCCAAGGCCAAAGAAGAGGGCGCAGACATCATCGGCTTGTCCGGCCTCATCACGCCGTCGCTGGAAGAAATGCAATACGTGGCCAGCGAGATGGAGAAAGACCCGTATTTCCGCAACCGCCAAATGCCATTGCTGATTGGCGGTGCGACCTGCAGCCGCGTGCACACCGCCGTGAAGATTGCCCCCAACTACAGCGGCCCCGTGGTCTACGTGCCCGATGCCTCACGCAGCGTGAGCGTGGCACAAGGTTTGTTGTCAGACCAAGCGGCCAAATACATTGCCGAGTTGAATGCCGACTATGCCCAGGTGCGCGAGCAACACGCCAACAAAAAACAAACGCCGTTGGTCACCTTGGCCCAAGCGCGTGCCAATGCCACGCCCGTGAGCTTTGACAATTACAAGCCCGCGAAACCCAAGTTCATTGGCCGCCGCGTCTTCAAAAACTTTGACCTCGCTGAGCTAGAAAAATACATCGACTGGGCACCGTTCTTCCAAACTTGGGATTTGGCCGGTCCATTCCCTGCCATCTTGGAAGATGCCGTGGTGGGCGTGGAAGCCAAGAAGGTGTTCGCCGATGGCCAAGCGATGCTGAAAAAAATCATCGCCAACCGCTGGCTCACCGCCAACGCGGTGGTGGGCTTGTACCCCGCGCAGCGCGTGGGCGACGACATCGTTTTGTACGCCGACGAAACCCGTCAGCAGCAGGTGATGACATGGCACGGCTTGCGCCAACAAACGGTCAAGCCCAACAACAACCCCAACCGTTGTTTGTCTGACTTTGTGGCCGACCAAACCCAAGCGGCTGACTATGTTGGCTTGTTTGCTGTAACTGCAGGACTAGGCGCAGAGAAGCAAGAAAAGCGCTTCATTGACGCGCACGACGACTACTCAGCCATTTTGTTCAAAGCCTTGGCCGACCGCTTGGCCGAAGCTTTTGCCGAGTGCATGCACCACCGCGTGCGTACCGATTTGTGGGGCTACGCGGCAGACGAGGCGTTGAGTAACCAAGACCTCATCAAAGAAAAATACCAAGGCATTCGTCCTGCACCCGGCTACCCAGCCTGCCCTGACCACAGCGCCAAACAAGACATGTTCCGTGTCTTGCAGTGCGAAGAAATCGACATGGGTTTGACCAGCAGCTTGGCCATGACGCCCGCCGCCAGCGTGAGCGGGTTTTACTTGGCCCACCCCGAAGCCAAGTATTTCAACGTGGGCCGTATTGGCGACGACCAAGTGCAAGACTTGGCGCAACGCCAAGGCGTGGCGGTGAAAGACTTAGAGCGTTTGCTGGCGCCTAATTTGTAAACGCGTGGTTTGCATGAAAGCCCGCTGAATACGGGCTTTTTTACTTGTCAAAGGCGATGGTTTTTTGCGCGGACCACAAAGCCGCCACGCCCACCACGCTGGCAACCAACATCAACCACAGCCCCGCCGTGTAGCCCGTCTCGGCAGACCACAGCAGCCCCATGAGCCACGGCGCTGCGGCGCGCGCCAGTGCCATGGGCAATCCCAGCAAACCGTTCAAACTGCCCATGTGTTCGCGGCTCACGTATTGCGCCATCACCGTGCCTTTGACGATGGTGAGCATGCCGTTGCCCAAACCGTAGAACACCACAAACACCGCGCCCCACATGCCGTGGCCAGCGCTGATGAGCAGCATCAAAAACCCGAGAGGAATCAGCACCGTCACCCAGCGGTTGGCGGCGTGCACATTCACGCGGTGCTCGGTCAGGTACAAACCCAAGCGGCCTATCACCTGCAACACGCCAATGCTGGCGGGTACGGCAATGGCCCATGACGCATCCATGCCCGCTTCGCGCAACAGGCTCACCATGTGTGCGGGCAGCGCAGACGTCACGCCCATGAGCAACACCACAAACACCGCCAATTGCCAAAACGTGGGCTGGCGCAAGTAGCCGGCGAGTGTGTCGCTATCCGTGTGCGCACTGGCAAGCACAGCACGCTGCGGCGCATTGCGCAGCAGCATCCAGTGAACGGGCACACACACCAGCACGTGTATGGCGCCCAGCACACACAGCGCATCGCGCCAGCCGAAGGCGTCGATCAACCACGCCACCAACGGCATGAACACCGTGCTGGCCAAACCACCCAAAAATGTGAGCGTGATGATGGCGCGTCTGAAATGGTTAGGAAAGCGCCGCGTCAACACCGCAAAAGCCGGTGGGTACAAGGTGCCCGCCAAGCCCACGCCCAGCAACGTCCACACCGCATAAAACTCGGTGGGTGTGTGAATGCGGCTGTGCAGAAAAAAAGCCAACCCCACCAGCAGCGAGCCGCCTGTCATCACCGCGCGTTCGTGACCGCGGTCAATCCAACGACCCACGGGGAACGCCAGCACGCCCTCGGCCAACAGCATCAAACTAAAGCCCAGCGACGACTCGGCGCGGCTCATGCCCAAGGCTTGTTCCAACGGCACCATGAACAAGGCGAAACCGTAAAACACACTGCCCCAAGCGATGAGTTGCAGCGCGGACAGCGCCCAAACGAAGCGGGCATCGTGACGGGAAAAATGGGAACGAGGCATGAGCGCTGATCATACGAAGCCTGAAACATCCAATCTGACGCTTGTGTGATTTGTGAGAGTTTGGGGCCGAAGTTAAAAAGAAGTTAATTTGCAAATTCGTTTCGTCATGTTCCGCCAATCGGTGTCGAAGTAGTCGCCTGAGGCCAAGTGTTGGCCCATGGATAGGACGGTACTTTATGAAACATCACATCTTGCACGGGGCAGGCTTGGCCTTGCGCCCCGCGCTGCTGGCGCCGCTGAAAAAATGCGCACCAGACGCGTTGCAGTTTTTAGAACTCACACCGCCCGACTGGGTGGGGGTGGGCGGTCGCGTTGGCCAAGATTTGCAACAGCTGACCCAACGCTACCCCAGTGTGTGTTTGAGCCAAAGCCTGTCCTTGGGTGGCCCGAGCGCATTGGACCCAGACGTGCTGCGCGACTTGCGTGTCTTCATGGCCACACACAACGTCCAAGTGTTTTCAGAAGCCCTCGCGTGGAGCGCTGACGATGCCCCCTTGTTCATCAACCTGCCGATTCCCAGCACGCAAGCGGCGGTGGCTTGGACGGTGGCGCGCATTGCCCAAGTGCAAGAGGCCTTGGGTTTGCGCATCGGTATTCGCAACGTGGCGCATCACATGAAGCCACTGCAAGTGGAGATGAACGAGGCGCAATTCATCAGCGCCGTGGTGCGTGCGTCGGGCTGCAGCTTGCATTTGGATTTACATGCGTTGGCCGCCAACGCCTTGCGGTTCAGTTTTGACGCCCATGCGTTCTTAAAAGAACTGCCATTGGCAAGCGTGGACTATGTGCGTGTCGGCAGCGAGTCTCCGTTGTTGGCGGATGTGCTTGCGCACACACACCGCCGCGTGGCCCGCTGCGTTGACGATGTGAAGCAGCTGGATTTGGAGGCCGTGGCATGTTGAACGATTTCCGCCAATGCCAATTTGCACTGGCCCGCCACTTGCGCGACCCGGTGTGCGTGCCTGCTCCTGAGGGAGTAGCTGCTGCGGATGTCACAGCATGCACGCAAGCGATGGTGACGCATTTGTGCGAGGTGCTTGACCCAGCGTTTCCGGTGACGCGCGCTTTGTTGGGTGAGCGGGTGTGGGCACACGCCGTGCGCGCATTCCTCAAAAATGCCCCCAGCCATGCGCCTTGGCCCAACGCCGTGCAACGTGCCTTTGTGGACCATGTGTGTGAAAGCCCAGAGATGCAAAGCCTGCAAGCTTGGCTGCACGACCTGGCCCACTTTGATTGGTTGCAAAGTGCCGTGATGGCGGCGCCCGTTGATTGGCCTGCGTTTGACGCACAGGGCGATGTGATGCAGCACCCCGTGGTGCTCAACCCCACCCATGTCGAGGCTGCGTACGCCTGGCCTGTGCGTGGCATAGACACCAAACACAAACCCGAGGGCATGGAAAGCACCCATGTGTCGATGTTGCGCGATACGAATGAGGCCTTGCATGTGTTGTCGAGCAGCGTGTTTCGTGGGCAGCTGTTGGACCTTCTGCGCGAAGGACAAACGGGCGAACAAGCGCTGAGGGTGTTGGCCCAATGGCTGTCGCACCCCGAGCCCGCCGTTTTTGTGCGTGAAGGGGCGCACGTCATGGCGCAGTTGCAACGCGAGGGCGTGGTGCTGGGCACCCGCGTGTGATGCCTGTCAGTGGTTGACCAACACGCGCCGGTATTGCAGTGCTTCGGCCACATGCGCCACTTGCACGGATGTGCTGTCGGCCAAGTCGGCAATCGTGCGCGCCACGCGCAGTGCACGGTGTGTGCTGCGGCTAGACCAGCCAAGCTTGCTGGCAGCGTTTTGTAAAAACGTGGCCGCTGCTGCATCGAGGTGCATGTGCGTTTCCAAGGCTTGGCCTTGCAAACCGTGGTTGGGGGCGCCTTGTCGCACCAGTGCTTTGGCGTGCGCGACCAAACAACGCGCACGAACGGTGGCTGTGGATTCACCCGTCCCGCTTTGCATCAACACCTCGGTGGCCAACGTGGGCACTTCCACCTGCAAGTCGATGCGGTCTAGCAATGGGCCGCTGAGCTTGCCTTGGTAACGCGCCACTTGGTCGGGCGTGCATCGGCAAGCCTTGAGGGGCGAGCCCAAGTAGCCGCAAGGGCAGGGGTTCATGGCCGAGATGAGTTGAAAACGCGCCGGAAATTTGGCCTGTGTGGCCGCGCGTGAAATGGTGATGTGGCCGTTCTCCAGCGGTTCACGCAACGCTTCGAGTGCGCTGCGTTTGACTTCGGCCAACTCATCCAGAAACAACACGCCGTTGTGTGCCAAAGAAATTTCCCCCGGTCTAGGCGGTGTGCCGCCACCCACCAAGGCCACCGAGGTGGCCGTGTGGTGCGGGCTGCGCGTAGGGCGCTGCATCCACTGGTTCAACTCAAAACGACCGGCTAGGCTGGCAATCGCAGCGCTTTCCAAGGCCTCGTCCAACGTCATGTCGGGCAGCAAGGCCGCAAAGCGTTGCGCCAGCATGGACTTGCCTGTGCCGGGCGGTCCTACTAATAGAAGAGAGTGCCCACCCGCTGCTGCAATCTCTAGGGCGCGTCGCGGGCCTGCTTGGCCCTTCACGTCGGCAAGGTCCGGGTGGTGAGCGGCGGCGGGTGCGCTGAAGGTGGGCGTCTCAATGCGCGACCATCCTTCGGTCGTGTGTACCGGGTGCGTCGTGGCCTCTTCGCGTTGCGCGACCAAGCCTTTCACCTCGGGTTTGGCAAAGTGCGCCACCACATCGCTCAAATGTTGGGCGCGGTACACCTCGGCGGTGGGCACGAGTGCGGCCTCTTCTGCGCTGCCGGGCGGCAACACCAACCGCGTGCGCACCCCCGCACTGCGCAGGGCCAGCCCCATGGCGAGTGCGCCGCGCACGGGACGCAGCTCGCCCGACAAAGACAACTCGCCCGCAAACTCATGCAAAGCCAATGCGGCCTCGTCGAGCTGACCATTCGCCGCCAAGATGCCCAAAGCAATCGGCAAGTCAAAACGGCCAGAGTCTTTGGGCAAGTCGGCGGGCGCGAGGTTCACCGTGATGCGTTTGTTCGTTGGGAAATCCAAGCCTGCGTTTTGAATGGCGCAGCGCACGCGTTCGCGCGCTTCTTTAACTTCGGTATCCGCCAGTCCCACCAAGGTGAAGCTGGGCAGGCCATTGGCCAAATGCACCTCAACGGTCACGGCCGGTGCTTGCAAACCCAAGAGTGCGCGGCTGTGAATTAACGCGAGCGTCATAAATCTTCTCTTTTTGAGTTTTCATCCCCATAGCGGGGCATGTAAGACAAAGTGATGCACCAACTGTGTGCATCAAAATGGATGAGTAGCCAGACTACTGCATCACTTTGGGTCTTAGTTCTAGTGAAGAGCGCACTTTTGTGGATTTCAACGCTGGCACGGACCCTGCTAAGTAGGTGTATCCCTCTTAATTTTTCAATGGAGAAAACTATGAACCTCAAGTCCAAAATCGTGTTGGCCATCTTGGCCACCTCTTCTGCTGCATTCGCGCAAACTGCGCCTGTTGCACCCGAAGTCACTTACAACGTGGGCGTGGTGAGCCAATACCGTTACCGCGGTATCGCACAAACCAAAGGCGACGCAGCTTTGCAAGGTGGCGTGGACTATGCCAATGCCAATGGCTTCTATTTGGGCGCTTGGGGTTCGACCATCAAGTGGATCAAGGAAGCGGGCACGCACAACAGTGTTGATACCAAAGGCCCTGTTGAGCTCGACTTGTACGGCGGCTATAAATTTGAAGCTGCTGGCATTGCGTATGACGTGGGCTACCTTCGTTACCAATACGTGAACAACACTTACAACAAAATTGGTGCCGATTATTCCAATCCAAATACTGATGAAATTTATGGCGCCGCCACTTATGGTGTGTTGACTGCCAAGTACTCATACACATTGTCTGATTTGTTCGGTCAGCATGCCAACGGTGGCTCTAAGCACAGCAGCTATTTTGATTTGACCGCCAACTTCGACTTGGGCAATGGTTACACCTTCGCCCCACATGCTGGTCGTCAAACCGTGGCTAACAACGCTGGTTACAGCTACACCGATTACTCATTGACTTTGAGCAAAGACTTGGGTGACGGTTTGTCTGCCAGCGTTGCTTCGATCGCAACAACAGCCAAATACAACGACAACCTGACCTCAAATGGTTACAACACGTCGAAAAACGCCTTGGTCGTCGGCGTCAAGTACAGCTTCTAACCCAAGCTAACTGTCTTCTCTAGGAGCAACCATGAAACTCATCACCGCCATCATCAAACCTTTCAAGTTGGACGAGGTCCGCGAGGCCCTTTCCCAAATTGGGGTGCAAGGTATCACTGTTACTGAGGTCAAGGGCTTCGGCCGTCAGAAAGGCCATACCGAGTTGTATCGCGGTGCTGAGTACGTGGTTGACTTCTTGCCAAAGGTCAAGATTGAAGCCGCCGTTGACGCTGAACACGTTGACCGCGCCATCGAAGCCATCGAAGGTTCTGCCCGTACCGGAAAAATCGGCGACGGCAAGATTTTTGTTTACGACCTCGAACAAGTTGTCCGCATCCGTACCGGCGAAACCGGCGTGGAAGCGCTTTAAGAAAGAAGACGCATCATGAAAAAATTTCTAGCCTCTCTGGCCCTCGGGTTTGGTCTGCTGCTTGGCGGCACCGCCGCGATGGCACAAACTGCCCCTGCTGCTGACGTCAAAGTCACAGCTCCTGCTGCAGCGCCCGCTGCTGCCGCAACGGCTGCCACTGCAGCCCCCGCACCTGTGCCTAACAAAGGCGACACCGCTTGGATGACTGTGTCCACGCTGTTGGTGATCTTGATGACCATCCCAGGCTTGGCCTTGTTCTACGGCGGTTTGGTCCGCAGCAAGAACATGCTGTCAGTGCTGATGCAAGTGTTTGTCGTGAGCTCACTCATTTATGTGTTGTGGGTCGTCTACGGCTACACCTTGGCATTCTCTGGCGGTTCACCGTTCTTCGGCGGCTTTGACAAGTTGTTCTTGGCCACCATCACGCCTGACTCCGTTGCTGCCACGTTCAGCAAAGGTGTTGTGATTCCTGAGCTGTCATTCGTGGCGTTCCAAGCCACATTCGCAGCCATCACGTGTGCCTTGATCGTGGGTGCATTTGCTGAGCGTGTGCGCTTCTCGGCTGTGTTGTTGTTCTGCACCATCTGGTTCACGTTCAGCTACTTGCCCGTGGCCCACATGGTTTGGTATTGGGACGGCCCAGACGCCATCACGGATGCTGCGACTTTGGAAACTGTGACTGCCGCTGCTGGCTGGTTGTGGGCCAAGGGTGCTTTGGACTTCGCTGGCGGTACTGTGGTGCACATCAACGCTGCGGTGGCTGGTTTGGTCGGCGCATACGTGATCGGCAAACGCACAGGCTACGGCAAAGAATCCATGGCACCTCACAGCTTGACGTTGACCATGGTTGGCGCATCTCTCTTGTGGGTGGGTTGGTTCGGTTTCAACGCCGGCTCTAACCTGGAAGCCAACGGTGTTGCTGCCCTCGCTTTCGTGAACACCTTGGTGGCGACGGCTGCTGCGACCCTGGCTTGGATTGCAGGTGAAGCATTGTCTAAAGGCAAGGCCTCTATGTTGGGCGCTGCTTCTGGTGCTGTGGCCGGCTTGGTGGCGATCACCCCAGCTTGCGGTTTCGTGGGCCCCATGGGTGCCATCGTGATCGGTGCTGCTGGCGGCTTCTTGTGTCTGTGGGGTGTGAACGGTTTGAAACGCCTCTTGGGCGCTGACGACTCACTCGACGTGTTCGGCGTCCACGGCGTGGGCGGTATTGTGGGTGCGTTGTTGACTGGCGTGTTTGCTGCGCCATCCCTCGGCGGCACGGGCATTTTTGACTACGTTGCCAACGCCGTGAGCCCAGAGTATTCCATCGGCGGCCAAGTGCTGATCCAGTTGGAAGCTGTGGTGACCACCATTGTTTGGTCGGGTGTGGTGTCTTTCATCGCCTACAAAATTGTGGACATGGTTTTGGGTCTGCGTGTCAGCGAAGAAGAAGAGCGCGAAGGCCTCGACATCAGCTCACACGGCGAAACTGCCTACCACCGTTAATTTTTCAAGTACTTCAAGATCTCCTTGGACTTCACAGCCCGCCTCACGGCGGGCTTTTTTGTGGGCGAACGATTTTTGACAGAGCTGTGCAAAAAATTCAAAACCAGCGCCAGACCTAGCGGCTACCATGTTGGCCATGCAAGACACGCTGCAACACACCCTCCAAGATTTCACCGACCGCATTTTGAATGCCTCCCAAACCGGCCAGCCTTTGCGCTTGCGCGGCGGCGGCACCAAAGACTTTTTAGGCCAGTCTCTGCAAGGCGAGGTGCTCGACACCCGTGGCTACAGCGGCATCTTGAGCTACGAGCCGAGTGAGCTGGTCATCACCGTGCGCTGCGGGACGCCCTTGGCCGAGGTGGAAGCCGCCTTGGCTGAAAAAGGCCAAAGCTTTGCTTTCGAGCCGCCGCACTTCACTGCAGGGCGGCTCGACGCCTTGGGCCAGCCACTGCATCTTGGCGAAGGCGCCACGATTGGCGGCATGGTTGCTGCGGGTCTGAGCGGCCCGGCCCGCGCCAGCGTGGGCACGGTGCGCGACTTTGTGTTGGGTGCGCGCGTCATCAACGGCAAAGGCGAACACCTCACCTTCGGCGGCCAAGTGATGAAGAACGTGGCGGGCTACGACGTGTCGCGTTTGCTGGCCGGCAGCTGGGGTCAGTTGGGCCTGATCACCGAAGTGTCTTTGAAAGTGCTGCCTGTGGCCCCCGGCGAAGCCACCTTGGTGTGCGCGGGTGTGAGCCAAGCGCAAGCTTTGAAACTCATCAACCAATGGGGCGGTCAGCCGCTGCCACTCAATGCCAGTGCGTGGGTGTACGACACCACCGCCTCGCCCGCACAAGACTTTTTCTTTGTGCGCCTGCGTGGTGCCGTGGCTGCCGTCGACGCTGCTGTGATCAAGATGAGTGCTGACGTGCAAGCCTTGGGCGCGCAAGTCACACGCATGGACAGCGCAGATGTGGCTGCCGATTGGACAGCCAGCGGCGAGCAAACCTTGGACTTCTTCAAAGCGCCTACCGAACAAGAC
The DNA here is from genome assembly GCF_027924905.1 of Limnohabitans sp. INBF002. Taxonomy (NCBI): domain Bacteria; kingdom Pseudomonadati; phylum Pseudomonadota; class Betaproteobacteria; order Burkholderiales; family Comamonadaceae; genus Limnohabitans; species Limnohabitans sp. INBF002. Next base: position 58,922 of record NZ_AP027055.1, read on the forward strand.
TGCTTGTGGCGCTTGAGCGTGCCGCAAACCGCCCCTGTGCTGGATGTGCGCGTGAACGGCGCCGCGTGTGCGCAATACATCGAATGGCACGGCGCACAACGCTGGCTGTGGGCGCCCGCCTCGGCAGCCACCCAAGTGCGCGACGCGGCGGTGAAAGCAGGCGGTCACGCCACCTTGTTTCGCACCAGCACGGCCAGTCGCCAAACCTTGGGCGATGTCGACAAGCAAGTGGGCGTGTACACCCCACTCAACGCCGTGCAGCAGCGCATTCAAAACGAACTCAAAAAACAGTTTGACCCAGCGGGCATCTTCAACCCCGGTCGCGTTTAAACCCACACGTCAATTTCAGAGCCCCACATGCAAACCAACCTGGCCCCCCAATACATCGGCACGCCCGAAGGCGAAGCAGCCGAAGCCATCTTGCGCAAGTGCGTGCACTGCGGTTTTTGCACGGCGACGTGCCCCACGTACCAACTGTTGGGCGACGAGCTAGACGGTCCACGCGGGCGCATCTACTTGATGAAGCAAGTGTTTGAAGGTGCCACGCCCACCCGCGCCACGCAACAGCATTTGGACCGTTGCCTCACCTGCCGCAACTGCGAAAGCACTTGCCCCAGCGGCGTGCAATACGGTCACTTGGTGGACGTGGGCCGCAAAGTGGTGGATGCGCAAGTGCCGCGCCCCATGGGCGAGCGCCTGTTGCGCTGGGCCTTGAAAGAAGGCTTGCCCTCGCCGCTGTTTGCGCCCGCCATGAAGTTGGGTCAAGCCGTGCGTGGTGTTCTGCCCGCCAAGCTCAAAGCCAAAGTGCCAGCGCCCCAAACGGCAGAACGCAATGGCGTGGTGTGGCCCACCCAAACCCACGCCCGCAAAGTGCTGATGCTCGCAGGCTGCGTACAACCCGCCATGCTGCCCAACATCAACACGGCCACGGCGCGCGTGCTGAATGCGGCCGGCATTCAAACTATTGTGGCGCCCGAAGCCGGTTGCTGTGGCGCGGTGAAATTCCACTTGAACGACCAAGACGGCGGCATGGCCCACATGCGCAACAACATCGACGCTTGGTGGCCCTTTGTTGAACAAGGCGTGGAGGCCATCGTGATGAACGCCTCAGGCTGCGGCGTGATGGTGAAAGACTACGGCCACGTGCTGAAAGACGATGCTGCCTACGCCGACAAAGCCAAACGCATCAGCGAACTCACGCAAGACTTGAGCGAGTTTTTGCCCGAGTTGGTGCCGGTGCTCAAGCCCAAGTTGAAAGCCCACGTGTTGGCCAGCGCGGGCATGCAAGCCTTCCACCCACCGTGCACTTTGCAGCACGGCCAGCAACTCAAAGGCGGTGTTGAAAAGCACTTGGCCGAGTTGGGCTTTGCCATTCAAGTGGCCAACACCGAATCGCATTTGTGTTGCGGTTCAGCAGGCACCTACAGTGTGCTCAATCCCGAGATCAGCACCACCTTGCGTGACCGCAAACTCGGCCACCTTGATGCGCTCCAGCCCAAAGCGATTCTGAGCGCCAACGTCGGCTGTATTACCCATTTGCAAAGCGGCACCGATGTGCCGGTGAAGCATTGGGTGGAAGTGCTGGATGAGGCGTTGAACTAAACCTAGTTCACGAAGCCAGGGCGGCTTCAATGTCCTTCGCCAATTTGGCGGGCGTATCCATCGACGCGTAGCGCTTGAGCACACGCCCATCTTTGCCCACCAAGAATTTGGTGAAGTTCCATTTGATGGCTTCGCTGCCCAAGAGACCGGGCGCTTCTGCTTTGACCCACTTGAACAGCGGGTGCGCGCTGTCGCCATTCACGTCGACTTTTTCCATCATTGCAAAGCTCACGCCGTAGTTGCGTTGGCAGAAGGCACCAATCTCGGCGTTGCTCCCGGGGTCTTGCGCGCCAAACTGGTTGCACGGAAAACCAATGACGGCCAAGCCTTGCGAGGCATAGGTTTTGTGCAGTGCCTCTAAGCCTTCAAACTGCGGCGTGAACCCGCAAGCGCTGGCGGTGTTGACGATGAGCAGCACTTGGCCTTTCAGGTCAGCAAATGACAACGGTGTGCCATCAATGCGGTTGGCGGTGAAGTCGGTCAAAGTAGTCATTGGCGAAGCCTTTCAAAGCAAGTGCCTGCGCGCGAAAGCGAGGCACTTAAAGTCGATCAAGCGTGGTTTTTGTCGGTGTGCGCTTGCGATGCCAGCAGCGCAGCCAACACAATCATGCCGCCACCCAGGCCCACGCGCCACGTCAGCGTCGATGCCCCTAGTGCCACCGAGGACACGCTGGCAAACACGACTTCCGACATCATCACCATCGCGGTGGTGTGCGCACTCAAGCGGGCGGCGCCGTATTGCAGCGCAAAGTTAGACACCAAAAAAGCCGCGCTCAAACCCAAAACCCAAGGTGCCCATGTCGCCACTTGTTGCGCCACGAAAGCGTCGGTCAGCCAATTGAAAAAGCCTGACACACCATGGCTTTCAAGCGGCACGGCAAACACTTGGGCGGTGGGAACCACGCCCGCCGCCGTGGCCAGCACCGCGCACGCCACCGCCATCAGGGCGCCACCGCTGAACATGGCGACCATGCGGGCGGACTCAGGTGTGTGTTGCAAGCGCAGCAGCCAAATATTGGTGAGCGCAAAACAAAAACCGCCTAGCAGCGCCAGCACGTCAGACAAATCTTGCGGCAGAGGCCAAGCAGATTCGGGCGTTTTCAGCACCAACACCACGCCGAGTAGCGCCAGGCCCAAACGCGCCAAGGCGCCGCGTGTGGGCCGTTCATCCAGCAGCCACCACGCCAGCAACAGCGACCATGTGGGCATGAGATAAAACAGCAACACCACGCGCACCACATCGCCCGTTGTGACGGCCCAGTTAAAGCCGACGTTTGTAAGACCCGAGGCAGCCATGAGCCACCAAAGTTGCGGGTGTTGTTTGAAGTATCGCCAGCTTGACGGGTTAATGAAGATCAGTACCACCGTGGCCAAGATAAACACCGCGGCGGTGGTCCATAAGGGGTGAAGTCCGTCGGTGTCGAGTTGGCGCAGTGGCCACCAAGACAGGCCCCACACCAAAGCGTTGAGGGCCAATGCCAACACGGCCAGCAGGGGGCGTGTGGTCAAAACTTAACCGTGCAAGTCGTCGTTGCGCGCGATGTGCATCAAACGTGCAAGTTCTTCACGGTGGTGTTTGTGGTTGTGTTCGTGCCACAACTTGATGAGCCACATCACATAACCCACCAACGCGCCGAAGGCGGTGATGGCACCAAAGGCGCTGAGCCCCATGCCCGTGCTGAAGGTGTACAAAAAGCCGAGGCCCAAGATACACAGTTGTTCGTTCAGGTTTTGCACGGCGATGGAACGGCCCGCACCCATGAGGTTGTGACCTCGGTGTTGCAACAAGGCATTCATCGGCACCACCAAAAAGCCGCCCAAGCCCCCCAAGACAATGAGGAAGGGCACAGCCAGCCAGAGGTTGTCGATGAAGTTCATCGCCACCACAAAGCAGCCCATGGCAATGCCCAAAGGCATGAGGCGGGTCGCGTGGTCGAGCCGCATCTTCATGGACGCCACCACTGCGCCCACGGCGGTGCCGATGGCCACCACACCCACCAAGCTAGAGGCTTGTGTGGTGGTGTAGCCCAAAGCGGCAGCGCTCCAAGCCAGCACGATGTAGCGCAGATTGCCGCTCACGCCCCAGAACAAGGTGGTGGTGGCCAAAGAAATTTGGCCCAGCTTGTCGTGCCACAAGCGTTGGTTGCAATGCCAGAAGTCGGGCACCAGCGCCAAGAGGTTGCGCGCCATGGTTTTTTCGGAGTCCAGGCGCATCGGAATCAACGCCGCGCCGGTGTAAGGAATGCGCTTGTTGAACCAAGCCGCCAAGGCATACAGAGGAATCAACAAACAAATCGCAGCCTCGGCCGAGGTGTCTACACCCGTGGTGACGAATGGCAAATCAAACGACAACAACCAAGCTGACAAATTTGGCCCTACCAATTGGCCACCCAACAACACGCCCAAGATGATGGAGGTGATGGTCAAACCTTCAATCCAACCGTTGGCTTTGACCAACTGTGAGGCGGGCAGCAGCTCGGTCAGGATGCCGTACTTGGCGGGCGAGTACGCCGCAGCGCCCAAACCGACAACAGCGTAAGCCAGCAAAGGATGCACGCCAAACAGCATCATCAAGCAACCCACCACTTTGATGGTGTTGCTCATGAGCATGACTTCGCCCTTCGGTCGTGAGTCGGCAAACGCGCCCACGAATGGGGCGAGCACCACGTAGAACAGGGCAAACATAGGCACCAGAGCGGCGCGCTGCCATTCGGCGGCGCCATCTGATTTCAGTAATTCGACGGCTGTGACAAACAGTGCGTTGTCGGCCAACGAACTGAAAAATTGGGCCGACATGATCGTGTAAAAACCGCGCTTCATGGATGGGTCTGGCAGCTCGCAGCGTACTGCGAGCCTGCTGATTCTTCTTTCTTCTGTATCTACCCAAGGTTATATCACGCGGGTGCCACAATATTGACCATGCCCCGTCCGATACAAGCCTTTGTTCACACCGACGCTTTGCGTCATAACTTGGCGCGCATGCGCGTTGCTGCTCCTGACGCCCGTGTGTGGGCGGTGGTCAAAGCCAATGCGTATGGCCATGGCATTGAGCGTGTGTTTGAGGGTTTGCGAGGTGCCGACGGCTTTGCGCTGTTAGACCTCGATGAGGCGCAACGCCTACGCAGCTTGGGCTGGCGCGGACCGGTGCTGTTGCTGGAAGGCGTGTTTGAGTCTCGCGATTTAGAGCTTTGCTCACGCCTAGACCTGTGGCACACCGTGCATTGCGACGAGCAAATTGACATGCTCAGCCGTCACAAAACCCAAGTGCCGCACCGAATATTCCTCAAAATGAACAGCGGTATGAACCGCTTGGGTTTCACGCCCACACGGTTTCGTTCGGCGTGGACACGCTTGAACCAGTTGCCGCAAGTGGATGAGATTTCGCTCATCACCCACTTCAGCGATGCCGATGGCCCCAAAGGCATTGCCGAACAAATCGCCACGTTCACCAAAACCACCGAAGACTTGCCCGGCGAGCGCAGCACTTGCAACAGCGCGGGCTTGTTGCGTCACGCTGGCGATGCGGCAGTGGCTGCCGATTGGGTACGCCCCGGCATTGCGCTGTATGGCAGCGCGCCCGACTTTCCAGAGCGCAACATCGCGCAGTGGGATTTACAACCCACCATGAGTTTGCGCAGCCGCATCATTGCCACGCAAGACTTGCAAGCGGGCGACACCGTGGGTTACGGTTCGTCGTTCAAAGCAGATGCGCCCATGCGCTTAGGTGTGGTGGCCTGCGGCTATGCCGATGGTTACCCCCGCCATTGCCCCACGGGCACGCCTGTGTTGGTGGACGGGGTGCGCACCCGCACCTTGGGCCGCGTGAGCATGGACATGATTGCGGTTGACCTCACGCCTTGCGTTGAAACAGGTCATGAAGCGGGCTTTGGCAGCGAAGTCACGCTGTGGGGCAAAGCCAGCAACGGCACAGTGCTGCCGATTGACGAGGTCGCCCAAGCCGCGGGCACGGTGGGCTATGAGTTGATGTGCGCAGTGTCTGGCCGCGTGGGGTTCACGCAGGACTGAATCGCCGTTCAGTAAGGGCCTTTGCTGGCGCTCACTTCAGCCAAACCCTCTTTGTACTTGGCCGCCAAGGCCGAGGTTTGGCGCGACAAGATCATGCCGTCCACACCCACAGCGACAAACAAAGCACCTAGCGACAAATACTGACGCACCAACGCTTCGTCACCCATCAAAATGCCGGGCGCTTTGCCTGCCTGGCGAATGCGCGCAATCGCGTCCACGATGGCCGCTTGTACTTCGGGGTGGTTGGGGTTGCCGATGTGGCCCATGGAGGCCGACAAGTCTGCCGGGCCAATGAACACGCCGTCCACGCCGGGTGTGGCGGCGATGGCGTCTAAGTTTTTCAAGGCTTCTCGGGTTTCGGCTTGCACCAACACACACACTTGGTCGTTGGCCTCTTTGCCGTAGTTGGGGAAGCGGCCCCAACGCGAGGCGCGCGTGCCCGCCATGCCACGAATGCCGCCTTGGCCATCGTCTTGCGGGTAGCGGCAGGCTTTCACAATGGCTGCGGCTTGCGCGGCCGTGTCCACCATGGGCACCAACACCGTGGTGGCACCAATGTCCAGCACTTGCTTGAGCAGTGCCGCATTGTCATGCGGCACACGCACCACAGGGTGTGAGTTGGGATAGGCGGCCACGACCTGCAACTGCGCGAGCAAAGTTGTCAAGTCGTTGGGGCCGTGTTCGCCGTCAATCACCAGCCAGTCAAAACCAGCGCCCGCACAAATGTCGGTGGTCACGGTGCTGCCCAAGCCCATCCACAAGCCGATTTGTGGCTGTTGGTGGCGCAGGGCTTTTTTAAATAGGTTCTCGGGGGTTTGCATGGCTGGGCGTTTTCAAGGTTTGCTGAACAAAGGGTGCAAATTATTGTGGACGGCGTTGAACACCTCATGCCCTTCGTCAATTTGCAAGGTGATGCCGATGGGGCGCTTGGCAAACACTTCCGCGAAATGGGTCTGGGTTGCAGCCAGCAAAGATTGGCCAACTTGCGCAATCATCTCGGGCGTGCGTCCTTTGGCGACGCGAAAGTTCAGATACACATAGGCGTAGTCGCCGCTGCCATCCGCGATGACGGCATGTGTTGTGGCAAACGCCAACACGCGTGTGGCCCCGATCGGGAACACGGCTTGGCCGTCGGGGTGTTTGGCGGCCAACATCGTGTCGCTCAAGGTTTGACAAAGCTCGCCCATGTCAGTTTCGGCATCGAGCTGGGCGGTGTATTGGATGATGAGGTGAGGCATGTCTGAAGTGTCTCGCAACTTCTTCTCGCATGTTTCAATTCCGTCGCTCAGACCACTGGCTATTTATCCAGTAATATTGGCGCATGGCCAAAGAAAAAACCCAATACACCTGCACCGACTGCGGCGGCATCACTGCCAAATGGTTGGGCAAATGCCCCAGTTGCAACGCGTGGAACACGCTGATTGAAACGGCGGTCGATAGCAGCGGCCCCACCAAAAACCGTTACGCGGGCATGGCGGCCTTGGCCCCAGCTTCAGAAGTGGCGGTGCTCTCCGACATCGAAGCACAAGACGTGGCGCGCACGCCCACGGGTCAAGAAGAACTCGACCGCGTGTTGGGCGGCGGCATGGTCGAGGGCGGTGTGGTGCTGATTGGTGGCGACCCCGGCATTGGCAAATCCACGTTGATTTTGCAAGCCATGGACGGCCTGCAACGCAGCGGCATGAGCACCTTGTATGTGACGGGCGAAGAGTCTGCCGCGCAAGTGGCCTTGCGCTCGCGCCGCTTGGGGCTGGACCACAGCCAAGTGCAAGTGCTGGCTGAAACTCAGCTTGAAAAAATATTGGCCACCGTCGACAAGCTTCAACCGGCGGTGGTGGTGATGGACTCCATCCAAACCGTTTATTCCGATCAACTCACCAGTGCCCCCGGCTCGGTGGCGCAAGTGCGCGAGTGCGCGTCACACCTCACCCGCATGGCCAAGTCTTCGGGCACCGCTGTGGTGTTGGTGGGCCATGTCACCAAAGAGGGCGCACTGGCTGGGCCGCGTGTGTTGGAGCACATGGTGGACACGGTGCTGTACTTTGAAGGCGACACACATTCGACTTACCGACTTGTGCGTGCCATCAAAAACCGCTTTGGTGCAGTCAACGAAATTGGCGTCTTCGCGATGACCGAAAAAGGCTTGAAGGGCGTGAGTAACCCCAGCGCCATTTTCTTGAGCCAACACTCCGAGCCGGTGCCCGGCAGTTGTGTGTTGGTCACGCTTGAAGGCACACGCCCCATGCTCGTGGAGATTCAAGCCTTGGTCGACAGCGGTGGCCCATCACCACGCCGCCTGAGCGTGGGCTTGGACCGCGACCGTTTGGCCATGTTGCTGGCCGTGTTGCATCGCCATGCAGGTGTGGCGTGCATGGACCAAGATGTGTTTGTCAATGCCGTGGGCGGTGTGCGCATCAGCGAGCCCGCAGCAGACTTGGCGGTGTTGTTGTCGATTCAAAGCAGCTTGCGTGGCAAACCTTTGCCCCAAGGCTTCATCGCCTTTGGCGAAGTGGGTTTGGCAGGTGAAGTGCGCCCCGCACCGCGTGGGCAAGAGCGCTTGAAAGAAGCGGCCAAACTCGGCTTTACCGTCGCCGTCATCCCCAAAGCCAATGCACCCAAAAAGCCCATCCCCGGCATGACCGTGCATGCGGTCGAGCGGGTGGATGAGGCGATTGGCTTGGTGCGGGAGCTGGGTTAACGCATCAATCGTCGTAATCGTGGTAACCGTTTTTCAGCTCTAGCTTGATCACTTGGAAGACATTGTTGGCATCCATGTAGCCTTTGACTTCAACATAGCTTCCGGTGGTGGGTGTGCCGTATTTGAAGCGTGTATTGGCTGACGTTTGTGCGGTGTACACGACACCAAAGCGGGTCAAACTAAACACACTGTTCACGCCAGACCAACCGCCGACCTGACCGTACATCTCAAACACGCGACCTGAACTGGCATTGCTGCTGGATGCATATTTGATCTCTACTTTTGTCGCGTTCAAGGTGCCGTCCACATAGCTGCCTTTGACTTCAACAAACGAGCCATTGCTGAGATTGGCTGCTGAGCCGTTAGGGAAGTAGGCAGAGCCCGCATTCACATTGACCCCTTGAACAGTGAAGGTGCTACCACTCAGGTTGCTGACGGCGCCATAGAACTCGTTGGAATAAGTAACAGGTTGGTTATAGCTGTCGGTGAAGCTTCGTTGGCCTTCAGTTTCTACGCGAGTTGCCGCTAAGACGGACCCAGACCATGTGCCTTTGATTTCGTACATGGTGTTAGCAGTCAATGTGGCGCCACTCACTTGAACACCTCCAACGTACCAATTGCCGTTCGCTTGTGTCGCGATCCCTTTGATCTTGGCGTAGGTCGATGTGCTGGGTGCACCACTAAAGCTGGTGAGATAGGCTGCATTGACCAACTGCAAACGTTTTGCCGTGAGCGTTGTGCCGTTCCAGCTCGTGTTGTCTGTAGCCAATGCACGAATGGCATCGCCAACCACCGGCGTGTTGCCCGTCGGTTGAATGGTGCAACTGTTGCAATTCACGGTGATGCTGGCAGTCGCCCCAGTCTGAATCGTGTAATTACTTCCGGCAATCGCTGTGATGGTTCCGCGCACGGCCACATCCAGCGCATGGGTCAATGCATGGGTGACAACGACGCGTGTCGCCAAGAAGCTGCCATCTGCTTGGGCAAGACCATAAATGGTGAGCAATGGATTTGTGTTTGCCAGCGCTGCCAGATCTGCATAAGTTGTCACAGCGGTGCCAGTCAAGGTTCCATCGGACGTTCCGCCATAGGTGGTCGCAGCGTTGATTTGCACCATTTGAGTTGACAGATCGATGGCTGTGGACGTGATGGAGTTCATCGTGCCGCGCACACCGCCTACGATGCGAATGCGTGCCGCACGCCCCAAACTTTGTGCATCGTCCACATCCCCAAACAAGGCAACGGTCATTCCCAAGGCTAGGGGGCTGCTAAAGGTGGGTGTACTGCTGTCATAGCTGGTGCTGAAATCATCACTGTCGTAAACCACGGAATCAGTCGTTTCAAAACGCACGCCGTTGACAACAATTGAGCCCAAACCGCTGATCGAACCTTGATAGGCAGCGGCAGCGCCGTTGAACGTGGCGGCACCTGCTGGATTGGTCGACCATGTGGCGTCACTGTGATCGCTGTCACTTCCGCCGCCACCACCGCCTCCACAGGCGCTGAGGAAGCCGGCAGTGGCTAACAGCCATGCAATTGTTTGCGGTTTCAAAACAGAACGTGACATACCAACTCCATCAATAACGAATGATGAAAGTGTGCAGACCACAGATTAAGACAGTCTTAAGAAGAGCTGCACCTGCCTTAAGAAAACCCTAAGACGCGTTCACTAGCATCGGTTTTGAAAGGTTCAACACCATGCTTCAAAAGTTCTTTGCTTTACTGCTCTTGACGTCGCTTCATGCGGTGGCCGCCACGCCCGCTGAGTTGTTGGCGGGCTACACCGCGCAAGCCGGCCAGCCTGCCAATGCCGCGCGCGGTGAAACGTTTTTCAAAGCCAGCCATGGCCAAGAGTGGCAGTGCACCAGTTGCCACGGTAAATCGCCGATGGTGGGCGGTCGTCATGCGAGTACCGACAAAGTCATTGAGCCACTCGCGCCTGCGGCCAACCCCAAACGCTTCACCGACAGTGCCAAAGTTGAAAAGTGGTTCCGCCGCAATTGCAAAGACGTGTTGGCGCGTGAGTGCACGGCAGTCGAAAAAGCCGATGTGTTGGCTTGGCTCATGACCTTACGTTGATGGAGGTTCTTATGCATTTATGTTTCATACGCCTCTTGCGCGGCATGGTGGCTGCAATCTTGCTGACGACAACATCCGCGTGGGCCGACAGCTACAAAGGCCCCCCACCACTCGCGGCCTATACCCAAGAGTGCGGCAGCTGCCACTTGGCATTCCCACCCAACTTGCTACCCAAAGCTTCATGGCAGCGCGTGATGCATGGGCTAGATAAACACTACGGCAGCGACGCTTCGTTAGACGTTGCCACACAAAAACAAATCGATGCCTGGCTGCAAACCCACGGCGGCCAAGGCAAGCGTGCGCGTGAAGAGCCGCCTTTCGATCGCATCACCCGCTCGGCGTGGTTTGAGCGCAAGCACCGCGAGGTGAGTGCGGCCACGTTCAAGCGTCCCGCCATCAAAAGCCCTGCCAATTGCACCGCTTGCCACCGCGACGCAGCACAAGGTGACTTTGAAGAAGACCGCGTGAGGATTCCAAAATGAGCTACACCGTTTTAAACCACGCTCAAGTGGCAGAGGCAACAGCTACGCCAGTGTCCACACAGCGCAAGCCCGTGGTCGATTTAGGCACGCGCATGGCGCACGCCAGCATGGCCCTGGCGTTTCTCATGTCTTATGTCACGTCAGAGTCTGAGTATTGGCGTTTGGTACACGTCTACAGCGGTTACAGCTTGGCGGCGGTGTTGGCGTTTCGCTTGGTGTGGGGGTGGGTTGGGCCTGCGTCGGCACGTTGGGGTTTGTTGCTGCGTCGTGTCGCGATGTGGCGCGTGTGGCTGAACAAACTCAAGCAAGGCGAATGGCTCACGCGTAACTTTTGGGTGGGTGCCAGCAGTTGGGTGCTGGGCGCTGCGGTGCTGTGCATTTATGCGTTTTGCACGGTGGCCATTGCCAGCGGGTGGGCTACCTACAATGAACTTTTAGGCGATGGCTGGTTGAACGATGCCCTGCAAGAACTGCACGAAGGCTTGGGCAACGCGGCCATGGCTGTGGTGTGTGTGCATGTGGGGTTGGTGGTGATGCTGCGCGTGTGGCGTGGCCCACAAGCCCTGCGACCCATGTGGCGAGGTTATGCGAATACTTCTGGCCGAGGATGATGAGCTGCTAGGCAGCGGCCTGCGTGCGGGCCTAGACCAGCGCGGCTTCCAAGTGGATTGGGTGCGCGATGGGGTGGCCGCCGAGCGAGAGCTGCTGAGCGCGCAGCACCAAGCGGCGGTGCTGGACATCGGCTTGCCGCGTCAAGATGGTTTGGCTGTGTTGAAGGCCGTGCGTGCGCGTGGCATCGACACACCCGTGCTGGTGTTGACGGCACGCGATGCCGTGGCCCAACGCATCGAAGGCCTCAACCTCGGTGCGGACGACTACGTGGTGAAACCTGTGGATTTGGACGAGCTGGCCGCCCGCCTGCACGCTTTGGTGCGCCGCGCCCACGGTAAAACACAAGCCATGCTGCAAATTCGCAACGTGGTGATGGACCCCAGCGCACGGCAGGTGAGCCGCGATGGCGACGCCATCAGCCTGTCCACCCGCGAGTTTGATTTGCTGCAAGCCTTGTTGCTCAACGCCGGCCGCGTGTTGTCACGCGAGCAACTTGAACAACACCTGTACCGCTGGGGCCACGAGGTGGAGAGCAACACCATCGAAGTTCATATTCACCACCTGCGCCGCAAAATGGGCGCGGGCTTGATCGACACCGTGCGCGGTGTGGGTTACATCGTCATGCCTTAAAGCTATGCGCCAACACTTTTCTTTGCAACAACGCTTGCTCACCCGCACTTTGGGTGCGGTGCTGGTGGTGTGGTTCGCCACTGCGGCTTTTGTGTGGTTTGAAGCTCGGCACGAGGTGGACGAGCTGCTCGATGCCCACCTGGCGCAGTCGGCCGCCTTGTTGGTGGTTCAGCAATCTGTCACGCCCGACGATGACGAGCCCTTGCTGGATGCGCCTACCTTGCACAAATACGCGCACCGCGTGGCCTACCAAGTGTTTCATGAAGACCGTTTGGTCATGCACTCCCCCAACGTGGCGCACACGCCCATGGCCCAGCACACAGAGGGGTTTGAGACCATCATCTTGGCCGACGGTCAATCGTGGCGCATCTTCGCCGCGCCTGGCCGCGCCCGCGATGTGCAGATCTATGTGGCCGAACGGGTGGACAGCCGTGACGAAATTTTGCGTGCCGTGTTGCGTGGTTTTTTGCCGCCCCTCACCATGGCCTTGCCGCTGCTGTTGATTGGTTTGTGGTGGAACGTGCGCTCAGGCCTGCAACCTTTGCAGCGCTTGCGACAAGCACTCTTAAAGCGTGACACCCAAACCCTTGCGCCCGTGGCCTTGCCCGACACCCCGCAAGAAGTGCAGCCCATGTTGGACGCGCTCAACGATTTGCTGCAACGTTTGGCCCAGCGCATGGAAACCGAGCGCCGCTTCACTGCCGATGCTGCCCATGAGCTACGCACACCGATTGCCGCCATTCGTGCCCAAGCGCAAGTGGCGCTCACATCGGCAAGCAACGACCAAGTTCGCCAACAAGCGTTGCAAGACACCTTGCTGGGTTGTGACCGGGCTTCGCGCGTGGTTGAGCAACTGTTGACCTTGGCCCGTGTGGAAGGCCCGCAAGACGTTCTTTCTGAACCCTTCCGCTTAGACCAGTTGGCGCAACAAATCATGGCCGACCTCACGCCTGAGGCGCTGCGACGCCATCAAACCCTAGAGCTGCTCGCACCTGAGGCGCTGCAGGTCAACGGCCAAAGCACCTTGTGGCAGATCTTGCTGCGCAACCTCATTGACAACGCTTTGCGCTACAGCCCTGAGGGCGCCACCGTGCGTATTCAAGCGCATCGGGCAGACGCGCAACACGTGGTGGTGACCGTCCAAGACGGTGGCCCTGGCCTGTCGTCGGAGGACAAGGCACGCCTTGGCGAGCGGTTTTTCCGCGTGTTGGGCACGTCAGCCACGGGCAGCGGCTTGGGCTGGTCCATCGTGCGGCACATCGCGACGTTGCAGCACATTCAAGTGGAATTAGGCCAATCTCAGGCCCTGGGTGGTTTGCAAGTGACCTTGCGTTATCCACAGCACTGAGCTGGCTCTTTGAGAGCCTGAGACAATAAGCCCATGAACTTTCAAAGATATTTGGTGCCCATTGGCACGGTGGGCTTGACGGCGTGGGCTTGGCAAAGCTGGGGCTGGATGGGCATTGCCATGGTGGTGACCGGCGGCGTCATGTGGCTGCTGCTGTATTTCACGCGTTTGGTGCAAATCATGAAACGAGCCAGCAACCGCCCGATTGGGTTTGTCGACAGTGCCGTCATGCTCAATGCCAAGCTCAAAGCGGGCGTGAGCCTGATGCATGTCATCGCCATGACCCGTGCTTTGGGTCAGCTGGAGACCGAAAAAGGCGCCCAGCCCGAGGTGTTCAGCTGGCGCGATGGCAGCCAATCGGTGGTGCGCTGCGTGTTTATGCAGGGCAAGTTGCAGAGCTGGACGCTAGACCGTCCGTTCCAAGCCACCGACGTTGAGCCCGTGACCCACGCCGCCAACGACTGACCCCTCGTCAGGCTCGCTAAAATGAACCCTTACGCCGAAACAGGCGACAACCACATCATCAGTCCAAAGGAAATCCCATGAGCGTCGTGATCCCATCATCCATGTCTGACCGTGACGGCAAAATCTGGATGGACGGCCAGATGGTCGATTGGCGCGATGCCAAGATCCATGTGTTGAGCCACACCCTGCACTACGGTTGCGGCGCCTTCGAAGGCGTGCGCGCATACAAAACCGAGCAAGGCACCGCCATCTTCCGTTTGCAAGAGCACACCGACCGCTTGTTCAACAGCGCCAAAATTTTGCGCATGAACATGCCCTTCACCAAAGAGCAAATCAACAATGCGCAATGTGCCGTGGTGCGTGAAAACAATTTAGAAAGCGGCTACATCCGCCCCTTGACTTGGATTGGCGACAAAAAATTGGGCGTCAGCCCTCGCGGCAATGACATCCATGTGATGGTGGCGGCTTGGACTTGGGGTGCCTACCTCGGCGAAGAAGGCATGAAGCGCGGCATCCGCGTGAAGACTTCGAGCTACACCCGCCACCACGTCAACATCACCATGACGCAAGCCAAGGCCGTGAGCAACTACACCAACTCCATCTTGGCCAACATGGAAGTGACCGACGAAGGTTACGACGAAGCCCTGTTGCTCGACACCTCAGGCTTTGTGTCTGAAGGCGCTGGCGAAAACATCTTTGTGGTCAAAGACGGCGTCATCTACACGCCCGACTTGTCGGCTGGCGCTTTGAACGGCATCACCCGCAACACGGTGTTCCACATTGCCAAAGACTTGGGCTTTGAGATTGTGCAAAAGCGCATCACCCGTGACGAGATCTACATCGCTGACGAAGCCTTCTTCACCGGTACCGCCGCTGAAGTCACGCCCATCCGCGAACTCGACCGCATCCAATTGGGCGAGGGCAGCCGTGGCCCGATCACTGAAAAAATCCAAACGGCGTTCTTTGACATCGTCAACGGCCGCAATCCCAAGTACGCACATTGGTTGACAAAGGTTTAAAAAATGAGCAACACCGTTGAACTCTTAGCCAAAGATTTGAACGCTCAAGGCGGCGTGTTTTGCCCCAGCCCCAAAGCTGACATGAAACTCTGGAACAGCCACCCCAAGGTCTACTTGGATGTGGCTAAAACCGGCGAAGCCAAGTGTCCTTATTGCGGCACGGTTTACAAACTCAAGGCCGGCGAGCACGTTGGCGGCCATCATTAAAAACGCCCTCATCATCGCCCCCCAATGGATTGGGGACGCGGTGATGACCGAACCCTTGCTGCGCCGCTTGGCTGCGCGCGGCGAGCGCCTCACTGTCGCTGCCTTGCCTTGGATTGCACCGGTTTACCGTGTGATGCCCGGCGTGACCGAAGTGATTGAGATGCCGTTCAAACACGGCGGCCTGCAACTGATGGGCCGCTTGAAACTGGCCCGCCAGTTGCGCGGCAAGTTTGATGTGGCCTATGTGTGCCCCAACTCCCTGAAGAGCGCGTTGCTGCCCTGGATGGCCAACATCGCCAAGCGCGTGGGCTACACCGGCGAAATGCGTTTTGGCTTGCTGACCGATCGCTTAGACAACCCCCAAACCGAAGAGCGCCCGCCCATGGTCGAGTGGTATGCCGCGCTGAGTTTGGTGGGCCAAAACCCCGGCAAGCCCATGAAGCTGGTGGGCGATCTGCGCCCCGTGCTCAAAGCGGGAGTGGGCGTGATGGACGACGCGCTCGAAGAGCTGGCCACCAACATGCCCACGCTGCCGACCTTGGCCAAGCACAGCTATGTGGTGTTTGCGCCGGGCGCCGAATACGGTCCCGCCAAACGCTGGCCTGCCAAACACTTTGCTGAATTGGCGGGCAAGATTGACCGCCCCGTGTTCTTGTTGGGGTCGAACAAAGAGTTCGACATCTGTCAAGAAATTGCCACCACCGCCAATGCCAAAAAGCCCGGTCATTGTTTCAACTTGGCAGGTCAAACCAACTTGATGCAAGCCTTTGCGTTGATTGCCTACGCGCACCGTGTGGTCAGCAACGACTCCGGGCTCATGCACGTGGCCGCAGCGTTTGGTGTGCCGCAAGTGGCGGTGTTTGGTTCGTCCAGTCCCGAACACACGCCGCCTTTGAACGAGCGTGCGCGCGTGGTGTGGCTGCGTGTGGATGCCAACTACCAGCCTCCGTTGGCCTGTTCGCCTTGCTACGAGCGCACGTGCCCACTGGGCCACACGCGTTGCTTAGAAGACGTGTCGGCTGAGCGCGTCTACCGCTTGCTCTGAGTTCATTTTTAAAAGCCTGACCATGTCTGAACAAAAGCCCAAACTCAGCATCATCACAGCGGTGTACAACCAGTTGCCGATGAACCAGATTTACTGGGAAAACTTGGTCAAGCACACCAAGCATTCGTTTGAGCTCATCGTCATCGACAACGCATCGACGGATGCCAGTGCTGATTTTTTTGAGTCGGTCGGTGCGCGCGTGATTCGCAACCCTGGCAACTATTCATACCCTGTGTCGCAGAACCAAGGCATTGCCATCGCCAAGGGCGAGTGGCTGGCGTTCTTAAACAACGACATCATCGTGAGCGATGGTTGGGATGAAACGCTCATTGCAAACGCTGAACATAACCAGCTTGATGTCATCACCTCTTGCGGCATCGAGCGCATCGAAAGCAAAGCGGCTACCAAAAAGCTGCGTCGCCGATGGAACCGCATCCGTGGTTTGGTGGGCTTGTTTGGCACGGGGCGCACCTGTTTGCTGCTCATGCACAAATGGATGTATGGCAACTGGGCGGCGTTTTGCAAAGACCGTCAAACGCGTTTCAAGCATCAAGCCGTGGAAGGCTTTGTGGGCAACACCGTGATGTTTTCGCGCCGTGCGCTAGCCATCTTGGGCCCTTGGGACGAAACCCAACAAGCCGCAGACTTTGATTTGTTTTTGCGCACCGCCATGCGCGCACGCGATGTTGGGGACATTCGCCCCATGCACATCGCGTTGGATTGCTTCAACCACCACTACATCCGCTTGACCATGAAGGGCGGTTACCCACCCTTTGTGGACAAAGACAAGCTCATTCCGCTTGAGCAAAAGTGGACGTCTGAGCAGCGCGCGCTGCTGATCGAAAACTGAACTTATTTCAAGAACACGCGCTCGCGTGATTTCGGGTTGGCCAGCAGGTGCGCCAGCGCCTTCATGACTTCGGGGACGCCAATGTCGCTCACCGCTTTTCCTGTGGGGGCGATGATTTGGGCATACGTGTCTGACAGCGGTTCCCATGAATCCACCGACAGCACGCTGGGCTCGTACAGCGCAATCACCGGCTTGTTCCAAGCACTGGCGGCATGCACGGCGTAGGTGTCGGGTGACACCACCATATCTGCGTTTTGGATGCTGGCCAGCGCGGGTGTGACCGTGGGGGCAAACGGGGTCACGTGGACGCGGTCGCTTTGTGCGTTGAACATCTCACGCATCGCCACTTCTAGCGCAGGGCTGGCGCTGAGCAGTTGCATGTGAATGTGGGGGTGCTGTGTATAAACCGCATGCACGAACTGTTGCAACCACGGCAGTGAGAACGATTTGTTCGCCGCGCTGCTTTGGCTGTTGATGACCATCAGCAAGCCTGTGTCTGAAGGCTTGGCCGTCGCCGTGTGTTCGCCCAAGCGAATGTCGTAGTGGTAAGGGCCGGGCGTTGCGCCTAGGGTTTGCAGAAACCGCAGATGGCGCGCCGAATAGTGTTGTGCCGTGCCGTGCGTGCTGTAGCCCCAATCGCCTTCCATCACCACATCATTGGGGAGGGGGTTTGTGGGGTGTTTCAAAAACAAAAAGCGCTGCTTGGCATTGACCATGTTCAACACAATTTGCACAGATGGGTTGGCCAGGTCTAGACCAAAGTGCACCACCATGTCGTAGCGCGTCATCCGTGCTTTGAGGCTGGCCCACATGCGGGCGAACACGTTGCGGCTTGCCGACACATGCAGCCACTTCACTTCGGGGTGGTGGCGGTACAGTGCCGCATTGCTGGCGCCACACAGCACGCCGATGTCGCAGTCGGGCCAGTGCGCGTGCAATTGTTTGAACAGACCCGTCACGACAATGGCATCGCCAATTTTGTTGTCGTGCGACAAGATGAGCAGGCGTTTTTTCATGCGCGCCTTTACTTGCCTAACAAGCGTTGCGCTTGTTGTGTGATGCGGGCAATCACTGTCTGCGCAGCGGGGATATCGGCAATCAAACCCACGGCTTCACCCACCGTGGCGTGTGCGCGTGTGAAGTCACCCGCTTTCACGCCTGCGTCGTAGTCGGCGCGTGCGGCATCTGGGGTGGCTTGCAAAGCGGCCACGTTGCTTTCAAGTGCGCGGTGCAAGTCGTTGCGAATGGCGCGAAAGTCATACGGTGCGGGCCAGTTTTTGCGACGCAAGATGTCAAACACCATGCTGCGTGCGGTGCCGTCACCGTTGGTGTGTGTGGCTTGGGTTTTGGCGCCTGCGGCAGCCAAGCTCTCCGTTGTGGCCCACAAGCGCGAGCCCACCAAGGCCCCATCGGCGCCCAGCATCAAAGCCGCCGCCAGTCCGCGACCATCGGCCACGCCGCCTGCGGCGAGCAGCAAGGTGTCGGGTGAATGGGCCGCGAGGTAGTCGGCAATCTCAGGCACCAACGTGAAGGTGCTGCGCCCTTCAAGCGCGTTGGCACCGTGGCCGCCAGCTTCGCCGCCTTGTGCCACGATGACCGAGGCACCGGCCTCTAAAGCTTGTGGCACTTGGTCTAGGCGTTGCACTTGGCAAATGAGCTGTGCGCCTGCTTGGGCAATGCGCGCGGCATAAGGGCGAGGGTCGCCAAACGACAGCATGACGGCGCAAGGCTTTTGTGTCAGCACCCAGTCGAGTGCCTCGGCGTTTTCGTCTAATTTCCAAGTGATGAAGCCACAGCCTAGGCGTGCGTGGCTCGCGGTATCGTCTTTCAGCAAGTCATGCGCTAGCGCGTATTCGCGTTGGGTCCAAGCGAGGTCACCGTAGCCGCCGCCGACCAAACCCAGCGCACCGGCGTGTGCGCAGGCGGCAGCCAAAGCCCCGCCCGTGGCCAGCGCCATGGGCGCTAAAGCAATGGGGGTGGTGAGTTGAAAACGTTGGGCGAAGCGGGTGTTCAGGGCAGCGTGTGTCATGCACGATATTGTGCAACGAGCCCGTGTGCTTGGTGAGCGTCAGTGCCGCGGGTTGTGCGGGTGCATCAGGCAGGCAGCATCACCACAAATCGGGCACCGCCGCCTTCGCGGTCTTCGCAGCGCACACGGCCGCCGTGGCGTTGCACGATGGAGCGCACCAACGACAAGCCCAGGCCCACGCCACCTTCGCGTTCGCTGGCACCGGGCAGGCGGTAGAAGGGCTCGAAGATGCGTTCGCGCAAGTCGGCAGGAACGCCGGGCCCGCGGTCGCACACACACAAGCGCACCCAATTTCGGTGGTTTTCAACCAGAGTTGACAGCTGCACCTCAATGTCTGACGTGCCATATCGGCGCGCGTTTTCCAGCAAATTGCGCAGCATGCGTCGCAGCAGTTTGGCGATGCCCGGCACCACGATGCTTTGCGGCTGAAAGCCCAGCTCTAAATGGGCGTCCACGCGTGCGCATTCTTCGCTGGCCAGGCCTGTCAGGTCCACCGCTTCAACAGTGCCCAGATCCGCCTCTTTGGCGTCCAGGCGGCTGGCTAACAAAATCTCATCAATCAGTTGGTCCAACTCGCCCACGCTGCGCGAAATTTCGGCCTTCATGGCGGGTGAGGGGGCATCCCCCATCAGCTCCAGCCCCATGCGGATGCGGGTGAGGGGCGAGCGCAGTTCGTGCGAGGCATTGGCCAGCAACGATTTGTGCGAGGTGACGAGTTGCTCCACTTGAGCGGCTGCGTGGTTGAAGCGTTGGGCCAGGTAGGCCACTTCGTCGTTGCCTTGTTCGGCGACACGGGCCGACAAGTTGCCAGTGCCCCATTGCTCCACGCCTTTTTGCAAGTTCTCCAAGCGGCGGGTCAGGCGGCGCACGATGGGGTAGGTGCCCAGTGCCACAGCGAGGGCGACCAAGCCCAGCGTCCACGCAAACCCAAAAGGCGGGCGTGACCAAAAAGTATGCGGCGGGCGTGGCAAATGCACGTGCATCAACTCACCGTTTTGCATGCGCACCATGAACTCAGGGCCCGAACCAAAGTGGCCTGGTGGGTGGCGCATGTCAGGACCTTGGAGGGGTGGCGCTTCTACCGGAAGACCATCTGGTGGTCGCAAGCGTGCCCGGCCTTGGCCCACCAGTTCGCCTGCCGAATTGCGCACCAACACTTCGCGCAGCGGTGGCTCTGCGGTCATGCGCATGACCCAGCCGGTGAGCAGCGTCAGCACGGCCACCGCCAGCACCACGGCCAGCCAGATGCGCACATACAAAGGCAGGTGTAAAGCGCGGGTGGGCGATGGGGTGGTCGGCATGGCGTTAGTCTTGTTGCTTGGCAAACACATAGCCCACACCGCGCACGGTGAGGATGCGTTTGGGGGCTTTGGCATCTTCTTCAATGGCGGCGCGTATGCGGCCCATGTGGACGTCGATGGAGCGGTCAAAGGCTTCGAGTTCGCGGCCTCGCACCGCCTCCATGATTTGATCGCGTGACAGCACGCGGCCAGCGCGTTCGGCCAAGACCCAGAGCAAATCAAACTGGTACGCCGTGAGGTCGCACACGTGGCCGCGCACGCTGACGCTGCGTGCATCGCGGTCTAGCTCTAGCGAGCCGAATTTCAGGATTTGGTGCGTGGCCTCCGTCGTCTCACCTGGCGCGTGGCGACGCAACACAGCGCGAATGCGGGCCAGCAACTCGCGAGGCTCAAAGGGTTTGGGTAAGTAGTCGTCTGCGCCGAGCTCTAAACCGACGATGCGGTCCATCGGGTCGCCTTTGGCGGTGAGCATCAGCACAGGGGTTTGGGCCAACGCACCAGGCAGAGCGCGGATGCGTTTGCACACATCCAGGCCATCGATGTCGGGCAGCATCAAGTCAAGCAGCACCAAAGCAGGCGCCGTGCTTTGCAGCACCTTCAGGCCATCTAGCCCGTTGGCGGCGTGCTGCACGGTGAAACCAGATTGTTGGAGGTACTCGCTCACCATGTTGGCGAGGCGGTGGTCATCTTCGATCAAGAGCAAGGTGTTCATGGTGCGTTCATCATGCCTCGCGATGTCTGGGCTTGTCTAAAGACAAGGTAAAGACTGGGTAAATCAGTGCGTTGCTTTTGCGTCTGCGTCTGCGTCTGCGTGCGCCACCGGCAAGATGCGTGAGGCCAGCCACACCAGCAGCAACACAGGCGCGCCCAGCAAGGCAGTGCTGTTGAAGAAGGTTTCGTAGCCATGCGCGTCCACATACACGCCCGAGAACCCGGCCAGCCACTTGGGCGCGAGCAACATCATCGAGCTGAACAGCGCGTACTGCGTGGCCGAGTAGTTCACATTGGTCAAACTAGACAAATACGCAATGAACGCTGCTGACGCAATGCCGCTGGCCAAGTTGTCGGCTGAGATGACCCACACCAACGCCGTCAAATCGTGCCCGCGCGTGGCCAGCCAGGCAAACAACAAATTGGTGAGGGCGCTGAGCACTGCGCCCAGCATGAGGATGCGCATCACGCCCAAACGCATGGACAGCACGCCGCCAATGAACGCGCCCAACAACGTCATGATGACGCCAAACACTTTGGTGACGGCAGCCACTTCGTCTTTGGTGTAACCCATGTCCACATAAAACGGATTGGCCATGATGCCCATCACCACATCGCTGATGCGGTACACCGCGATCAAGCCCAAAATGAGCGCCGCTTGCCAGCGGTAGCGGCGAATAAATTCGGCGAAGGGTTCGACCAATGCACTTTGCAGCCATTCGCGCGCATTGCGCGCGGGGGGCATATCACGTTGGGCCGGCTCGGGCGAGAGCAACACGGTCAACACGCCCAGGCTCATGGACGCGGCCATGACCAGGTATGCGGTTTGCCATGCGGTGTGTTGGTAAGCGGTTTCGTCTGCGCCCGATGCACGCGCAGCCACCCACAACACGCCAGCACCTGCCCAAATCATGGCCAGGCGATAGCCGGTTTGGTAGGTGGCGGCAAGTGCCGCTTGGTGCTGCGCATCAGCTGACTCAATGCGAAAAGCATCGAGCGCAATGTCTTGCGTGGCCGACCCAAAAGCCACGACCAACGCGCACCACACCACGGGCTCTAGTGCCAGTTGTGGGTCCAACAAAGCCATGCCGATGAGCCCCGCGACAACCATCGCTTGCGCCAACAGCAGCCAGCTGCGACGGCGGCCCAGCCAGCGTGTGAGCAGTGGCAAAGGCAGGCGGTCCACCAGCGGCGACCACACCCATTTGAAGCCGTAAGCCAAACCCACCCAACTCAAAAAGCCAATCGTGCTGCGGTCAATCCCAGCTTCTCGTAAGCGAAAACTCAGCGTCCCCAAAACCAACAGAAGTGGCAAACCCGCCGAAAAGCCCAGACACAACATACGCCATGAGGCCGGCTCTAAGTACACATGAAGTGCGGCCATCCAGCTGAGTTTTTTGGTATCGTTCATGCCTCTATTTTCAGGCTTTCACAAAAAGACTTTGCCATGCTCACCAAACGCGCTTTTCTTTACGGTTGTGTCGGCTGTACTTGCGGCCTTGGCAGCAGCGGTTTGTTGGCGCGCGACGGCGTGGAAGTGACCAAAGAAGCCTCTGTGTTTGCCAACCTCGTGCCTGCGGCGGAGGTCGAACAATCGGCGCACAAGCAATACGCCGACATGATGAAAGAGGCCGCTAGCAAAAATGCATTGGGCCCAGACAACCATCCCCAAGTCATACGCCTGCGCCGAATTGCCAAAGACATCATTCCGCACAGCTTTGACTGGAACCCCCGCGCCAAAGAATGGAAGTGGGAAGTCAACTTGGTGGGCTCGAACCAAATCAACGCCTTTTGCATGCCCGGCGGCAAGATTGCTTTTTACAGCGGCATCTTGACCCAGTTGCAACTGACCGACGACGAGGTGGCCATGGTCATTGGCCATGAGATTGCCCACGCCTTGCGTGAGCACGCGCGAGAACGCATGGGCAAAGCCACCGCCACCAATGGTGTTGCCGCCATTGGCAGCACGGTGGCTTCTGTCTTTTTTGGCGTGAGCCCGCAGCTCACCGATTTGGTGGCCAAGCAGGGGGCGAACTTGTTGAACCTCAAATTCAGCCGCGACGATGAAACCGAAGCGGACTTGGTGGGCATGGAAATCGCCGCACGCGCCGGCTACGACCCGCGCGCAGGTGTGACGCTGTGGCAAAAAATGAGTGCCGCCAACAAAGGCGCACCACCCCAGTGGCTCAGCACCCATCCTTCGGGTAACACGCGCATTGAAGAAATTCAGGCCAATTTGCCCAAGGTGATGCCTTTGTACGAGCGTAAAAAATAAGGTCCACCCATGACATCCACGCTTTTCCGCCCCTTCTTCGCGAGCATGCTGTTGTTAGCCGCCAAAGTCTATGCCGATCCCTACATGGGTATGGAATACCAAAAATTGTCTGGCACACGGAGCGATCAGTCGTACGCGACCAGCCAAGCCAATGTCGTGGTGGGCTACGAGTGGCCACTCTCGGCAGACTTGAAACATGGCGTTGAATACACGGGACCGATCAGTACCAGCACAGGACAACTGGGCGCTCAAAACGTCGAAACCACGTTGATGGCATTTGGTTACAAACTCACGTACAACGGGTTTTACGGCAAGGCGGCCTACGTCAAGTTAGACCGTGATGATGCTGATCTAGAAAAATCCAAAGACCGTGCGGCAATGTACAGCCTCGGTTACGAGCACGCGCTTGATGACACCACCACGTTGCGTGTCTCACGCGACATCTTGCGCTCTAGCGCTGTTTCAGTGTCTGGATTCAGTGCTGCGGTGCTGTTTGGGTTTTAAAACGCCGCGACCTTCAACCCAGGTACACCCGCCGGTGTAACCCCCTTGGCGTATAGCTTTCGCCGCTTATAAAAATTACCATCGCTACAGATTTTTATTTGTAGCTCTTGTGACTTCCAAGCCCGCCCTCCCCAGTCAGCAATCATCAGAACGATTGGGTCTTGCTGACGGCGCTCGACTTGGCCGCTTTCACACACACCAGCAGCGCGCGTTGCGCCTTAACTATGCGGCCATTGCGATAGGTGTATTGATCGCACTGTATGTGCTGGTCACCATCATTCGGCCTTTGTTTTTCAGCACACGCCCAGGAAAAGCGACACAGGACTTTGGCTGCATTTCCAAGTCGGTCATCAGCGACTGCTCGGCCAGTAGCCGTTAATAAATCATTGGCCCGGTTGTCGCCGGCAAGTTGACCGTGAATGTGGTGCCACTGCTTGCGTCTGTCACAAAATCAATCGTGCCTTGATGCGTTTCCACAATTGTGCGGCTTAGCCACAGGCCAATGCCCATGCCGTCTTCTTTGGTGGTTCGCAGCAATTCAAAAATAGACGCCGCAATGTCTGGGGCAATGCCTGAGCCGTTATCCGTCACTGTCAGCAGCACACGGTCGCCCTGCAGCTGTGTGCGCAATGTGATGCGTTTTTGCTTTGAGGTGTCGAGCGTCAACGCATCTGCAGCATTGGTGATGAGGTTCAGCAACACCTGCTGTAGCTGAGATTTGTCACCCGTGATCATCGTTGCCTCGGGGTGCAGGTCGACCTTCAAGGCAATGTGGTTGCTGTTGAGTTTAGATTTGCAGAGCAACAACACGTCACTGGCTAGCGCGTTCAAGTCAAACGTCGACATCAATTTCCGGCCGCTGCCAAACATGTTGCGCAGTGTTTTGATGATGGTGGCCGCGCGTTGGTTGTCTTTCATCAAGTCGCGCATGGCTTCTTTGACTGTGCTGTCTGCGCTGGCGTTTGTGCCCGTGTCCAGGAGGGCCGAGTCAATCAATTCGGCGTTGAGTTGAATAGACGTGAGGGGTTGGTTCAGCTCGTGTGCCAGGCACGCGACCAAGGCCCCCATGCCTGCGGTCTTGTTGAAGATCGCGAGTTGTCGAATGATTTCTTCTCGCTCCTGCAACAGCTTTTTTAAATCGACGCTGGTTTTTCGTATGGCTTCAGCGCGCTCGTTGGTCACGGCCAGCTCGTGCGTCATGGCCATTTTTTGACGCTCGGAAATCTCTAAAAAGATGCGCAAAAAAGCGATGTTGCTCAAGGTGATGGCCATGAACTGGCCAACGATCATGATGGCTTGGTCCCAAGTGGTGGCGTAAATGTCTTGTACGTCTCCGAGGAGGGCCACGCCAAAGGTGCGGATGCCGAGCGTGATGCTGAGGATCAAGCCGCTCCACATCAACAATTTGGCACCGAACGACACGCGTCGCTGGTTCAGCTGCTGACCAATGCGGAAATAGTCAAAGCACAGCACGGCATAAAAACCGTTGAAAAGCAGCAGCGCTTCCCACACCGCTTGATGAAAATAAATCAAGTAGCAAAAGACCGCGTAGTACACCGCATTGGCCACGGTGTAGGTGCGAAACGTACGTTCTTGTGATGTGGGTAGCAGGTACATGCGCAAGGCCACCATGCGCCCCCAGTTGCCAATCAGCATCAAGAACTGCGCCACATAAAAAAACAACACGTCAGGCACGCTGTCACGTATGGCGAGTAAGACCACGGCAACGCCGCTGATCATCCCTGAGCCACACCACAGCCTGACCTGAAAACTGCGGTACTCCAGCAGAGCAAGCCAAATGGCGCCGTGCAGCATCAAGTACACGAAACAGATCATGAAGATCGTGGTTTGTGTATCAAGGTGCATAGGTTGGGGTCGTGTTCAATGTAACTTTCGTGTGCTGCGCTTAGGTGCCGCCCACATAGGGGTTGCTCACGCGCTCGCGTCCGAACGTGCTCTCTGGCCCATGGCCGGGAATGAACACGGTGTCATCGCCCATGGGCCACAAACGCTGCGTGATGCTGTTGATCAAATCGTCGTGGTTGCCTTGCGGAAAGTCGGTGCGGCCAATGCTGCCCGCAAACAGCACATCGCCCACAAACGCACGCTTGATCTCGGGTGAGTAAAACACCACATGGCCAGGTGTGTGGCCGGGGCAATGACGCACTTGCAGCGTGTGTTTGCCCAACGTGACCGTGTCGCCATCGTCCAGCCAACGCGTGGGCGTGAAGGGGCGTGACGGCGGGAATCTGTAGTTGGCAGCAGCCTGTGGCAAGCCGTCAATCCAAAACTGATCGCCTGGGTGCGGGCCAATGATGGGCAAGTTGAGCTTTTCGGCCAAGTCGGCAGTGCCGCCGGCGTGGTCGATGTGCGCATGGGTGATCCAGATTTGTTCCAGCGTCACACCCAGTTGTTTGCAAGCGTCTTCCAGCACGGGCAAATCACCCCCAGGATCAATGACGGCGCCTTGCATCGTTTCATCGCACCAGACGATGGAACAGTTTTGTTGGAACGGGGTAACGGGGACGGTTTCGTACTGAAGCATGTTGCAAATGGTAGCGGTTAAACATGTCTGACTGCTTTTGCCAGGGCGCTGACCACATCTGTTTGCGTCAATATGCCAATCAAGCGATTTTCTGAATCGATCACGGGCAGGTGGTGGTGTCCTGTTTGAGAAAAAAGTGACAACAGTTCTGCCAAGTAGCTTTGCGCACTGGCGACGCGCACGCGGCGTGTCATGACTTGGCCCACCACTTCGGGCTTGTCGCCGTGCGACAGGCCCGAGGGTTGCCAAACATGTTTGATGCGTTCAGACAGGCTCATGTAATCGTCGATTTGCGCGTGCTTTAAAAAGTCTGCCATGGTGATGATGCCCACCACACGCCTGGCACGGTCTACGACCGGCAGCGCTTTGATGTGATGCCGCCGCATCAGCCCCCAAGCTTCTGACAAAGAGGAGCCAAACTCCACCGCGTGCGGTGATCGCGACATGACTTCTTCGCAGCGCAAATCTCCTAGCGTGCGCTGATACGCGGCTGACTCGGCGTATTGAAGCAATTGCGCCAGGTCGGCTGGGTCCACATCAATGATCTGTTGGTAGTGTTCCAGCGCGGCATTCAGGTCACTTTTCGTGAACCGGTTGTTCGCATGTGCATCATCGCGATCAGTTTTTGAATGATGGGGGTAGGGCCGCGCAGTCAAATTGTTATAGACCAAGCCCGCCACAACCAAAAGCACAGAATTCAGGAGGAACGGAAACAGCACGATGTCAAACGATGGCTTGTGTGCCAGAACCGCCAACATTCGCAACTTCTCTTGGTTGGAAACTGTCAGCGGAGTAGGCCAAAAGCGACGCATCATGATTGGCGCCCAAGCCGCAAAAGTATTGATTTGAACAAAATCATCAGTAACAACTCAATATTGCAAATAACAACAAAAAATACACGAGCAAATTGGCAAATGCAACTTTGAAATGCACAAAATGGATCGCACAAAAACTAATCGTGCAGTCATTTTGCATCGCCGGCATGAACAAGCAGCAAACACAAAGCATCAATCTAGACGACGCCAAAGTTCGTTTTAGAAAAGCTTTGAACGACGCACTGATTAACAGGTTTGGCAAAGTCCCGACAGCCAACGCATTTGCTAATCAATTCAGCTTCCGTGCGGGTGGTCTTGCAGGGGTCACCCGGGAAACTGCGCGTAAGTGGTTGGCGGGTCAAGCCATTCCAGAGGTCGCTAAATTAATCGTGTTTGTCGACTGGTTGGGATTGGATGCCAATGAGTTCATGAGCACACGGCTGGGCAAAACACAAACGGATGATGATGTTGTGATTGACACCATTCGTGAGCTAGTCAGGCACATGGATGACAAAACGCGTCACACAATTTTGTTAACGGCCTGGGCGCTGCGTGAAACGCACGGTCTCCATGCCCAAAAATTAGATTTGCCAACTTTAAAGCGCGCGCTTGTCACCAATCTTGGCCGGGTGAGCTAGATGGCATCGCTGCCGCAGTGTCGATCGCTTGAATACGTCAAGCAGTTCAATATCACGGCCACTGACTTAGCGGTGGTGGTCGCATCCTTTTTGGCTTTCGTTGGCGCGTTCCATCTGAATCAATACTTGGATCGTTACATGCTTTACGCACCAGGTGTCAGCCTGATTTTTATTCCGGCGGGCGTCAAGTTGCTGGCGATTCTTATTGGGCGCTTGCCTGCCATTGTGGGCCTGTACATTGCGAGCGTTTATGTGTCTACAGAAATATGGCATGACCTGCAAACAGCATCGCTCTATCTTTTTGCTGCGGTCAGTGTCTTTAGCTACGCCATCGCCGTGTATGTCGTCATGATTTTGGTCGGCATCTTCCGGAACTTGAACAACTTGCGTTATCACCACATCGTGGTGCTTTCGTTTTCAGCAAGTATGTTCAACAGCGTCGTCCACAACGCGGCTTTTTTGGTGGTTGGCGTGACGGCTGTTGATGCGCAGTGGGCTACTTCTACGGCCATGGCGTTCGGTGATTTTCTTGGTTGCCTTGCCGTCGTTTCGTTTTTCCACGCTGTGGCGTTGATGTTCAAGAAGGTTAGTTAATTCTGTTTGTCCAATTTCTCGAGCGCAGGCTCGTGAAACTCAAGACGACCTTCTCTGCACGCATAAACCGTAAAGAACGCACCGCGATGGTGTGCTTTGTAATGGCTGCGAAATGCGTTTTGTACCCCCTCTGAGAAAAGAGGCTGGTTGGTGTAAAAGTTCACAATTGAAAATGGAACGCCATGGCTTGGCGTTGCGATGAACTTGTTTTGACAAGCCGTGAGAAAGGCAACAAACGCTTGGTCAGAAACACCGGAGTAGCTTAAGTCCATGAAGCCGGCGTATTCAAATTGAGGTGCTGCGGAGGTAATCAAATAGGGCCGCAAAAACGTCAAGCTGTAGTTGTCGTTCTCTTTGTCGGTGACCCCCATGAGCAAGCTGGGATATTCTTTGGCAAAATTTTGGATTTCGAGCGTCGCTTGGCGTTGCGACTCGATCATCGATGCGCTCTTGATCTCCGAGTCATAAATGTTTTTCCAAACAAAAGAGAGCACGTAGAGAGCCAAAATTGCGAGGCCAATTTTGATGCCTAAAAATCTGGCTTCGATGTTTTCAATTTTTCGTAATTGAATCTCATAGAGATATGAATTCAACACGACGATGGGAATCAGATGATGGACACCGGCACCAGGCTTTGAGCCTGCAATGGCAACAAGAATTTCAATCAGCACAACGCCCGTCCATCTGTAGGCTTCATATCGGGATACGGTGGTGCATCTGAACGTCAGAGCAATGGGTATCCATGCAAACAACAGAAAAAACAAATTCTTTTCTAAGTAAGCAAACGAGATGCCGTGCTTTGTGGCCAACTTCAAATACTCAAAATATTGAAGCAATGACGTTCCGCCATCTATGAAAAAGCTCAAGCACACGACCACAAAGGCGACAGCGAATTGAGCAACTGTGCGCAACGAGTGGCCGCCAAAGAAAATCAGGAATGGCAGGATGTACAAAATTCCGTGCGCTTTTAGGGAGCTTGCAAGCCCTGCCAACACACCCAGCAGTAGCACTTTGTATTTGGGCTGTCGTTCAACGATCAGAGCAGCTAGCGCAACCAGCAAAACAAAGTAAGGTTCTGCGCGATTCCAAAACAGGATCAGGTTGAAAGGTAGCAATAAAAGCAAATACGCTTTGGCTAATGTGTTCTTGTAGGTAAAGAAAAGCAAACACCACGCAATGTTGAAGGCAATCACGCTGGGCAGCTTTGAGCTGAGGATTGGATCGTTGCCAAGTGCCAAAAACGGAAACTGAATCCAGTAAAGCGCTGGACCATAGAGCAGCCCATGCATAGACGGAGCGTCCATAGGGGGATACAAATCGCCACCTTGTATCCAGATCAAGGTGATTTGTGTGATGGTGGGCTCTAAGTGGTCAATGAAGTTCGGATAGAACAAGTAAAGAACAGAGCACGCCGCTGTAAAAATAAAAGCTGCGTAGGTCAACGGCTTTGTCAGCGTATCAATCTGCCTCGCATAGCGGTTAGGGATTAGCAAAGAAACCACCCATCCCAACACGAGTGAAATGCCAACGCCGTACATGCCGAGAAAAAGCAGGTAGTGTTTCAAAGAGGCCACTTAAATACTCCCTGTTTTGCAACGTTTATCTGATGTGTGCAAAACAAAACCCGCTCGTAGGCGGGTTTTGTTTTGAGGCCATTGCAATCAGCATTCATCCGTTCCATGCCCCGGCGCAGCCTGAGTCGGCACATGGTGGCGCAAGCCCACTTGTTGGTTGTGTTCATCCACAAACACCAATTGAGGTTCATGGCCAGCCACTTGGTCTTCATGCACTTGCGCGAATGAGGCAATGATCAGCAAGTCACCCACGCTGGCACGGCGAGCGGCAGAGCCGTTGACCGAAATCATGCCTGAGCCACGTTCGCCTTTGATGGCGTAGGTGATGAAGCGTTCGCCGTTGTTGATGTTCCAGATGTGGACTTGTTCGTTCTCACAAATGTTGGCGGCGTCGAGCAGGTTTTCGTCGATGGCGCAGGAGCCTTCATAGTGCAATTCGCACTGGGTGGTGGCAACGCGGTGAATTTTGGATTTGAGCAGGGTACGGAACATGTCTAAAAATCGGTCAAAAACGAAGCAATGCCTCAATCATAGTGGGTCAGCCCAAATACTTTGTCGCGCCAAGGCCCGCCACGCGGCCACTGGCCAGGCAGGCGCTCAGCAGGTAGCCGCCGGTAGGCGCTTCCCAGTCCAGCATTTCACCCGCCACAAACAGGCCGGGCAGGGCGCTGGCCATCAGGTGCGCGTCCAGTGCTTCTAGGCGCACGCCGCCTGCGCTGCTGATGGCTTCGTCTATGGGGCGCGTAGACGCCAGCGTGATGGGCAAATGTTTGATGGCTGCGGCCAGTTGCGCCGGGTCGTTCATGGCTTCTTTGCTCAACACTTCGTGCAGCAGTGCCAAATGCAAAGCGGTGAGGTTGAGGCGGCTTTTCAAATGGCTGCTGAGCGAACGGCTGCCGCGTGGGTGCGACACCTCGGCCAACACGCGCTCGGGCGTGAAATCGGGTTTGAGATCGAGTGCCAAGGTGGCGCTACCGTTGCGTGCTATGTCGTCGCGCAACAAAGCTGAAGCGGCGTAAACCAAATTGCCTTCCACGCCTGTGGCGGTCACCACGAATTCGCCGCGACGGCTAAAGCGAGCGCCTAAGCTGTCGGTGAACGACAAGGCCACCGACTTGAGCGGTGCGCCTGCAAACTGGCTTGATAAGTGGCTGCTCCAGCCGGTCTTTCCATCACGTCCCTGCACGTCAAAGCCGCAGTTGGCGGGGCGCAGTGGCGACACGTCCATGCCTAACGCGCTCACCCACGGCTGCCACGCGCCGTCCGAGCCCAGCTTGGCCCAGCTGCCGCCGCCCAGTGCCAACAGCACAGCATTGGCTTGCACTGTCTGTTCGCCTTGTGGCGTGTCAAAGCGCAATGTGAATTGTTGATCGGTGTGTTGCAACGCACCGTTCCAACGGTGGCGCATATGAAACGTGACGGGCACGCCCTGTGCGGGGTGGCGCAAACGGTGCAACCACGCACGCAGCAGCGGCGCGGCTTTCATGTCGGTAGGGAAGATGCGCTGCGAGCTGCCTACAAAGGTGTCCAGGCCTAAGCCTTTGACCCATTCGCAAATGGCAGTCGCATCAAAGGTTTTGAGCCAAGCGGCGCAAGCCTCGCTGCGCTCGGCGTAACGGGTGGTGAACAGCTCAAAAGGCTCTGCGTGCGTGAGGTTGAGCCCACCCAAGCCAGCCAGCAAAAATTTACGACCCACCGAAGGCATGGCGTCATACACATGCACGTGAACGCCTGCAGCGCTGAGCATTTCAGCGGCCATCAGGCCAGCGGGGCCTGCGCCAATGATGGCGATTTGTTGGTTTGTATTTGTAGTCACCCACTAAGTGTAGGCGGCGAATACCTTGCATCGTGAGCGAAAATCAGCGCATGACTGGTTGGCACGCACATCTCAAACTCGACTACACCCTTAGCGCGGCGCGTACGGTGGCTAAGTTTGAACACGAAGGCCCGCTGCGTGTGTTGCAAAGCCTTTACCCCGAAGGCGACGCCGTGTGCCACAACGTCCTGGTGCATCCGCCCAGTGGTTTGGTGGGCGGCGACTTGTTGGACATTCAGTTGAGTTTGGGCGCCAACACGCACGCGCTGCTCACCACACCTGGTGCCACACGTTTTTACAGAAGCGAACAAGGCTTGGCCACGCAACAAGTCAAAGCCCATGTGGGCGATGGCGCACGCTTAGAGTGGCTGCCGTTAGAAACCATTGCCTACAACGGCTGCCACGGTTTGAACCATGCCGTGTTTGATTTGGCCCCCACGGCAGAGATGATGGCGTGGGACATCACGGCGCTGGGTTTGCCCAATGCCAACTTGCCGTTTGAACGCGGTCAGTTGCAGCAGCACCTAGAAGTGTCCGGCGTGTGGCTAGAGCGCGGACTGGTTGATGCACAAGACGCGCGTTTGATGGATGGCCCTTTGGGTTTGGCCAAGCACCGCTGCATGGCCACGTTGGTATTTGCGTGTGGCGCCGACTTGCCGCGTGAGCGACGCGATTTGGCTTTGGCCTTGGCGCGTGAGTTGACGGAGGCTTCGCCTGCGGGGTTGGTCGCGGGTGTGACATCGCCGCATCCGCGTGTGGTGGTGTTGCGCACTTTGTCGCCCTTGGTGGAGCCTGCGCAAAATTTGTTGCGTGGGGTTTGGGCTTCGTGGCGACGCGGCATGTGGGGTATGTCGGATGTGCCGCCGCGTATTTGGTCTATGTAGTTTTTGGTTTTTGCTGGGCTCGCTGGAGGCAGAGGGGTTGGGCAGGTTCCTCATGCTGGGGTACCAGAAGTCGTCACCTGCCCAACCCCTCTGCCCCCAGACTGCGGCCTGCGTTGTTTTAGATTGCAACCAGCTGACGTACGTTATCCCTCTGCATATCCGAACCTAAGCCGCGCGCAATCACTTCACCGCGTTCCATCACCAAATAGTCGTCTGCCAATTCCTCGGCAAAGTCGTAATACTGCTCGCACAGCAAGATGGCCATGTCGCCACGGCTGGCCAGCATGCGAATCACGCGGCCGATGTCTTTGATGATGCTGGGTTGAATGCCTTCAGTCGGTTCATCCAATACCAACAACTTGGGGCCTGAAGCCAAGGCCCTCGCAATGGCGAGTTGTTGCTGTTGGCCGCCCGACAAATCACCACCACGGCGATGCAGCATTTGTTTGAGCACAGGGAACAGTTCAAACAACTCCGCGGGAATGTCTGTGCCTGCGGGTTGCGTGGCGAGGCCCATGCGCAAGTTGTCTTCTACCGTTAAGCGCGCAAAAATTTCTCGGCCTTGCGGCACATAGCCAATGCCTGCGCGTGCACGCTCGTACGGTGCGGCGCGTTCGATGGCTTCGCCGTTGAAGGTGATGCTGCCATCGCGAATGGGAACCGCACCCATCAGTGATTTGAGCAGCGTGGTTTTGCCCACGCCGTTGCGACCCAGCAGCACGGTGATGCGGCCTAGGTTGGCTTCAAAGCTCACATCGCGCAGGATGTGTGAGCCGCCGTAGAACTGGTTGATGTTGGCGGCTTGAAGGATGGGCGTGTGTGTGGTTTGCATAGTCAACATCAGAGTTAGCGGCCTAGGTACACCTCAATCACGCGCTCGTCGGCTTGCACTTGTGCCAGCGTGCCTTGCGCCAACACCGAGCCGTCGCACAGCACGGTGACGATGTCGGAGATGGTGTTGATGAAGCTCATGTCGTGTTCCACCACCATCAGCGAGTGTTTGCCCTTGAGGGTCAAGAAAAGTTCTGCCGTGCGTTCGGTTTCAAAGTCGGTCATGCCGGCCACGGGTTCGTCGAGCAGCAAGAGTTTGGGGTCTTGCATGAGCAACATGCCAATCTCCAGCCACTGCTTTTGGCCGTGGCTCAGGTTGCCTGCTTGGTCGTTCACGCTGTCCTCTAGGTGGATGGTGTGCAGCACTTCGCTCAGGCGGTCGCGCTGCGTGCCGTTGAGTTTGAAGAACATCGAGGCAGCCACGCCCTTGTGGGTTTTCAAGGCCAGCTCTAAGTTTTCAAACACGCTCAAGTGTTCAAACACCGTGGGTTTTTGAAACTTGCGGCCAATGCCCAGCTGCGCAATTTCGGGCTCGTTGTGGCGCAACAAGTCGATGGTGCTGCCAAAGAACACTTGGCCCGAGTCGGGTTTGGTTTTGCCGGTGATGATGTCCATCATCGTGGTCTTGCCCGCGCCGTTGGGACCGATGATGCAGCGCAGCTCGCCCGGTGCAATGTCGAGTGACAAACCGTTGATGGCTTTGAACCCATCAAAGCTCACGTGTACATCTTCTAAGTACAAGATGCGGCCATGCGTCAGGTCAAGGCTGCCGGGTTCGTGGATTCGGCCATAGCCCGCGCTGCGGTCGCCAGAGGTGACGTCGTTCACCACGCGCGCTTGGTGTGTGGCGAGGCGCTGGGCGCCTTCTTCAAACAGATCGGGGGTCATACGCGCTCCTCTGCTTTTGTCTTGGCGCTGAGTTTTTGCATCAGGCCCACCACGCCCTGCGGCATGTACAGCGTCACGCCAATGAACAACGCACCCAAGAAATACAACCAAAACTCAGGCGCCGTCACCGTTAACCAGCTCTTCATGCCGTTGACCAAGAACGCACCCACGATGGGGCCCAGTAGCGTTGCACGGCCACCCACGGCGGCCCACACCGCCATCTCAATCGAGTTGGCGGGGCTCATTTCGCTGGGGTTGATGATGCCCACTTGCGGCACATACAAGGCCCCAGCAATGCCGCACATCACGGCCGAGATGACCCAGATGGTGAGCTTGTAGGGCAGGGGCGAGTAGCCTGAAAACATCACGCGGCTTTCTGCATCGCGAATGGCTTGCAGCACGCGACCAAACTTGCTTTGCACTAACCAGCGGGCAAACAAAAAGCTCATCAGCAAGGCCCAGCCCGTCAGGACAAACAAGGTCATGCGCATGGCGGGTGTGGCAATGGGCAAGTCCAAGATGCGTTTGAAATCGGTGAAACCGTTGTTGCCACCAAAGCCAGTCTCATTGCGGAAGAACAGCAGCATGGCGGCAAACGTCATGGCCTGCGTGATGATGGAGAAATACACGCCTTTGATGCGCGAGCGAAACGCAAAGTAGCCAAACACAAAGGCCAACACACCAGGCACCAACACGATCAGCAACAGCGTGGCAAGAAAGCTGTCACTGAAGGTCCAATGCAAAGGCAAGGTTTTCCAATCGAGGAACACCATGAAGTCGGGCAGGTTACTTTTGTAGTTGCCGTCGGTGCCGATCTGGCGCATCAGGTACATGCCCATCACGTAGCCGCCGAGTGCAAAAAACAAACCGTGGCCAAGCGACAAGATGCCGGTGTAGCCCCAAATCAAATCCATGGCGAGCGCACAGATGGCGTAGCACATGATCTTGCCCACCAAGGCCACGGCGTAGTCACTCATGTGGAACACGTTGTCTGCGGGTACCCATAGGTTGAGCACAGGCACCACCGCGCACACGGTGATGAACGCAGCCAAGAAAAAAATCCAGCCCTTGGTGCCCAACAAAGCGGGTGCCTCTGGCAGTTGCAAAGTAGAAGTGGTGTGTGTCATGTCATGCCTCCGCACTGCGGCCTTTCATGGCAAAGATGCCTTGGGGGCGTTTTTGGATGAACACAATGATGAACACCAACACCGCAATCTTGGCCAGCACGGCACCGGCCACGCCTTCGAGCAATTTGTTCATGAGGCCGAGGCCCATCGCGGCATACACCGTGCCCGCCAGTTGACCCACGCCACCCAGCACCACCACCATGAAGGCGTCGACGATGTAGTTTTGACCGAGGTCTGGCCCGACGTTGCCGATTTGGCTGAGCGCACAACCGGCCAAGCCCGCGATGCCGCAGCCGAGAGAGAACGCATAGGTGTCAATGCGTGCCGTGTTCACGCCCAAAGCCGAAGCCATCGGGCGGTTTTGTGTCACACCGCGCACGAACAAACCCAAACGTGTTTTGCTGATCAAGAGCGTCATGCCCACCAACACAAACACCGCAAAGCCAATGATGATCAAACGGTTGTAGGGCAGCGAGAGGTTGGCCAGCAGTTGCACGCCGCCGCTCATCCACGAAGGGTTTTCGACGCCCACGTTTTGCGCGCCAAAAATGCTGCGCACGCCTTGCATCAACACCAAGCTGATGCCCCATGTGGCCAGCAGTGTTTCGAGCGGGCGGCCATACAAGTGACGCAACACCAATCGCTCCAGCACCGCACCCACCAAGGCCGCTGCGAGGAACGAGGCTGGCACGGCCACCAACAAATACGCGTCAAACATGCCCGGTAAATATTGGCGAAACAAGCCCTGCACCACGTAGGTGGCATACGCACCAATCATCATCAGCTCGCCGTGTGCCATGTTGATGACACCCATCAAACCGTAGGTGATGGCTAGCCCTAAGGCCACCAACAACAAGATAGAGCCCAAGCTGATGCCGGTGAACAAGGCGCCGAGTTTTTCACCCCAGCTCAACGCCGCTTGGATGGTGAGCAACGAGGTTTGCAACTGAGCGCGCACCTTTTTGTCTTCCTCTTGGCTCAGACGTTGGTTGAGCAAAAGTTGGGTGTCCGGCGTTTGGCTGTCAGCCAAAGTTTTGGCCGAGGCAAAGCGTTCGTCGGCGTTGTTGCTGTTGAGCAAAATCGCCGCGCGGGCCAACAGCATTTGTTTTTTCACGCCCTCGTTGCTTTCGCTGGCCAAGGCTTTTTCCAGCATGGCAAGTTTGGTCGGGTCGGGTTCTTTCAGCACCGACTTGGCAGCTTGCACACGCAAGGCGGCATCGGGGCTGAGCAATTGCAGGGCAGACAAGGCGGCGTCAATTTCGCCGCGCATGCGGTTGTTGTTGATCACGTCTTCTGCGGTGTCGGGCAGGGCGGTGGCTTCACCGCTCACGGGGTCAAACGCTTTGCCGTCGCGCACCACCAGCACTTGGGTGCCATTCACTTTCACCGCGTCATCGGCCATGGCTTGCAAAAAGGCGGCGGTTGGTGCGTCGGGTGAGGCGAGTGCTTTTTGCAGTGCGGTCACGCGCGCATCGGTGTCACCCAGCGTGAGTGCGCGTGTTTGTTCCGTGGTCAACGCCAATGCAGAGGCATGGCTCAACACGCCGAGTGCCAGTGTGCAAACACCGCGCAGCGCGAGCTGACGTGCCCACGCAGGTAAAGAAAAACAGGTCATCCAGATTCCCATAAAAAAGGGGAGGGCCGTGCCCTCCCCCAAGTTCATCCCTCGGAGAAAGGGTTACTTCTTCACAGGCTCATCAGGCTTTGAAGCATTGCCTTCGATGAAGGGGCTCCATGGCTTGGCTTTGACGGGGCCTGGTGTTTTCCAAACCACGTTGAATTGGCCGTCAGCCTTGATCTCGCCGATGAACACCGACTTGTGCAAGTGGTGGTTCTTTTCATCCATCTTGCTCACGATGCCGCTGGGCGCTTTGAAGGTTTGACCGGCCATGGCGGCGATGACTTTGTCCACATCGGTGGACTTGGCTTTTTCAACCGCTTGCTTCCACATGTTGATGCCGATGTAAGTGGCTTCCATCGGGTCGTTGGTCAAAGGCTTGTCTTTGTGGCCAGCGATGCCTTTGGCTTTGGCGTAGGCAGACCATTTCTTGATGAACTCATCGTTGGTGGGGCTCTTGATGGACATGAAGTAGTTCCATGCCGCCAAGTGACCGACCAAAGGCTTGGTGTCCACGCCGCGCAACTCTTCTTCACCGACTGAGAAGGCGACGACGGGCACGTCTTTGGCTTTCAAGCCAGCGTTGCCGAGTTCTTTGTAAAACGGCACGTTGGAGTCACCGTTGATGGTGGACACCACGGCAGTTTTGCCGCCCGCAGAAAACTTCTTGATGTCAGCCACGATGGTTTGGTAATCGCTGTGACCAAACGGGGTGTACTTCTCGTCGATGTCTTTGTCGGCCACGCCCTTGCTCTTGAGGTAGGCGCGCAAAATTTTGTTGGTGGTGCGTGGGTATACATAGTCGGTGCCCAACAAGACCCAACGCTTGGCGCCGCCGCCGTCTTTGCTCATCAAATAGTCCACCGCGGGGATGGCTTGTTGGTTAGGCGCTGCGCCTGTGTAGAACACGTTTTTGCTGAGCTCTTCACCTTCGTATTGCACGGGGTAGAACAGCAAGCCGTTCATTTCTTCCACAACAGGCAACACCGATTTACGAGACACCGAAGTCCAGCAACCGAAGATGACCGAAACCTTGTCTTGGCCGAGCAACTGCTTGGTTTTCTCAGCAAACAAAGGCCAGTTCGAAGCGGGGTCGACCACCACGGGTTCGAGCTTTTTGCCCAACACGCCGCCCTTGGCGTTGATTTCGTCGATGGCCATCAGCACGGTGTCTTTCAACACAGTTTCAGAAATCGCCATGGTGCCTGACAGGCTGTGCAGCACGCCAACCTTGATGGTGTCTGCCGCCAGCGCTTGTGGTGCGATCACAAATGAGCCAACGGACAGAGCCGCAGCCGCGGCCAAAGCCTTCAGATTTCCTCGACGATTCATCATGGGGGTTCACTCCAAAAATTAAGGGTTGGTTCGGCGCTCGTGGTAACGGTGCGCTTCGTAACAGCTATCGCAAACCCTGTGCCAACGCGCATTTCTCCTAGGCAAAAAGTAGCGTTGCTATAAGGTGCATCTCAAGCGCGGCGCGGATGCACCAAGACAGTTCAATTCAGGCGCCATGCACCAAGGTGGCGCGGCTTGAGGTGTGGTTGTGCGTGCACCAAGACAGGTTTTATGCACCAAAGCATGCACTTGGCGCATGCGATGCACTGCAAAAGAGGGCACGCAAGTTGCATAGACCAAACCACTATGGAACTCACTCCTCGCGAAAAAGACAAGCTCTTGATCTTCACTGCCGCCTTGTTGGCCGAGCGCCGACAAGCCCGTGGCTTGAAGCTCAACTACCCCGAAGCCGTGGCCCTCATCAGCGCAGCCGTCATGGAAGGCGCCCGTGATGGCAAAACCGTGGCGCAACTCATGAGCGCAGGACGCAACGTGCTCACCCGCGCCGATGTGATGGAGGGCGTGGCCGAGATGATTCCCGACATCCAAGTCGAAGCCACCTTCCCCGACGGCACCAAGCTCGTGACCGTTCACCAACCCATTCTTTGAAATTCTTTTGACCCACGTTTTGGGAAACACCGCCATGTCACGTCTTGCTTCTTACATTCGCCGTCTGCCTTTGTTGTTGCCCTCGCTCGCTGTTGCGCACGAAGGCCACGGCATCGAAGGCGCCTCGCACTACCACGCCACTGATGTGTGGGGTTTTGTGTCGATCGCTGTGGCCGCTGCCGTCGTGTGGTGGTTCACAGGCCGTGGCAAATAAAGCGAGGCGCTGATGACACCCGGTGAACTCTTGATCGATGAGGGCGAACACGTCCTCAACCCTGACCGACGCACGCACACGCTGGTCGTGCAAAACGCCAGCGACCGCCCCATCCAAGTGGGCTCGCACTACCACTTTGCCGAAACCAATGCGGGCTTGCGCTTTGACCGCGTTGCTGCACACGGCATGCGTTTGAACATCGCATCCGGCACGGCGGTGCGCTTTGAGCCGGGCCAACAGCGCACGGTCGAGCTGGTCGACCTGAGTGGCGAGCGCCAAGTGTTTGGCTTTCGCGGTTTGGTGAATGGCGCGGTGGATCAAAGCGCCGCCGATAAAGGACACAAGTGATGGCAACCATTGGCAAACGCGCTTACGCCGAAATGTTTGGCCCCACCGTGGGCGACCGCCTGCGCTTGGCAGACACCAACTTGGTCATTGAAGTTGAAAAAGACTTCACGCTGCAAGCAGGCGGCTATGGCGAAGAAGTGAAGTTCGGCGGCGGCAAAACCATCCGCGACGGCATGGCGCAATCGCAGCGCACACGCGATGGTGCAGGTACGGGCCCGCAAGCGGGTGGCGCCGTGGACACCGTGATGACCAACGCGCTCATCATCGACCACTGGGGCATCGTGAAAGCCGACATCGGTTTGAAAGGTGGCCGCATCGTGGCCATTGGCAAAGCGGGCAACCCCGACACGCAACCGGGCGTGGACATCGTCATTGGCCCAGGCACGGAGGTGATCAGCTGCGAAGGCAACATCGTCACGGCAGGCGGCGTGGACACGCACATCCACTTCATCGCGCCCCAACAAATTGAAGAAGCCTTGACCAGTGGCGTGACCACCATGCTCGGCGGCGGCACCGGCCCAGCAACAGGCACCTTTGCCACCACCTGCACACCGGGCGCTTGGAACATCGAACGTATGTTGCAAGCGGCAGACGCCTTCCCCATGAACCTTGGCTTCTTGGGCAAAGGCAATGCCGCGCTGCCCGATTCGTTGCACGAGCAAATCAACGCAGGCGCGATTGGTTTGAAGCTGCACGAAGACTGGGGCACCACGCCCGCGGCGATTGACAACTGCTTGAACGTGGCCGAAGCCACCGACACGCAAGTGGCCATCCACACCGACACGCTCAACGAGAGTGGCTTTGTGGAAGACACCGTGGCTGCCTTCAAGGGCCGCACCATCCACACCTTCCACACCGAAGGTGCGGGCGGTGGTCATGCGCCCGACATTTTGAAAGTGGTGGGCGAGGCCAATGTGTTGCCCAGCTCCACCAACCCCACGCGCCCGTACACGGTGAACACGCTCGACGAGCATGTGGACATGCTCATGGTGTGCCACCACCTCGACCCCGCGATTGCCGAAGACTTGGCCTTTGCCGAAAGCCGCATTCGCCGCGAGACCATTGCGGCCGAAGACATCTTGCACGATCTCGGTGCCATCAGCATGATGAGCAGCGACAGCCAAGCGATGGGGCGTGTGGGTGAAGTCATCATCCGCACTTGGCAAACCGCGCACAAGATGAAAGCGCAGCGTGGTGCTCTGCCGGGCGATACCGATCGCCACGACAACTTCCGCGTCAAGCGCTACATCGCCAAGTACACCATCAACCCTTCTATTGCCCACGGCATCAGCCACGAAGTGGGCAGCGTGGAAGTGGGCAAATGGGCCGACCTGGTGGTGTGGAAGCCCGCGTTCTTTGGCATCAAGCCCAGCATCATTTTGAAAGGTGGCTTCATCGCCATGGCGGCGATGGGCGACCCCAATGCCTCCATTCCCACACCGCAGCCCGTGCACTACCGCCCCATGTTTGGTGCGTATGGCGGTGCCTTGCACCGTGGCTCGCTCACCTTTGTGTCGCAAGCGGGTTTGGCTACTGGCATTGGGCAAAAGTTTGGTTTGCACAAAACCCTGAGTGCCGTGAAGAACATTCGCAGCGTGGGCAAACGTGACATGATTCACAACGACTACGCACCGCGCATGGAAGTGGATGCACAAACCTATGCGGTGCGCGCCGATGGTCATTTGCTCACCTGCGAACCCGCGGTGAGCTTGCCCATGACCCAACGCTATTTCTTGTTCTAATTTTTCACGATGCTCACCTGTTCTAAATTAATCGCTGGCGGCCAAGGCTTGGCCGCTGCCTTGGTCAAACGCGCCGCCACCGTGGCGCTGGATTGGGATGTGCGCCAAAAAAGCCGCTTTGATGCGACCGATTCCACAGGGCGTGCCTTGGGCGTGTTCTTGCCACGCGGCACCTTGGTGCGCGGTGGCGATGTGCTGGTGCTCGAAGATGGTTCACTCGTACGCGTGCAAGCCGCCCCACAAGAAGTGCTGCGCATCACCGCGTGTGCCCAACACGGCTCGGCCTTCGATTTGACGCGTGCGGCCTACCATCTGGGCAACCGCCATGTGCCGATTGAACTCAAGCCCGATCATTTGAAAATTGAACCCGACCATGTGCTGGCCGACATGCTGCGCGCCATGCACATGACGGTGGTCACCGTGCATGAGGCGTTTGAGCCAGAGGGTGGTGCGTACAGCAGCCATGGGCACGCGCAAAGGCATGAGCATGACCATAGCCATTC
The DNA here is from genome assembly GCF_027924905.1 of Limnohabitans sp. INBF002. Classification (NCBI taxonomy): domain Bacteria; kingdom Pseudomonadati; phylum Pseudomonadota; class Betaproteobacteria; order Burkholderiales; family Comamonadaceae; genus Limnohabitans; species Limnohabitans sp. INBF002. Next base: position 100,886 of record NZ_AP027055.1, read on the forward strand.
ACATAAACACGATGCACATGGCCATGTACACGGCCCCCATTGCAAACATGACCATTGATGCTGCAACGGTCGCGACGCCTTCTACGCCCGCACTGCTCCAACTCATCTGGCTCGCCTCACCCGCGTTGCCGATTGGCGGCTTTTCGTATTCCGAAGGTTTAGAAGCGGCCATCGACCACGGGCTTGTGCATGACGAACACAGCGCGGCCGAGTGGTTGTTGGATCAATTGCACCTCACCCAATCGCGCGGCGATATGGCGGTGCTGGGTCATATGGTCACCGCATGGCAAGCCCTTGACCACGAACGTTTAGAAACCTTGAGCCAATGGGTGCACGCCACGCGCGAGAGCGCTGAGCTGCGTTTGCAAAGCGAGCAAATGGGTCGCTCCATGTTGGAGTGGCTGCGCAACCAAGACGCCATCGATGCAGCCACCATCGCCCTGTGCAACCGCTGGGTGCCCACCTACCCGCTGATGTTTGCGTTGGCTTTGTCACGCACCGGCGCACCACTGGAGCAATGCTTGCAAGCCTATGCCTTTGGCTGGGCCGAGAACATGGTGCAAGCCGCCATCAAGTCGGTGCCCCTCGGACAAAATTCGGGGCAACGCATGTTGACGAAACTCGCCCAACACATCGCACCCGCCGTCAGCCATGCCATGCAAGTGAACGACGACACACGCCAAGCTTTTTCTCCCATGCTGGCCATTCTTTCGGCTCAACATGAAACTCAATACTCACGACTGTTTAGATCATGAAGCACTTACACACCATCGCACATCGCACCAAAAAATTGCCACCCTTGCGCGTGGGCATCGGCGGCCCTGTGGGCTCCGGTAAAACCACCTTGCTCGAAATGCTGTGTAAAGCCATGCGCGACAAGTACGACCTCGTCGCCATCACCAACGACATTTACACCAAAGAAGACCAACGCTTGCTGACCATCAGCGGTGCGCTGCCTGCCGAGCGCATCATGGGCGTGGAAACGGGCGGCTGCCCGCACACCGCGATTCGTGAAGATGCGTCCATCAACCTCGAAGCGATTGACCGCATGCTGGTGGACTTTCCGGATGCCGATGTGGTGTTCATTGAAAGCGGCGGCGACAACTTGGCCGCCACCTTCAGCCCTGAGCTGAGCGACTTGACGATCTATGTGATCGACGTCGCGGCTGGCGAAAAAATTCCCCGCAAAGGCGGCCCCGGCATCACCAAGAGCGATTTGTTTGTGATCAACAAAACCGATCTCGCCCCCTATGTGGGAGCGAACTTAGATGTGATGGAAGCCGACACCATTCGCATGCGCACGAATGCGAGTGGCTTGAAGCCTTTTGTCATGACCAACTTGCGTACCTTGGATGGTTTGCAAGAGGTGGTCAAGTTCATTGAGACCAAAGGGATGTTGATCTAAAGTCTGTCGGATTTTTACACCTGTGCAACTTCACCCAAAGGGCGATAGGCACACCGTTCAGTTCTTCGACTTGCGTTTGAGTAAGCGGTGTGCCTCGGCCACCGCCGCCTCGGGAGTGATGCCAAATTTTTTGTAAAGCGCATCGGCTGGACCGGAGGCACCAAAACTTTGCATCCCGATGAACCCGCCATGCTCACCTAAATATTGATCCCAACCCAAGCGTGCTGCGGCTTCAATGCCAACTCGCACAGTGTCGTCCCCAAGGACGCTACGACGGTACGTTGCGTCTTGTGCATCAAAGAGCTCCCAGCATGGCAATGAAACGACAGCTGCGCCAATGCCTGAGGCCTCTAGTTGTGCTCGCGCCTGAACGGCAAGCATGACCTCTGAGCCCGTTGCGAGCAACGTGACAAGGCGAGGACCGCATGTGGTTTCTGCTAAGACATAGCCTCCGCGACGCGATAAATTTTCTTCTGTGTGTGAGGTACGCACGAGCGGTAAGTTTTGGCGAGCGAACACCAAGCTGACGGGGCCGCTCTTGTGATTGAGCGAAAGCTCCCAGCACTCGGCTGCCTCTATCGCATCGGCGGGACGCATGACCCACATGTTGGGCATGGCACGTAAGGATGCCAATATTTCTACAGGCTGGTGTGTGGGGCCGTTCTTGCCAATGCCAATGGAGTCGTGACTGAAAACAAATTTAACTGGCAACGCCATCAAGGCAGCCATTCGCATGGAGGGACGTTGGTAATCAGAAAAAGCCAAGTACGTCACACTCAGCGGCAGGATGCCGCCGTGTGCCGCCATGCCATTGGCCATGGAGCCCATCACATGCTCGCGTACGCCGCAATGCACATAAGCGCCATGGCGATCCTTTGCAGTGAACGCAGACAAGCGACGCTTGTGGCTGGTTGGCGCTTCTAAGTCGGCACAGCCGACCATGCGTTCGGGTAACACGGGTGTTAGTAAGTCGTTGATTTCGGCAGAGATCAAAATCCCGCTTTGGTTTTGCGATGTGTCCCACGCGCGGCGTTTGTAATCGTGCAAGACCTGTTGCCATCCGTTAGGAAGTTCTCCACGCATGACACGTTCGAACTCCTGGCGGTCTGCTTCAGGTAGCTTCGTAACCCGCGCTTGCCAGGCCTCATACGATGGCAAGCTGCGTCTACCAGCTTCACGCCAAGGCGCCAAGATGTTTGCGGGTATTTCAAATGGTGCATGCGGCCATTGCAGCAATTCACGCGCAGCTGTTGCGTCTTCTGGGAAGAGTCGCGCGCTGTGGCCGCCGCGTTGCCCTTGCAGACGTGCAAGGCCTTTGGCGATCATGGTGCGACACGCGATCATGGACGGTCGCGGGTCGGTACGCGCGGCATCTAACGCAAGCGAAACGGCTTCCATGTCATGACCATCGACTTCAACGACATGCCAGTCTGCAACTCGAAAGCGTTCCGCGACGTTCTCGCTGATCGACAATTCGGTGCTGCCATCGTCTGTGATTTGGTTGTCATCCCAAAGCAGAACCAGCTTGGATAAGCGCAGATGTCCTGCGAGAGAAATCATTTCCTGGCCAATGCCTTCTTGCAGGCACCCGTCGCCGACGAAGGCGTACGTGAAATGATTCACCAAGTTGTCGCCAAAGCGCGCGTTGAGATAAGCCTCGGCGATGGCCATACCAAACGCATTGGCAATGCCTTGTCCGAGAGGGCCCGTGGTGACTTCAATGCCGTTGATCGCTCCGTGTGGGCGTTCGGGGTGGCCTTCGCAAATTGAGTCCAGCTCGCGAAATTTTTGAATTTCTTCAATCGGAAAGTCTGGGTAACCCGTTAGGTGCAGCAGCGAATACAGAAGCATGGAGCCATGTCCATTGGACAGCACCACGCGGTCACGATCGGCCCAGTTAGCGTCTTGCGGGTTGAACTTGAGGTGGCGCGTATACAGCGCGGTGGCAATTTCTGCCATGCCCAGCGGAACGCCTTGGTGGCCCTCTTCGGCCTTGACGATTGCGTCAATAGACAGAAAGCGTATGGCGTTGGCAAGGGGGGTGGTGGTCAAAGCGGACATGGCAGATAGGCGTCAGTGGATCAACATGCCGCCATTCACATCAAGTGTGACGCCCGTGCAGTATTTAGACAGATCGCTCGCGAGAAATACCACGCAGCCTGCGACGTCGTTGGGTTCACCGATGCGGGCGAGTGGAATGCCATCCAGAATGGCCTGATGCTTGTCTTCTGGAATCTTGCCTTTGTTGATGTCGGTTGCGATCAGACCAGGTGTGACGCAGTTGACGCGAATGTTGTTGCCGCCGTATTCACGCGCCATGGCACGGGCGAGACCCAGCACGCCAGCTTTTGCTGCGGAGTAGTGTGGACCACCCAAGATGCCGCCGCCGCGTTGTGCCGACACGGAGGAAATACAGATGATCGAGCCGCTCTTTTGCGCCAGCATGGTGGGCAGCATGGCCTGAGAGGCATACAGCGTCCCGCGAAGGCTGACATCCATGATTCGATCGTAGTCTGCGCCGGAAATATCAAGGAACTTGACGGGTTGTGTAATGCCTGCGTTGTTGACCAAGATGTCGATGCGACCGTATTTCGCTTTGATTTGCGCAGCAGCGGCTTCGCACGATGCTTTGTCAGTCACGTTGGCCACGAGGCCCAGGTGTTCGGCGCCTAATTGGGCGGCCGCGGCCTGTGGGTTGGCCTGTTCCAGATCAAGAATCACCACCTTGGCACCTTGCGCCGCCATCATGCGGGCGGTGGCAAAACCTAAGCCATTGAGGCTGGCACCGCCGGTGATGACGGCCACTTTGTCTTTGAGCAACATTTGAGTCTCCTAAATTTTTTGAAGCTTTGGAGCGCTGATTGTGAGTAGACTCGATGGTTAGTTCAAGCGATAAAAAATCATCGTGAGATGAATTAAATTCACCTTAGCTTTTCCTGGAAATGATCCCTTCACTCTCATCACTGCTTGCGTTTGAGGCCATTGCACGGCGGCAAAGCTTTGCGCTTGCTGCTTCAGAGCTTCATCTCACGCCTTCTGCTGTGAGTCATCAAATAGCCAAGCTGGAAGGCATGTTGGGTGTCAAGCTTTTCGAGCGAACGCTCAAAAGTACTCAGCTAACACCTGAGGGGGCGGCCTACCTTCGGCGTATTTCGGGTGCTTTGGCCGCACTTTCGGCGGCGACGCACGAGGCGCGCCAAGGCGGGCGACACAGTCTTTATGTGCATGCCAGTCCGAGCTTTGCCAGCCTTTGGTTGATGCCGCGTATCAGTGAGTTTGCGCAAACGAATCCCGATATCGCGCTGTTTGTTTCTTCGTCACCTTCACACTCAGATTTCCAGCAAGGGTTGGTGGACATCGACATTCGTTACGGCGTGCCGAATTGGCAGCATTTGGTGATTGAACCGTTGAGCACGGAAACGATACAGCCGCTTGCCAGCCCTGACTTCATTCAAGCGCATCGTGTGCGGCATAAACGAGATCTGTTGCATGTACCGCTCATCCAATCAACGGTGAATCGGGTGCAATGGCATGACTGGTTTTCGGCACAGGGGCTTGAAGGTCCGCCAGAACGCGTCGAGTTGAGTTTCGATCGCGCCATGATGTCGTTGGATGCGGCAGCTCAAGGCCTAGGCATTGCTTTAGAAAGTGCTTGGCTGGCTAGTGCCTATTTACAGCGGGGGCAGTTGGTGCCTGTGTTTTCACGTCAATCCGCACTTTCGATTCAAGCGCACTTTGCGGTCTACCCGCAGCGCAACACAAATCGTCCGGCAGTTGTTCAATTTTTGCAATGGCTGCAAAAGGCTTGCAAGTAATTAGGGTTGCGATGCTTCAAGCTCTTCAAACAACCATTCGCGAAAGGCTTTCATCTTCGGAAGATGTGCTTTGGCTTTGAGGTAGGTGAGGTGGTGACATACCTTGGTGGGGCCCTCGGCGCCGAAAGGCAATACCAATCGCCCCTCTTGAAGTTCACGCTCAACAAGCAAGCGGCTCTCTAGTCCAAGCCCCAAACCATCAACGGCGGCACTGATCGCCATGAATGAGCGGTCAAATCTCGGCCCACGGTCGAGCTTGAGCATCACGTCTGGATGGTCTCGCTGCCATTCACGCCAGCTGTAAATATTCACTTCAGAGTGGATCAGCGTGATGCCCGCAACATCTTTGCTTTTTCGTAGCTTGTGCTTTTTGGCAAAACTAGGCGCACACAAGGCGACGATTGTTTCTGCTGGCAGAGACGCCAGCTCGACGCCCGTGTCTGGAAAAACCATGCCATAGCGTATTGAAAAGTCAGCCTCTTCAGAGAGGAGGTTGACCAAAGAAACGGAAGCGTTGAGCCTGACATCGATGTCTGGAAATATCGCGCTGAAGCGAGAGAGCCTTCGCATGAGCCATTGCGTGCCAAAGCTTGGCACCGTGTGAATGGTCAGTATGTCGCTTTTGCCCGAACGCTCAATGCTGCGTGTCCCTGCCGCAATGACATTGATTCCTTCGGTCACGCTTTCAGCGTAGCGACGACCCACATCGGTGAGCTCCACCACACGACCAACTCGATGGAATAGGGAAATCCCTAGAGTGTCTTCAAGGCCACGAATTTGATGGCTTATTGCGGATGGCGTAAGGCTTAATTCATCCGCTGCAGCACCGAAAGAACCTAGTCTGGCTGCGGCTTCGAAGGCGATTAAAGACTTTAGAGGCGGTAGGTGACGCATGTTTAATTGGTGAATTTAGCTCATCAATTAAGCTAAAAACTTCATTTGTGGTCATGGATTATGGCGCATAGACTACGCCGAAATTTCAATGCAATTCGACAAAGTTCCCCACAGCAGGGGAGCGTTTAAAACACAAGGAGACAAGCATGAATTTTTCGTCGGGTCACGACTCACTCGAGACGCGTGCCTACAGAATCCGCCGGTACGCACTTCGCATGGGCGAGGTGCAGGGGCAGGGGTATATCGGTCAGGCATTGGGATATGCAGATGTGTTGGCAGTGGCTTATTGCCATGCCATGAAGTTTCGTCCGGATGATCCTGAATACGAAGAGCGTGACCGTTTTCTGCTCTCACACGGCCATTACGCGATTGCCCATTACGCGGCTTTGATTGAGGCTGGGATCCTGCCTGAGAGTGAGCTAGAAACCTATGGCAGCGATGACAGCCGTTTGCCTATGTCTGGCATGGCAACGTACACACCCGGCATGGAAATTTCGGGTGGTTCTCTTGGTCAAGGATTGCCAATTGCCGTAGGCATGGCGCTGGGTCTGCGGTTGAAAAACAACCCTGCCTTTGTTTACAACTCCATGTCCGATGGGGAGCTTGATGAAGGTTCCACGTGGGAAGCGGCGATGTCAGCCGCACACCATGGCCTTGGTAATCTCATCTGTTTGGTGGACATCAACAACCAACAGGCGGATGGACCATCCTCCAAGGTGCTTGGCTTTGAGCCGTTGGCTGACAAGTGGGCTTCATTTGGTTGGCATGTGCAGCGTGTCAACGGCAACGACCTTCAAGCGGTGCGTCATGCATTTGATGTTGCCCGTGATCTGACGGAAGCGAAGCCACGCGTATTGCTGATCGACACACTGATGGGCAAAGGCGTCCCGTTTTTGGAAACGCGTGAGAAAAACCATTTCATTCGCGTCGACCCCCCTGAGTGGCAACAAGCCCTTGAGATTTTGGACGCAGCACACAAGGAGCAAGCATGAATACCGTCGTGCAACCTAAAAAACGACTGACGACGTCGGCCATGATTGCCTCTATCGCTGGTGAAGGTCAAAAAACCCAAGCGGCTCCGTTTGGCAAGGCATTGGTTGAATTGGCACGTGAGCGCCAAGATATTGTTGGCTTGACCGCCGACTTGGCCAAGTACACCGATCTGCATTTGTTCGCACAAGCGTATCCGGACCGTTTTTTCCAAATGGGTATGGCTGAACAGTTGTTGATGGCGGCTGCGGGCGGTATGGCGAAAGAAGGCTTGACGCCGTTTGCAACCACGTATGCCGTGTTTGCCACGCGTCGTGCTTATGACTTCATTCACCAAGTGATTGCTGAAGAAAATCTGAACGTGAAGATTGCTTGTGCCTTGCCTGGTCTGACCACCGGCTATGGTCCAAGTCATCAGGCCACTGAGGATCTGGCCATGATGCGCGGCATTCCAAATATGACCGTCATCGACCCATGCGATGCGTTGGACATAGAACAAGCCGTTCCCGCGATCGTTGCACACCGTGGCCCGGTGTATATGCGTTTGTTGCGTGGTCAAGTGCCCCTGGTGCTAGACGAATACAACTACAAGTTCGAGCTAGGCAAAGCCAAGTTGTTGCGTGGTGGCCGTGACGTGCTCATCATCTCAAGTGGCTTGTTGACGATGCGCGCGCTGGAAGCTGCCAAGGAGCTCGAAGGTGGCGGTGCCGACGTGGCTGTGCTGCACGTGCCCACCATCAAACCTCTCGACGAAGAGACCATCCTTCGGGAAGCGGGCGTCAGTGGTCGTTTGGTCGTGGTGGCTGAAAACCATGCGGCAATTGGCGGGCTTGGCGAGGCAGTCGCTACGCTACTTTTGCGTCATCGCTTGGCACCCGAATTCAAGCAGATCGCTTTACCAGATGCGTTTCTGGATGCGGGCGCTTTGCCAACTTTGCATGACCGTTACGGAATCTCAACATCGGCGATCGTTGCATCGCTGAAATCCTGGCTCTGAGCCAGATCTTTATCCAAACCAAGAAGGAGACAAAAGTGAAATTAATCAATAAAAAAGTTGCTACCGCTGTACTGGCTTTGTGTGCGGTTGTTGCGCATGCACAAACCAAAATGACCTTAGGGCACAACGCTGCTGTGGGCAATCCAAAGCATGAGGCTTCTGTGAAGTTCGCTGAGTTGGTCAAAGCGAAGTCGAATGGACGCTTTGAAATTCAAGTAGCGCCAGCTGCTCAGCTTGGCGATGATGTGCCAATTTTGACTTCGCTGCGTACGGGGGCCGTCGATTTGTCGGCTAACTCGCAAGGTGCGATCTCTTCCGTGGTGCCGGAATATGCCGCTTTCGGCATGCCTTTCCTCTTCCCAACCTTGCAAACTGCATGGAAGGTTTTGGACGGTCCGGTGGGTCAAGAGTTGGGCAAACACACCGAAGCCAAAGGCATGGTTGTGTTGGGATATTGGGATAACGGCATCCGCCACATTTCCAATAAGAGCCGTCCGATCAATACGCCAGCTGACCTTAAAGGAATGAAGTTGCGTACGCCACCAGACCCCACGACCATCGACATCATGCAGGCCTTGGGCGCTGATCCTCAACAAATTAAGTTCTCCGAGCTTTATGTGGCATTGCAGCAGGGCGTCGTAGATGGTCAGGAAAACCCATTGATGAATATTTGGTCATCCAAACTGTATGAAGTGCAGAAATACATTTCGTACACCTCGCACAAATATGAAATGACACCGTTTGTCATGTCCAAGCGCAGCTTTGATCGCTTGTCTGAAGCGGATCGCAAGCTGTTCCACGAAGCTGCTGCCGAGGCCACGCAATTCAACCGCAAGGCATCTTTGGAGTCTGATCAAAAGCTCGAAGGTGAACTCAAGGCCAAAGGCATTCAGTTCAACCGTCCTGACTTGACGCCGTTCGCGAAGGCGACCGATTCGGTGATCGACAAATGGGCAACTGGTCCTCAAGGCGAATTCGTGCGCAAGGTCGTGGCGGCCGCACGCGCTGCTAAATAAACCGGAGCATGAACGTGTTTTCCAGTACTAATCAATGTTGTGACTGGCTAGACGCTGCAGTGCAGGCAGCGTGTCGTTGGATTCTCTACATCACCATGGTGTTCTTGTTCGGTGTTCTAACGATCAACGTGATCCTGCGATATGTTGCTGGGACCAGCATGCAATGGGGAGGCGAAATTCCAGAACTCGTCTTTCCATGGATGGTGATGGCCGGCGTTGTGCTTGCTGCACAGCACGGCTCTCATATCAGCATCGTCTGGCTCACGGAGAAGTTTTCTCCGAAGCTGCGTCGCATCGTCAAACTGGTGAATTCCGCTATCTTGATGGCCGGATATTCGCTGTTGGCCTGGGGAACATGGACATTACTGCCCATCGTGCATGCCGAGCACAGCCACGTGCTCGGTGTGCCGACTTCTGTGACTTACGGGGGAATGCTGGTGGGCTTTGTAGCCCTGACCGTTACCTCCCTGACTCAAGGTGTGAAGGTCTGGTCTCAGACGCATGCCGATGATGTGTCTCAGAACCTGAACTAAGAGGAATTTGCAATGCTTTCAATCATCATTTTTCTCTGTTTTCTTGTCTTGGCTCTTTTCGGATTGCCGATTGCGCATTCGCTGATCGTTGCCTCCGAGATCGGCTTGCTGCCTTCGGATCGCTTGGGTGCTGACTTCATTGTTCAGCAACTGGTGACGCAGTGCCAGAGCTTCCCACTCGTGGCGATTCCGTTTTTCATGCTGACGGGCTCTCTCATGGTGGGCGGCAAGTTGGGCCAACATTTGATTGACATGCTGACTTTACTCATGGGGCGCTTTCATGGCGGACCTGCACAAGTTGGCGTTTTGTCATCTACTATTTTTGGCGGTGTTTCTGGGTCTGCTGTTGCCGATGCTTCTGCCATTGGCTCGCTTCTGATTCCTTGGCTCAAGAAGATGGGGTATCCATCGGCGTTTGCTGCGGGTTCACTGGCGGCTGCGGCGACGATCGACATTCTCATTCCTCCGTCGATCCCAATGATCATTTATGCCTTGGTATCTAGCGCATCAATTGGTGCACTGTTTGTCGCAGGCATCTTGCCTGGCATATTGATGTGCATTGGTTTCATGCTGGTGTGCTATGTGCAAGGGCGTCGCCGTGGATTCCCGCGTGACACATCCCCCTTTAGCTGGAGCCTGCTGCGCAAATCCACCATGTATGCGATGCCGGCCTTGGCCTTGCCCGTGCTCATCATCATCTTCTTGCGCTTTGGTATTGCAACGCCAACAGAAGTCAGTGTGATGTCTACGCTCTATGCACTCATCGTATCGGTGGCTATTTATCGTGACTTGGATATGCCCCGTTTGCGACATGCCATTTTGGATGCTGGGTTGGCGACGTCAGTGGTGATGTTGATCATCATGGCCTCTAGTGTGGTGGGTTGGGTTTTAACCTTTGAACAATTGCCAGCAGCGTTCGTTGACTTTGCCAAGACAACTTTGGGTGAGCCATGGATGATTATTTTGTCTATGAACTTCATCATGTTGGCGATTGGTATGTTCATTGACTTGCCTGCCGCTGTGTTGTTGTTGACGCCCATGTTTGTGCCGCTTGCCAGTGCGATTGGTATGGACACGGTGCAGCTTGGCATCATGATGATCATCAACCTTTCTATTGGTTTGTATCACCCGCCGGTAGGCACAACGTTGTTTATCACCAGCTCGATTGCCAAAGTACGAATGGGGCATGTGGTGATTGAGTTGATTCCCTTTTATTTTGTGGCGTTCGGTGTACTGATGCTTTTTAGCTTCGTGCCGGCCATGACAATTCGGATGTAAACCTCATGAGTTCTGTTCAAAAGGAAAACACCAAGCCAGTGGTTGGCTTGGTTGGCTTGGGCGCCATGGGCAAAGGCGTTGCGCTTAACTTGTTAAGCAAGGGTTACGACGTCGTTGGTTTCGATGTGAATTCTGAAGCTTTGCGATGGCTTGAATCGCAGGGGGGTAAAACCTCCCCCAGCCTGCGCCAAGGTGCTGGGTCTGTTGATATTCTGATTTCATTCGTGGTGAATGATGCTCAGACTGAATCCGCTTTGTTTGGCCAAGATGGCGCGTTAGAAAGCCTTCAGTCGCATGCTTTGGTGGTCACTTGCAGCACCATGCCGCCAAGCTATGTGCAATCGCTCGGCAAGCGATTGCAAGCTCGAGGCATTGGCCTGGTGGATGCGCCAGTCACGGGTGGGCAGGTGGGCGCACACGCAGGTACGCTGACCATCATGGCGGCGGGTCATCCAGTGCATGTGGCATGCGTTAAGCCGGTGCTTGAGACATTTGGCAAAAGCGTCTATGTTTTGGGTGACGAACCAGGCATGGGCAGCCAGATGAAGGTGATTAATCAGCTGCTGTGTGGCGTGCATTTGGCTGCGGCCGGTGAGGCGCTTGCGTTGGCGAGACGCGCCGGTTTGCCGTTGGACACTTCACTTGAGATCCTCAAGAGTGGCGCAGCGTCGTCGTGGATGCTGGGTGATCGCGGACCACGCATGGTGCGAGAGTCGTTTGATGACATCACTTCAGCGGTGAACATTTTCGTCAAAGATTTAGGACTCGTTGTCGATGCGGCACGTCAAAGCACTTTCCCTGCACCGATTGCGAACGCGGCTTATTTGAGTTTCCTAGCCACCGCAGCCAAAGGTTGGGGTGCTCTGGATGATTCGGCTGTTTTTAAGCATTACAGCCAGATCAATGCAGAGTGATCAGCCTTAAATCAGGCCCGCATAGGCGATGGTGATGGGCGCATGGTCTGAGAATTTTTCGTCCTTGTAGATCGCCTCGCTGCGTGCCTTGGCTGCTATCGCTGGGGTGGCCAAGTGGTAGTCCAAGCGCCAACCCACGTTGTTGGCATAGGCTTGGCCGCGGTTGCTCCACCAGGTGTAGCAAGCGTCGGTGGTGTCGGGTTGCAGCTGGCGATACACGTCGACGATGCCGCCTTCAGTGGTGAGTTGCGTCATCCACGCACGCTCTTCGGGCAAGAAGCCACTGTTCTTTTTGTTGCCCTTCCAGTTCTTCAAGTCTGCCTCGTTGTGCGCGATGTTGATGTCGCCGCACAGCACAAACTCTCGCTCTTGCTTCAAGGCATTGAGGTGTGGGTACATGGCGGCCAAGAAACGAAACTTCGCGTCTTGGCGCTCAGGGCCGGACGAGCCACTGGGGAAGTAGCTGCTGATGATGGAGAGCTTTTGGGTGGGTGTGTCAAAACGCAGCTCGACGTAACGGCCTTCTGCATCGAATTCGCCGCCGTCAAAGCCTACGATCACATCGCTGGGCTCGTGTTTGGTGTACACGCCCACGCCTGAGTAGCCTTTTTTCTCGGCATAGTGAAAGTGGCCTTTCAAACCCGCCAAGGTGTCGAAGCTGCCTTCGACATCGGGGGCCTGGGCTTTGATTTCTTGGACGCAAATACAATCAGGGCTGGCTTTTTCGAGCCAAGCTTCCACGCCCTTGCGGGCGGCCGAACGAATGCCGTTGAGGTTGAGGCTGGTTAGTTTGAACAAGGAATTTCCCCATGAGTCAGAGTGTGGCTGCCAACGACGCGTTGGCACAAGAGTTTGTGCAATTTTCGCTGGATTGTGGCGTGCTGAAATTTGGGGAGTTCAAAACCAAAGCGGGCCGCATGAGCCCTTACTTTTTCAATGCCGGTTTGTTTGACGATGGTGCCAAGTTGGGTAAGCTGGCCAGTTTTTATGCGCAGTGCATTGTCAACAGCGGCATCGAGTTCGACATGATTTTTGGCCCCGCCTACAAAGGCATTCCATTGGGTGCGGCCGTGTCGATTGAGTTGGCACGCCTAGGACGCAACGTGCCGTTTGCCTACAACCGCAAAGAAGCCAAAGACCATGGCGAAGGCGGTAGCTTGGTGGGTGCACCACTCAAAGGCCGTGTGTTGATCGTGGACGATGTGATGAGCGCGGGCACGGCTGCGCGTGAATCGATTGCCCTCATCAAAGCGGCAGGCGCCACACCGCACGCCGTGGCGATTGCGTTGGACCGCCAAGAAATGGCCACCGAAAAACAAGCCGATGGTTCCACCAAAGATGTGCCCTACAGCGCGGTGCAATACGTGCGTGAACAATTGGGTATGAGCGTGTGCACCATTGCCAAGCTGGAAGACTTGTTGGCTTATTTGGGCAAGCAGCCCGACAACGCCATGGGTGAGCATTTGGCTCGCACACAGGCGTATCGCGAGCGTTACGGCGTTTAAGTTGTGAGCTTTAGGCGCCGTAGTAACGGTCGGCGCGGTGGTTGACGGCAATCACCAAATTCAAAGCAAATGCACCGAGTAATGACAGCAAGGCTTTGTGCGCGTCAGTGAGTGCAAAGGCGGTCATCAAGATGCAAGCATCGATGACCATTTGCACGTGACCAGCACGCCAGCCACGTGTTTTTTGCAAATACACCGCCATGATCGTCACGCCGCCCAAGCTAGCGCCGTGACGAATCAAAATCAAAATACCTGTGCCCACTAAGAGGCCCGCCATCAGTGCGGCGAAAACGGGGTCGAGGTGTGAGAACGCGATCCACTGAGGCAGCAACTCGACGTAAATAGATAGCAAGCCCACGGCCACAAATGTTTTCACGGTGAACGCATGGCCTAGCTTTTGCCAACCAAAGATATAAAAAGGCAGGTTGATGATGAACAGCACCGCACCTAGAGAAAGATGGAAGAAGTAGTGCGCTAGGAAAGCGATGCCCGTTGTGCCACCTGTAAAGGGCGCCGCCTCACGAAACATGCAAATACCCAAAGCAACAAACAAGCAGCCAGTGAGCAGGCCTTGAATGTCTTCAAGACGGCTGTGCGGTGCGGCGGGTGTCTGGGTCATGTGGTCGCGCCATAGCCCATGGTCTGTGGCAGCCACAGTACAAGTTGTGGAAAGAAGGTGAGAGCCAGCAGCAAACCCAGCAACATGACTAAAAACAACCATCCCTCGCGCATCATCTCGCCAATGGGAATACCGGTGAGCGCTTTGGTCACAAACAGCAGCATGCCAAAGGGGGGGTGAATCAGGCCAATCATCATGTTGAGCACCACCAGCACACCGAAGTGAACGAGGTCGATGCCCAGTGCATTGACTGCGGGTAGCAACATGGGCACAAACACCAGCAGCAGCACGGATACATCCAAGAAGCAGCCCAGTACCAAAAACAACGCATTGACCATCAGCAAGAATTGAATGCGGCTGAGCTGCATGCTGCCCACCCAAGTGGCCATCTGTTGCGGCACCTGCTCGGCGGTGAAGGCGTAGTTCAAGATGAACGAGCCGGCCAAGATGATGGTGATGACAGCGCTGGCACGTGTGGACTCCATCACCACGCCCCAAAAGCTGCGCCAGGTGAGCGCGCGGTACACCACCGTTGACAAAATCAAGGCATGCAGTGCGGCAACTGCGGCGGCTTCGGTGGGCGTGAAGGCGCCCGAGTAAATGCCACCCAACAACACGATGGGCATGGACAACGGCAACGCGCCGCGAAACAAAATGCTGGGCCATTCGTGCAGAGGCACCGGGTCTTCACGTGGCATGTCGCGCTTCGTGGCAATGAGGTGGACCACGCTCATCATGAGTACCGTCATCAACAAACCCGGGACGACACCACCCAAGAACAAGGCGCCCACAGAGGCGCCCGAGACGAGTGCATAAATCACCATCGGAATTGACGGCGGGATGATGGGGCCGAGGGTGGCACTGGCCACCACCACAGCACCCGCAAACCCGCGGGTGTATTCGGGCTTTTTGAGCATCTGGCGAATCGTCACAAGGCCGGGGCCTGCGGCATCGGCAATGGCACTGCCGCTCATGCCCGAGAAGATCACGCTGACCAAAATATCGACTTGCGCCAAGCCACCGCGCATGCGACCAACAAGGATGCGGCAAAAGTCAAAAATGCGCTCACTCACCGTGCCAGCATTCATCAAGTTGGCGGCAAACACAAACAAGGGTACGGCCAACAACACATAGCTGTTGTAAAGGCCGTTGCTGACCTGTTCTGCCACAAGACCTAAGTCTTGGCCTTTGGTGATGAGGTAAGCCACGCCCGACATGAGCATTGAAAACCCAATGGGCATGCGCAACAACATGCCCAGCACCAACACGGCGGCTAAGGCGGTGAGGGGCGTTATCGTCATGGGTTGGCCTCGTGAATGTCTAGGTCGCGGTTGTTCATGGCTTGCACCAAGCCGTGCCAACTGCGAGCAGCCAATGACACCAGCAGCAACACAAAAGGTAAAAACACCCATTCAAATGACAGGCCCAGCACGGCGGTTTTCTCGCGGGCCATGAAGTGCACGTAGCTCCAGCTTGCAGGAATGGCAGCGATGGCCAAGCCGCCGATAAGTGTGTGCCCCACCAGGCGCATGAGGCGACGGGTCGTGGGGCTGACGCTGTTCCATACCAAGTCAAACATCACGTGTTCTTTTTCTGGCACCACAAACGCGCAAGCCCACAGAATGACCCACAGATACAGGATGACCGCCAATTCATCGCTCCACGGCAGCGGCTGGTTAAAACCAAACCGTGCCGTGATCTGAACCAAAAAAGTAAGGAACAAGGCGAGAAAGAGCAAGCCCCCAATCGCGTTCGCGATTTTGCGCAAAAACATGCTTATTTGGTCGCGTTGATGCGTTCAATCAGGCCTTTGGGCCAGTTCTGCGCCATCTCAGATTTGTCATAGGCCGCCTGCACAGCTTTGCGGAAAGCTTCTTCGTTGGGCTTGTTGACTTTCAAACCTTGCTTTTTGAAGAAGTCCAAGATTTGTGCTTCTTCTTTGATGCGGTTCTCGTTGTTGAACTTGGCAGCCGCTTGTGCAGCGGCTTTGAGGGTCTTTTGTTCAGCCGCAGAAAGGCTGTTCCAAGTCTTGTTGGACACCGCGATGAACAAGCTGTCAACCAAGTGGTTGGTCAACACAATTTGCTGCGTCACTTCGTAAAACTTGGCCGCACGCACGGTGGGCAGCGGGTTGTCTTGGCCGTCGATGGTGCCGGTTTTCAGGCCCATGTACACCTCGCCAAAGGCGAGTGGCGTGGCCGTAGCGCCCAAAGAGTCGCCCAAGAACAACCATTCTTTAGAGCCTGGCATGCGCAGTTTCACGCCCTTCAGGTCGGCGGGTGTGCTGACCTTGCGTGTGTCGCGCAGGTTGAGTTGGCGTGTGCCCAAGTAAGCGGTGGCGAGCAGCGTGACATCCATTTTTTCAGAAGCCATTTTGAACAGCTCGTCGCCAATGGGCCCGTTGAACACTTTTTGCTGGTGCTTGGGATCGCGGATGACATAGCCTGCGGTGAAGATCGAAAACTCAGGTACCAGCTTGGCAATGTCAAACGCCGAGATAGACGCCAACTCCAAATTGCCACGTGCCATGGCAGCGGGCTCTGTGCCTTGTTTGAACAAAGAACCGTTCAAGTTGATTTGCACGTCATAGGCGTTGGGTGCCGACTTGTTCAGCGACTCTTTGAACACATCCCACATCTTCCCGTGCCAATCGTCAGGCACTGCGGGGCTAGAGATGCGCAGCAGTGTTTTGTTTTGCGCAAATGCCGTGGGCGCTGTCAGGGCCATCAGCGTTGAGGCTGCGGCCAAGCCCAACACAGTGCGGCGAAGCAAGGTGGATGCGTTCATGTGTGTCTCCTAGATTGCGGCTATTTTTTAGCTCAGTTTTTTCATCAACAGTTCATTGACTTGCGCGGGGTTGGCCTTGCCTTTGCTGGCTTTCATGATCGGGCCCACCAAACCGTTCAAGGCTTTGGCGTTGCCGGCTTTGAACTCTTCCACGTTCTTGGGATTGGCGGCCAGCACGTCATCGATGATTTTTTCCAGCTCGCCGGTGTCGTTCATCTGCTTGAGGCCTTTGGCTTCGATGATGGCGTCGACATCGCCCTCGCTACCGGAGGGGCCTTCTTTATTCCACAGGCCTTCAAACACCTGACGCGCCGCGTTGTTGCTGATGGTGTTGTCGGTGATGCGGCTGATCAACGCGCCCAGTTGTGCAGCGCTCACAGGCGCTTGCTCGATGCCCATCTCGCTCGCATTCAAGCGGCGTGACACTTCACCCATGATCCAGTTGCTGGCCAGCTTGGCTTGGCCGCACGCTTTGGCGGTGGCTTCAAAGTAAGCCGCTGTGGCCTTGCTTTGTGTGAGTTGTGTCGCGTCGTATTCGGGCAGTGCGTAGTCGCGCACAAAGCGCTCGGCCATGACGCGAGGCAGCTCGGCCATTTCGCTTTTCACGCGCTCCACCCAATCGCGACCAATCACCAACGGTGGCAGGTCTGGGTCGGGGAAATAGCGGTAGTCGGCGGCATCTTCTTTGGTGCGCATGGCGCGGGTTTCGCCCGTGTCGGGGTCGAACAGCACGGTGGCTTGTTCGATGGCGTGGCCGTCTTCGATTTGGTCAATTTGCCAGCGTACTTCGTAGTCGATGGCTTGCTGCATGAACTTGAAGCTGTTCAGGTTCTTGATCTCGCGGCGTGTGCCCAAGGGCGCGCCGGGTTTGCGCACCGACACGTTGGCGTCGCAACGGAACGAGCCCTCTTGCATGTTGCCGTCGCAAATACCAATCCACGTCACGATTTTGTGCAGCTCTTTGGCATAGGCCACGGCTTCTTCGCTGCTGCGCATGTCGGGTTGCGTGACGATTTCTAGCAGCGGTGTGCCAGCGCGGTTCAAGTCGATGCCTGACTGACCAATGAAGTCTTCGTGCAGTGATTTGCCTGCGTCTTCTTCGAGGTGGGCACGTTCCAAGCGCACGGTTTTGTGCACGGTCTCTTTGCCAACTTCCAAGAAGAACGACACCTCACCACCTTGCACCACCGGAATTTCAAATTGGCTGATTTGGTAGCCCTTGGGCAGGTCGGGGTAGAAGTAATTTTTGCGCGCAAAGATGCTGCGCTCGGCAATGTGTGCGTTGACGCCCAAGCCGAACTCAATCGCGCGTTCGACAGCGCCGATGTTCATCACGGGCAAGGTGCCGGGCAGGGCCATGTCCACCGCGCAAGCTTGCGTGTTGGGCTCAGCGCCAAACGCCACTGAGGCGCGGCTGAAAATTTTGCTCTTCGTGGAGAGCTGGGCGTGTGTTTCAAAGCCGATGACGACTTCGTAGCCTTGAACTAATTTGGCGGTCATATCTGGGCTCCTGCCGGGCCACCCCAAGGGAGGCCAGCGCCCCCGCGGGGGGCAGTGATTACACGAAGTGAAGAACGTGGGGGCATCATTTCACGCCCTCCGGCTTGGCGTTATGGAAATCGGTGTTCAGTTGGTACTGGTGCGCCACGTTGAGCAAACGCGCTTCTTGCAAGTAGTTGCCAATCAGTTGCATACCCACTGGCATTTGGTCAGCGCCAAAGCCCACGGGCACGCTCATGCCGGGCAAGCCAGCGAGGGAGGCGGGCAGGGTGAAGATGTCGGCCAAGTAGTCAGCCAATGGGTCGCTGGCGTTGTTGCCCAGCTTCCACGCGACGGTGGGGGCGACGGGGCCAGCAATCACGTCACACTCGGCGAAGGCGCGCTGGAAGTCGTCCGCAATCATGCGGCGAATTTTTTGGGCTTGCAGGTAGTACGCGTCGTAGTAGCCGTGGCTCAGCACATACGCGCCGGTCATGATGCGGCGTTTGACCTCTTCGCCAAAGCCTTCGGCGCGGGTTTTTTTGTACATGCTCACGAGGTCGGTGTAGTCCTTGGCACGGTGGCCAAACTTCACGCCATCAAAGCGGCTCAGGTTCGAGCTGGCTTCGGCGGGCGCGATGATGTAGTACACCGGAATGGCCAACTCGGTGCGAGGCAGCGTGATGGGCACGAGTTTGGCGCCTTGGGCTTCCAGGGTTTTCAGCGCGGCGTCAATTGCGGTGCGCACGTCAGCGGCGAGGCCGTCGCCAAAAAACTCTTTGGGAATACCGATGCGCAGGCCAGCCAAGCTGTCGCCCAACTTGGCAGAGAAGTTTTCAGCAGGCACATCGAGCGAAGTGGAGTCGCGGTCGAGGTCAGGCCCGCACATGGCGCTGAGCAACAGTGCGCAGTCTTCGGCGCTGCGGGCCATGGGGCCGGCTTGGTCAAGGCTGGAGGCGTAGGCAATCATGCCGTAGCGGCTGGCGCGGCCATAGGTGGGCTTGATGCCGGTGATGCCGCAAAAACTGGCGGGTTGGCGAATCGAACCGCCGGTGTCGGTGCCGGTCGCAGCAGGCGCCAAACGCGCCGCCACAGCGGCAGCACTGCCGCCCGATGAACCACCGGGAATGCGCGAGGTGTCCCACGGGTTGGTGACCGCGCCGTAGGCTGAGTTTTCGTTGGCAGAGCCCATGGCGAACTCGTCGCAATTGACCTTGCCCAAAGTGACCATGCCTGCGCCGCCCAATTCGGAGGCGCCGAGTTTTTGCACCACGGTGGCGTCAAAGGGCGAGCGGTAGCCGCTCAAAATTTTGGAGCCCGCAGTGGTGGCGAAATCGCGGGTGACGAACACGTCTTTGTGGGCAATTGGCACGCCTTCCAGCGGGCCTGCTGTGCCCGCGGCGATGCGGGCATCGCTGGCTTGGGCTTGAGCCAGCGTAACTTTGCTGTCGATGTCCAAAAACGTGTTGTGTGGGTTGCCGCCAGCGCGGGCCAAAAAGGCCGTGGCCACTTCGACCGCGCTGGCTTGTTTGGTTTGGAGGGCTTGGGCCAGTTGGGCCACGCCCATGTCATGCAAATTTGTCATTCGAAAGGCCTCACTCAATCACTTTGGGAACCAAGAATAAGCCACGCTCCACGGCGGGGGCGCTGCGTTGGTTCAGGTCGCGTTGGTTGGGCTCGCTGGCTACGTCGGGGCGCAGGCGCAGCTCAATGTGGGCGCCTTGCATGGCGTCCACGGGATGGGCCATGGGCACCACGCCGGTGGTGTCCACCGCACGGATTTGTTCGACGATGTCGAAAAAGTCATTGATTTTGTGGCGCATACGGGCCTGCTCGTCAGGCTGCAGCTCTAGCCGGGCCAGGTTGGCGATGCGGCTGATGTCTTGGTCATTCAGGGACATACTTTTATAAGGGGAAAAACCCGCGATTTACGGGCGATGCGGTATTATCTCGCCTTTGTGTCCGCGCCCGCGGGCAAGCTTTGAGGACAGACATGTTTGGATCTTTTCGTCGGTATTTCTCCACCGATTTGGCGATTGACCTCGGTACCGCCAACACCCTGATTTATGTGCGCGACAAAGGCATCGTGTTGGACGAGCCATCGGTTGTGTCAATTCGCCACGAAGGCGGCCCCCAAGGCAAGAAGACAATTCAAGCCGTCGGCCACGAAGCCAAGGCCATGTTGGGCAAAGTGCCCGGCAACATCGAAGCCATTCGTCCGATGAAAGACGGCGTGATTGCCGACTTCACCGTGACTGAGCAAATGCTCAAGCAGTTCATCAAGATGGTGCACCCACGCTCGGTGTTGAAGCCCAGCCCTCGCATCATCATTTGTGTGCCTTGCGGCTCAACCCAAGTCGAGCGTCGCGCGATTCGCGAATCTGCTTTGGGCGCTGGCGCCTCTGAGGTGTACCTCATTGAAGAACCCATGGCCGCCGCCATTGGCGCAGGTTTGCCTGTGTCTGAAGCGTCCGGCTCGATGGTGGTCGACATCGGTGGTGGTACCACCGAAGTGGGCGTCATCTCTTTGGGCGGCATGGTCTACAAAGGCAGCGTGCGCGTGGGCGGCGACAAGTTTGACGAAGCCATCATCAACTACATCCGTCGCAACTACGGCATGTTGATTGGCGAGCCAACCGCTGAAGCCATCAAGAAACAAATCGGTTCTGCATTCCCTGGCTCTGAAGTCAAGGAAATGGAAGTCAAGGGCCGCAACTTGTCTGAAGGTGTGCCACGCTCTTTCACGATCTCGTCGAACGAAATCTTGGAAGCGTTGACCGACCCACTGAACAACATCGTCTCTGCCGTGAAAAACGCGTTGGAGCAAACACCTCCCGAATTGGGCGCAGACATTGCCGAGCGCGGCATGATGCTCACCGGTGGTGGCGCGTTGTTGCGTGACTTGGACCGCTTGTTGGCCGAAGAAACTGGCTTGCCAGTCTTGGTGGCCGAAGACCCGCTCACTTGCGTGGTGCGTGGTTGCGGTTTGGCCCTTGAGCGTATGGAGCGTTTGGGCTCCATCTTCACGAGCGAATAATTAAGTGCCACTGGGCACCCTAGACAGCTCCCCTCCGGCCTTCTTCAAGCAAGGCCCGTCCGCCGTCTCCAAATTACTTTTCTTCAGCGCCTTGTCGGTGCTGTTGATGGTGGCCGACGCGCGGTTTGGGGTGACGCAGCCTTTGCGTGCCACCTTGTCTGTGGCGCTGTATCCGGTGCAGTGGCTGGCCATGCGCCCGCAGGCATTGGCTGAATACTCCACGGAATATTTTGAGGCGCGTGATGTGGCGCAAGCTTCCGAGCGCGAGGCACGCCAGCAGCTGCTGGTGCAAGCCCGTCGCTCAGGCCAAGTGGAGCAGCTGGCGCTGGAAAACACACAGCTGCGCGAGCTGTTGAGTTTGAGCAAGCGCTTGGAAACCAAAGGCCAAGCCGCCGAGGTTTTGTACGACGCTGCTGACCCCTATACCCGCAAACTCATCATCGACAAAGGCATGACCCATGGCATCAAGGCCAGCTCGCCTGTCATGGATGAGCATGGCATCTTGGGCCAAGTCACGCATGTGTTGCCGCTGGTCAGCGAAGTGACCTTGGTCACCGATCGTGAACACTCCATTCCTGTGCTCAACACCCGCACGGGTGCGCGTGGTGTGGCCTATGGCGAATCGGGCGGCGCACCTCTGTTAGAGCTGCGTTTCATGGCGACCAACGCCGACATTGAGGTGGGCGATATGTTGTCGACCAGTGGTGTGGACGGCATTTACCCGCCTGGGGTCTTGGTTGGAAAAGTCACCAAAGTTGAGCGCCGTGCTGAAACTGCCTTTGCGCGCATCTTGTGCGAGCCCGTAGGCCGCGTGCAGGGCGCGCGCCATGTGATGGTGTTGGAGCCTCTGAGCGACCAATTGCCACCACGTCCACAAATTGAAAAGCAACTCCCGTTTGCTGCGCAAAAGGGAGGTCGCCGATGATCATGCCTCGTGGCCAACAGCTGTTGCTGCCCGCCAACCCCATGTTCATTTTGTTCACGCTGTTGATGGCCTTGTTTGCCAACATGGTGGTGAACATCAGTCTCGTCGGCAACGCCGCGTGGATGCCTGATTTCTTGGCTTTGACTCTGGTGTTTTGGTGCGTCCATCAGCCTCGCCTAGTCGGCATTGGCGTGGCTTTCTTTTTTGGCGTGGCCACCGATGTGCACCAATCAGCCTTGCTGGGTCAGCATGCCTTGACGTATACCGCGCTTGGATTCATGGCGATCTTGATGCACCGCCGTTTGTTGTGGTTCACGGTGCCTTCACAGGCCATGCAGGTGCTGCCGATGTTTGCGGTGGCGCATGCGTTGGAGTTGCTGGTGCGCATGATGTCGGGTGCGCTGTTTCCCGGTTGGCCTATCTTTTTGGCGCCGCTGTTAGAGGCCGTGTTGTGGCCTGTGGTCAGCGTGTTTTTGTTGGCGCCGCAGCGTCGCGCACCCAATCCTGACGCGAACCGACCGCTATGAGGGTGATTCGCGACATCGAGTCCGACCTGCGACGCTTCAGGTCGCGCATGGTGGTGGTGACGGGTGCGATTGTGGTGTTGTTTAGCCTGTTGTCGATTCGCCTGTTTTATTTGCAGGTGGTGCGCTACGACGAACTCAACGCACAAGCCGAAAACAACCGCACGGCCATCGTGCCCATCGTGCCCAACCGTGGCGTCATCATGGACCGCAACGGCATTGTGTTGGCCACCAACTACTCGGCCTACACCCTCGAAATTACCGCATCTAAAGTGGTCTTGCCGCTGGAAGAAGTGATCGAGCAGCTCTCGGGCGTCATTGACATTCAGGCCCGCGACAAGCGTCGCTTTAAAAAGCAACTGGGCGAATCTAAGAGCTTTGAATCGGTGCCTATTCGCAACCGATTGAGCGACGAAGAAGTGGCTCGCTTTGCTGCGCAGCGCTATCGTTTTCCTGGCGTTGAAATTCGCGCGCGTTTGTTCCGCAACTACCCGTACAACCAACTGGCCAGCCACGTGATTGGCTACATCGGTCGTATCAACCAAGCGGAAAAAGGCAAGATTGAAGAGTCGGATGATGCGGGCAATTACCGTGGCACCGACTACATCGGCAAACTTGGTGTCGAGCAAAGCTACGAAACACAGTTGCACGGCACCACGGGCGTGCAAGAGATGGAAACCTCGGCAGGCGGACGCGCCGTGCGCCGCCTCAACAGCAGCCAAGCGATTCCCGGCAACAGCGTGGTGTTGTCCATCGACATCAAGTTGCAAAAGCTGGTCGAAGACCTCTACGGCAAACGCCGTGGCGCCTTGGTGGCCCTTGACCCCAAGACCGGCGAAGTGCTGGCGTTTGTGAGCAAGCCCACCTTCGATCCCAACTTGTTTGTGGACGGCATTGACTCTGAAAACTGGGCGGCGCTCAATGAGTCCATCGACAAGCCTTTGTTGAATCGCGCCTTGCGCGGCACCTACCCGCCCGGCTCGACCTACAAGCCCTTCATGGCTTTGGCCGCGTTGCAAACCGGCAAGCGTGCGGAGAAGACACTGATCTCCGACCCCGGCTACTTCATGTTTGGTAACCACCGCTTCCGTGACGACAAAGAGGGTGGCCATGGTGCGGTGGACATGTACAAGTCCATCGTCGAGTCGTGCGACACCTACTACTACACACTGGCGCGTGACATGGGCGTGGACTTGATGCACGACCAAATGAAACCCTTGGGTTTTGGCCAAATCACAGGCATCGACATTTTGGGTGAGTCGCGCGGCGTGCTGCCATCTACCGAGTGGAAACGCAACACCTACAAGAAGCCAGAGCAGCAACGTTGGTATTCAGGCGAAACCATTTCGCTGGGCATTGGTCAGGGTTACAACAACTTCACCATGCTGCAAATCGCGCACGCGATGGGCACCGTGGCCAACAACGGTTTGAAGATGAAGCCGCATTTGGTGCGCGAAGTGGTGGACGTTGAAACCAAGGCGTCGACCCTTGTGGCCAAGGAGCCCATCGGGCAACTGCCGTTGTCGCCAGAGAATTTAGAGGTCATCAAAAAAGGCATGATCGGTGTGAACGTCGAGGGCACGTCTGCCACCAGCTTCATTGGTGCGCAGTATGTGAGCGCCGGCAAAACGGGCACGGCGCAGGTGTTCACGGTCAAACAAAACGAAAAGTACAACGCAGCGGCCATTGATGAACGCATGCGCGACCATGCGTTGTTCGTGGCGTTTGCGCCAGCAGACGACCCCAAAGTGGCCTTGGCCATGGTGGTAGAAAACGCTGGCTTTGGCGCTCAAAACGCAGCGCCGATTGCACGTCGCGTGTTTGATTTCGTCATCACGGGGCAGTACCCCTCACAAGAAGACATTGAAGCGGTGCAAAGAGGTCAGGCGACACGGCCAATTGGCAAACCCCGCCCAGTGGCCAGCGTACCTTGGCCGCCCAAGGCGGCTGAGTTGGCAGTGGAAGAGCCTGTCGTGGCTGCTTCTGCGGCTGAGAAAGCAGCTGCAGCCGCAGCAAAAGCCGCCTCGGCTGCTGCCAAATCTGCTTCCGCTGCTGCTGCGTCTGCGGCGGCGCAAAAGCCAGCTACCACCAGCCCACGCTGACCGGCCTCAAAGGCGCTGTTGGGCCTTAGCGCAAAAACGCGTCGTAGCTGGTTTTGCAAATCAGCGCGCTCACCACCACGATGAACATGCCACGCACAAAACCTGCGCCGTGCTGCAACGCCATGCGCGTACCCAGCAAGCTACCCGCCACATTGGCCATGGCCATCGGCAGGGCCAAATGCCACCACACGTGGCCTTTCATTGTGAACAAGATCAAGGCGGCGATGTTGCTGGAAAGGTTCAACAGCTTGGCCGCCACCGACGCATTGAGAAAGTCATAGCCCAACCAACGCACCAGCAAAAACACAAAGAAGCTGCCCGTGCCAGGCCCAAAAAATCCGTCGTAAAAACCAATGGTCAAACCGATGGTGGAGGTCGCCAATAACTCTGCACGGCCATGAAAGCGTGGCGCATGGTGGCGCCCCATGTCTTTGCGCATCAAGGTGTAGATCAGGACAACCAGCAAGACGACGGGTAACAAGCGACGCAAAAATTCGGGCGAAACCAAGGTCACCAGCCATGCGCCTGCAAAGGCGGCCACCATGGTGGTTGCCGCGGCTGGGAGCAAGGCTGACCAGCGCACCTGCACGCGACGGCTGTACTGCCAAGTGGCAAAGGCCGTGCCCCAAACCGACGCGCTTTTGTTGGTGCCAAACAACGTGGCGGGTGCCGTGGATGGGTAGACGGCGAAGAGGGCGGGTAGCAAGATCAAACCGCCGCCGCCGACGATTGAGTCCACAAAGCCAGCCAAAGCGGAGGCAAAGGTGGTGAAGAAAAGTTCCATGCGCAGATTGTGGTCGGAAATGACGTGCCCAGAAAAAGCAAAAGGCACCGGGGGTAACCGGTGCCTTTCCTGGGTGACGCCCCTTAGGAAGCGTCTGTTGTGTTTGTCTCCTCAGACCCTCGTGATACAGCGCTTACGCCGTTTCGAGTGCAATGACTGTAAGCGCCACTCAGTCTCCTTTTGCCTAGGATTTTCCCTTGCGGACTAACCCGAGGCGTATGCGACTCACGCTTGCTCGGCTTCGTGCGCCAGCCATTGCGCGGCCTTTTCGGCCAGCATCAAGGTGGGGCTGTTGGTGTTGCCGCTGGTGATGGTGGGCATCACGCTGGCATCCACCACGCGCAGGCCGCGCACCACGCCGCCGCGCCCATCTCGCACGCGCAACTCGGGGTCGACCACGGCCATGGCGTCGTCCAATCGCCCCATGCGCGCAGTACCCACGGGGTGGAAGATGGTGGTGGCAATGTCGCCCGCCAGTCGCGCCAAGTCTTCGTCGGTTTGGTATTGCACGCCAGGTTTGTACTCCTCAGGCTTGTATTTGGCGAGGGCCGGTTGGGCTGCGATGCGGCGTGTCACACGGAGCGAATCGGCAGCCACTTTGCGGTCCGCTTCGGTGCTCAGGTAGTTGGGTGCAATCTTGGGCGCATCTGCAAAGTTAGCGCTGGTGATGCTGACCGTGCCACGGCTGGTGGGGTTCAAGTTGCACACGCTGGCCGTGAAGGCAGAGAAGCTGTGCAGCGGTTCACCAAACGCATCTAAGCTGAGCGGCTGCACGTGGTACTCGATGTTGGGATACGGCTGGTCAGCGCTGCTGCGCGTGAAGGCGCCGAGTTGTGAGGGCGCCATGCTCATGGGGCCGCTGCGTTTGAAGGCGTATTCCAAACCAATCTTGGCTTTGCCCCACCAATTGCTGGCCAAGGTGTTGAGGGTTTGAACGCCCTGCACTTTGAAGACTGAGCGAATTTGCAAATGGTCTTGCAAGTTGGCGCCCACGCCTGGCAGGTCAATGACCGGTTCAATGCCGTGTTGTTTCAGAAGCTCAGCAGGACCTAAGCCAGAGAGCTGCAAGATGTGAGGCGTGCCAATGGCACCTGCACTCAGCACCACCGAGTGCTTGGCTGTGACGGTGACATAGCCGTGACCCGTCCACACTTCAACGCCGTTGCAGCGTTGTGTGCCGTCTTCATCATTCGTCATGACGAGCTTGGCAACTTGGGCGGATGACCACAACTCAAAGTTGGGGCGTGCGTAGCATGTGGGGCGAATGAAGGCCTTGGCGGTGTTCCAACGCCAGCCGCTTTTTTGGTTCACTTCAAAGTAACCCACGCCTTCGTTGTTGCCACGGTTGAAGTCGTCGGTGGCGGGAATGCCCGCTTGCACAGCGGCTTGTGCAAACGCGTCGAGCACATCCCAGCGCAAGCGTTGCTTTTCGACCCGCCATTCACCGCCTGCAATGTGATGGCGCAAGGTTTCGCCGTACACGGTGTTGTCTGCCAGCAGCACTTCGCTGCGCTCGCCTTTGGCGCCGTGGGACGCATTGGCGCCGGCGTGGTGGTCTTCGTGGAGTTTGAAATAGGGCAGGGCGTTGTCCCAACGCCAGCGCGCGTCGCCGGTGATGTCGGCCCATTGGTCGTAGTCACGCGCTTGGCCGCGCATGTAAATCATGCCGTTGATGCTAGAGCAGCCGCCCAGCACTTTGCCGCGTGGGTAGCGCAAGCTGCGACCATTCAAGCCTTCATCGGGTGCGGTGTTGTAAAGCCAATCGGTGCGCGGGTTGCCAATGCAGTGCAAGTAGCCAACGGGGATGTGAATCCAGTGGTAATCGTCTTTGCGGCCTGCTTCGATGAGCAGCACACGTTTGCTGGCGTTGGCGCTTAGGCGGTTGGCGAGCAAGCAGCCAGCGGTGCCGGCGCCGACGATGATGTAGTCAAACTGGGAATCACTCATGCCAAGGTCTCAAGTCTTTGTTGTTGTGTGCATGGATGGTAGCTTGTGCTTGTGGTTCGCTTGCCGTCGCAGTTGTAGTTGTCAGAGAAGGGGCGAGCTGGGCAGTGCGTTTTGCTCCTCGTCTGCTGCGCATCCGAATGTCGCTGCAACACACTACCCAGCCCGCCCCTTCTCTGACAACATGGGCTTCGCTGTTGACACAGCTCAGTCCATGCATATCGGTTGCTTGTAAGCGTCATGCGCCCTTGCGTGTGCAGCGGTAGATTGGGGTGGCATGTTGCAGCGACATTCGGATGCGCAGCAGACGAGGAGCAAAACATGTCGCTCCAAGCTGCCGAGGCACACGCAACCGCGCCAAACCCGAAGAGCAAGAAGTTACTTCGATGTAGGCATCACAAACTCAGCACCTTTGCCAATGCTCTCAGGCCAACGTTGCATGACGCTCTTTTGCTTGGTGTAGAAACGCACACCTTCTTCGCCGTAGGCGTGCATGTCGCCAAACAAGCTCTTCTTCCAGCCGCCAAAGCCGTGCCATGCCATGGGCACAGGAATTGGCACGTTGATGCCGACCATGCCCACTTGGATGTGGCGTGCGAATTCGCGGGCCACGTTGCCGTCGCGGGTGAAGCAGCTCACGCCGTTGCCAAACTCGTGGGCGTTGATGAGGTCCACGGCTTGGGCCAAGTCGGCCACGCGCAGGCAGCTCAACACGGGGCCAAAGATTTCTTCTTTGTAGATGCGCATGTCTGGGGTGACGTTGTCAAACAAGGTGCCGCCCATCCAGAAGCCATCCTTGCAGCCTTCGCCAGCAGACGCGCCATCAAAGTTGCGGCCATCGACCAGCAAGCGTGCGCCTTCTTTCACGCCTTGCTCGATGTAGCCGGTGATGCGCTTGTGCGCAATATCGGTCACGATGGGGCCCATTTCAGCGGCGAGGTTTTCGCCGTTGAGCACTTTCAAAGCTTTGGTGCGCTCAATCAACTTAGGCATGAGGCGATCTGCCACATCGCCCACCAACACGGCCACGCTGATGGCCATGCAGCGTTCACCGGCTGAGCCGTAGGCTGCGCCAATCAGGGCGTCGACTGCTTGATCAATGTCGGCATCGGGCATGACCACCATGTGGTTCTTTGCGCCGCCCAAGGCTTGTACGCGCTTGCCGTGGTGGGCGCCGGTCTCATAAATGTAGTTGGCGATGGGGGTGGAGCCCACAAAGCTCACCGCTTTCACATCGGGGTGAACCAACAAAGCGTCGACCGCTTCTTTGTCGCCTTGCACCACGTTGAATACGCCGTCTGGCAAGCCTGCTTGTTTGAGCAACTCGGCGATGAACAACGAAGGCGATGGGTCAATCGGGCTGGGTTTGAGCACAAAGGTGTTGCCAGCGGCAATGGCCACGGGAAACATCCAGGCGGGCACCATGACGGGGAAGTTGAAGGGCGTCACGCCCGCCACCACGCCGAGGGGTTGGCGCATGGTCCAGTTGTCGATGCCGGTGGACACTTGCTCGGTGAAATCGCCTTTGAGCAACTGAGGAATACCGGTGGCGAACTCGACGATGTCGATGCCACGGCTCACTTCGCCTTGGGCGTCGGTGAACACTTTGCCGTGTTCGGCGGTGATCATGTGAGCCAGTTTGTCTTTGTTGGCGTTGAGCAGTTCTAAGAACTTGAACATCACACGGGCGCGGCGCAGGGGCGGTGTGTCGGCCCACGCGGGGAAAGCTTTGTGGGCGGCGGCCACGGCAGCGTTGACATCGGCCACATTGGCCAAGCTCACATTGGCTGTGACAGCGCCTGTGGCTGGGTTGTAGACGGGTTGGGTGCGGGTGCTGGTGCCGTTGGCAACGGCGCCGTTGATGTAATGCGCGATGTGAGCTTGTGTCATGGGGTGTCTCGGTGTTGAGGAAAGATGACGCAGTGTAGGCAGGGCAGGTACATGAAACAAGCGCGAAACCTTGAATTGATTGTTCAAAATAGTGAACAATCAAGCCATGAATGACCAAAAAATCAGCGAACTTTGGCACCACCTGCATTGGCTCAGTGTGCTGGCCCAACAAGGCAGCTACACCGCTGCCGCTGCACGCCTCGGTGTGAGCAAGGCCGCCATGAGCCAGCGCATTGCCGAACTCGAACGCGCCGCGCGTGTGCCGCTGGTGCAGCGCACCACCCGCAGCGTGCGTTTGACGGAAGCCGGGCAGCGCTTGGTGGACGACACCCGTGCGTCGTTTGAGCAAATCGAACACAGCTTTGCCCAAGTGCGTGACTTGGCAGGTGTGCCCAGTGGCCTGTTGCGGGTCACCGCGCCCGTGGCCTTTGCACGTCAGCAGCTCGCCCCGCGTTTGGCTGACTTCTTGCGCGAGTACCCAGAGGTGCGCATAGAGCTAGACATGGCAGACCGACTCAGCAGCTTGGCGACAGAAGGTTTTGACTTGGCCATTCGTCACACCGCCCGTCCACCCGACACGCACGTGGCATGGACTTTGTGCAGCACGCACTCGGTGTTGGTGGCCAGCAAAACTTATTTGCGCCGAGCGGGTACGCCGCAAACCCCCGCTGATTTGCAAGCGCACAACTGCCTGCATTACCTGCGCGCACAAGACACGCCCACGTGGACGCTGGCGCGTGTGAAGACCAAAGCCAAAGACAAAGACGAACGCATCACGGTGCCTGTGACGGGGCAGCTGGCTGCCAACAACAGCGAGGCACTGCGTGAGGCCGCCTTAACGGGCTTGGGTATTGCGCTCTTGCCTGACTTCAGCGCGCAAGCGGCCTTGCAACAAGGCAAGCTCGTTCAGGTGCTGCCGGACTGGCAACCGGTCGGCGCGTTTGCCGAGCAGCTGTACGCCATTCGCCCGTATTCGCCCCATGTGCCACGTGCGGTCACGGCGTTTGTGGACTATTTGCGCAAGGCCTTGGCCGGAGGCTTCGCCGCTTAAACCTCGCACGCGATGGCACTCGTCCAAGCCCAAAGTGGGCGGCGGTGTTTTAGCGTCCGCCCGAAATTTCCATCAAGCTCATGGTGGTGTAACTGGCCGTATCGCTGAGCAGCCACACAATGGCTTGCGCCACTTCTTCAGAGGTGCCGCCGCGTTGCATGGGCACCAAGTGCGCCAAGTCACGTACGCGGTTGGGCAAGCCACCTGAGGCGTGGATGTCGGTGTCAATCAAGCCAGGGCGCACCGCGTTGACGCGGATACCTTCTGCCGCCACTTCTTTGGCGAGGCCGATGGTGAAGGCGTCGATGGCGCTTTTGGCCGCAGCGTAGTCCACGTATTGGCCGGGCGCGCCCAAGCGTGCAGCGGCGCTTGACACGTTGACGATGCTGCCGCCCGAGCCTCCGTGTGCCGTGCTCATGCGCTTGACGGCTTCGCGTGCGCAGGCGAACGAGCCCAACACGTTGATGCGCATCATGCGTTCCCACCGTGCCCAGCTTTGGTCTTGCACTTTGGCGGTCACATCCACCACGCCCGCGTTGTTGACGAGGCCTGAGATGCGACCCAGCTTGGCATCGACTTCGGCAAACATGCGCAAAATTTGCGCTTCGTCGCCCACATCGGCTTGCACCGCGATGGCGGTGCCGCCTGCGTCTTGAATTTGCTTCACCACGCTGTCGGCCGCCGGTGCATTGCTGGCGTAATTCACGGCCACGGCCCAGCCTTGCTGCGCAGCTAAAACTGCAGTGGCGGCGCCAATGCCTCGGCTGGCGCCAGTGATCAAAAGTACAGGTTTCATTCTTGTCTCCTCAATGCGGTTGAGCGAACTTAATGGGCAGCACGATAGCACCAAGCCTTTGAAAACCCAGTAAGCTGTTCGATATTCACTTCCAAGAAATTTAAGGAGATCTCAAGATGACTGTCAATTTGACTTCTGCAGACGGCTTTGTTTTTCCGGCCTATGTGGCGCAACCCAAGGGTACGCCCAAAGGCGCGGTGGTGGTCGTACAAGAGATTTTTGGTGTCAACGCGCACATCCGTGAAGTGGCCGATGGCTATGCCGCGCAAGGTTATTTGGCCGTGGCACCCGCCACGTTCCACCGAGCCAAACATGGCGTGGAGCTGGGCTACACGCCCGAAGACATGCAAGCCGGCATGGCGCTGAAAGCAGCGATCGAGTCCTTGCCTGCGCCAGGCGTGATGGCCGACATTCAAGCTGCGGTGGACTACGCCGCTAAGACCAGCGGCGGCAAAGTCGGCATCGTGGGCTATTGCTGGGGCGGTTTGTTGGCGTGGCGTGCAGCGGCTTTGGTGACAGGCCTGAGCGCTGCCGTGCCTTATTACGGGGGGGGCTCAACGACGGACGAGGAAATCGCACGTCATCCCCATTGCCCCGTGCTGGCGCATTACGCAGAAGAAGACCACTGGATTCCGCTAGAGACGGTGGAAAAGTTCAAGCACGCGCACCCTGAGGTGGCGGTGCATTTGTATCCCGCCAATCACGGCTTCAATTGCGACCACCGCGGTGCTTACCAAGAAGCGTCAGCCAAGTTGGCGTTGGTACGAACCTTGGCTTTCTTTGGCAAACACCTGGGCTAAGCGTCAATCGATTTGGGGGTTGCGCGCACTGCGCAGCACGCCCATGGCGGCATGGAAAAACGCCACCACCACAAAGCAGCCCATGAAGTCACCCAATGCCATGGCGGCGCTTTTGTGCCAAAGCTCTTCACTCGTGGTGACCCCTTGCGCGAGATACAGCCAGTTGTGAACCAAGCCGTTCAGGACACTGGCCACGACCGACAACACCACGATGTGCTGATACCGTAAGTTGCTGAGATTTTTGCGGATGTGGAACAAACGCATGACCCCTAACGTCGCAATTGGGTAGGTCATCAAGCTCACAAAAGCGAAGTAAACAATGGCCGTCATCGGCTTGTCTGGCCAAATGCTCGCGCCTAAATGCACGCTGACCACCATGATGCCCACGATGGCGGGTAAACGTCCGACCAGCACGGCTAAAAGCTTGACACCTGCAGGCAAGAACAACAGGCTGATGCCAGCAGAGTAGACAAACAATGCGTCAAAGTACTGGTTCAGTCGAAAAGACACATTGAAAAGCAAGCCCGAAATCACCGCGATGGCGATGTGTGACCTGCGAATTTCAGGCAAATGCATCAAGACAGTCCGTGCAATTTTTTCGCCGCGTCGATGGCGAAGTAGGTCAACACGCCGTCTGCGCCTGCGCGTTTGAAGGCGAGCAAGCTTTCCATCATCACCGCGTCATGGTCGAGCCAGCCGTTTTGGGCGGCGGCTTTGAGCATGGCGTATTCGCCTGAGACTTGGTAGGCGAAGGTGGGCACTTTGAATTCGTCTTTCACGCGGCGCACCACATCGAGGTAGGGCATGCCGGGTTTGACCATCACCATGTCGGCGCCTTCGGCGATGTCCAGCGCCACTTCGCGCAGGGCTTCGTCGGTGTTGCCAGGGTCCATTTGGTAGACCTTTTTGTCGGCCTTGCCCAAGTTGGCCGCTGAGCCCACCGCATCGCGGAACGGGCCGTAAAACGCGCTGGCATATTTGGCGCTGTAGGCCATGATGCGCGTATGAATCGCGCCACGTGATTCGAGCGCTGCTCGAATCGCTCCAATTCTGCCGTCCATCATGTCGCTGGGGGCCACGATGTCCACGCCTGCGTCAGCTTGGGTCAGGGCCTGTTTGACCAGCATTTCGGTGGTGATGTCGTTCAGGATGTAGCCCGTCTCGTCCAGCAAGCCGTCTTGGCCGTGGCTGGTGAAGGGGTCGAGTGCCACGTCGGTCATCACGCCGAGTTCGGGGAAACGTTTTTTGAGCTCACGCACCACATGCGGCACGAGGCCGTCGGGGTTGGTGGCCTCAATGCCATCGGGCGTTTTGAGGTGGCCGCTGATGACGGGGAACAGCGCCATCACAGGGATGCCGAGCTTCACGCATTCTTCGGCCACGGGTAGCAGCAAGTCCAAGCTCAAGCGCTCGACGCCGGGCATGGAGCCCACGGCTTCGCGGCGTTTTTCGCCTTCGAGCACGAAGACGGGGTAGATCAAGTCGTTCACGCTCAACGCGTGTTCGCGCACCAAGCGGCGGGTGAAGTCGTCACGGCGCAGACGGCGAGGGCGGTTGGCGGGGAAAGGGGCAAAAGGGTGTTGCATATATGAAATTGTGCCTGTTTGTGCGTGTCGCTTAGGCGAAACGTGTGGCGTTACCCCCATTGATGGCAATTTGCGTGTTTGCTAGATTGCATTCGGGCAGCTTGCTGCTCCCCGCTTTTCCTCCCTAAGCGGGCACCTTGCGCGTCAAAGCTGCCAGGTGACTTGGCCCGACCTCGTGTCGGGCTTTTTTTGAGCGCGGCTAAACTGGTCCTATGCTTTGGATCAAATCTTTTCACATCATCTTCGTGGCCAGCTGGTTTGCGGGCTTGTTTTACTTACCTCGCATTTTTGTGAACTTGGCGCAAGTTGAGCCTAGGTCCGAGGCAGAAGAGGCGCGTTTGTTGCTGATGGCGCGCAAGTTGATGCGTTTCACCACCTTGTTGATGATTCCTGCCGTGGGCCTGGGTTTGTGGCTTTGGCTGGGCGTTGGTATTGGCATGGGCCCTGGCAATGGCTGGATGCATGCCAAGCTGACGGTGGTGCTGCTGGCGCTGGGCTACCACCATGGCTGTGGCCGCCTGCTTCGCAAATTTGAAACCCGAACCAACACCCGTGGCCACGTGTGGTACCGCTGGTTCAACGAGATTCCGGTGGTCTTGCTGACCATTGCCGTGATCTTGGTGGTCGTCAAACCTTTCTAAAAAACACGCTTGGCCCATGCGTAAAACCTCCGCTTGGCCTCTGTCGCAAATGTGCGTGGCGTTGATCGTCTACGCCAGTCTGTATCCGTTTGACCATTGGCGGGATCAAGGCATTTGGTCTTGGTCGTTCTTAACTGCACCTTGGCCCAAGTATTGGCTGGGCTTTGATGTGGTGGCAAACGTCCTCGGCTATGCCCCGTTGGGTTTTTTTCTGACCCTGAGCGCCATGCGCATGGGCTGGCAAACGCGCGTGGTCACGCTTTCGACCCTGGCGGCGGCTGTTTTGTCATTGGCGATGGAGGGTTTGCAAAGCTACTTGCCTGCGCGCGTGCCCTCGTTGCCTGACTTTTTGCTCAACACGCTGGGGGCATGGATCGGCGCCGTGTTGGCGAGCTCCTTGGAACATTTGGGTTTGCTGCGCCGATGGAGCCAATTCCGTGAACGTTGGTTTGTCCGCGACGCTTATATGGCCTTGGTGTTGATGGCGGTGTGGCCTGCTGCGTTGCTCTTTCCAGTGGCTGTGCCTTTGGGCTTGGGCCAAGTGTGGGAGCGTGTGGAAGACGCGCTGACCAGTGCATTTGATGCCACGCCGTTTGAAGATTGGATTCCCCTGCGCGCGTTTGAACTAGAGCCATTGCTGCCGGGTGCCGAGTTGTTGTGTGTGATGTTGGGCTTGCTCGTGCCTTGCTTGCTGGGATTTGGTGTGATTCGCCAAGCCGGGCAACGCTTTTTGTACATGCTGTTGGTGCTGTGCATGGCCTTGGGCGTGAGCGCTTTATCCGCTGCGTTGAGCTACGGCCCAGTACATGCTTGGACTTGGCTGGATTTGCCTGTGATGTTGGGTCTCCTTTTTGGCGGTGTGGTGGCCTTGTTCTTTTTACCGCTGTCGGCCCGTACGGCTTGGACGTTTTTGTTGCTCGCGCTGCTTGTGCAGCAAAGTGTGCTGAACCAATCGCCGGAAAGCGCTTACTTCGCGCAAACTTTGCAAACTTGGGAGCAAGGCCGTTTCATCCGTTTTCACGGACTTGTGCAATGGCTGGGCTGGCTGTGGCCCTATGCCGTGCTGATGCTGGCGCTGGTGCGTGTGTCGCGCGATCGCAGCACCCAAAACTAAAATTCACCTATGACACAAACTTCTTATTACAAACACCACATCTTTTTCTGCCTGAATCAGCGTGAGAACGGCCAAGATTGCTGCGCCAACCATGGCGCGCAAGAAGCGTTTGACCACTGCAAAGCCCAAGTCAAGGCAGCGGGCCTTGCGGGCGTAGGCGGCGTGCGGGTGAACAAAGCGGGCTGCTTAGACCGCTGCGCAGGCGGTCCCGTGGCGGTGGTGTATCCAGAGGGCGTTTGGTACACCGTGATGGATCAAAGCGATGTGAACGAAATCGTTGAAAGCCACCTGAAGAACGGCCAAGTGGTCGAGCGCTTGGTGGTGCCCGCCCACGTGGGGCGTTGAGGCAGTCATGAATTCACAAACCCAAAAAATCACCCTTCAAGGCGAAGCGGGTGTCATTGAAGCTTTGCGTGACGAGCCCGAGGGCGTGTCGCGTGGCGTGGCCATCGTGGCGCACCCGCACCCTTTGTTTGGCGGCACCATGGACAACAAAGTGGTGCAAACACTGGCGCGTGCCTTTGTGCAATGCGGCTGGACGGTGGTGCGTTTTAATTTTCGCGGCGTCGGCGCGTCGGCGGGCGAGCACGATGCAGGTGCTGGCGAAGCGCGCGACTTTTCGCGCGTGGTTGAGCAAGTGGCACCGACCGGGCCGCTGGCCATTGCGGGCTTCTCGTTTGGCTCTTTTGTGGCCAGCCATGCTTTGGCTGAGCTGCACACGCACCGCGTGATTGAGAAGGTGGCCTTCGTTGGGACTGCGGCGCAGCGCTTCACTGTCGCACCTGTGGCACCCGAGTTGCATGACAAAACCTTGGTGGTGCATGGCGAGCAAGACGACACCGTGTCATTGGCTTCCGTCATGGATTGGGCGCGTCCACAAAGCCTGCCGGTGACGGTGGTGCCTGGTGGTGGCCATTTCTTTCATGGACAATTGCCGCTTCTCAAGAATTTAGTAGTGCGTCATTTGCAGGGCTAAGCCCTGCTAGCGCTTGCGGGGCTTTTGCTTAAAAAGCGAGCCCAATTCTTTGGCTCATTTTTCATCTGAAGACCGTCATGACACGATTCCTGCGCACCACTTTCATCGGCTTTTTGATGGGCTTGACTTGCGTGTTTCAAGCGCAGGCACAAGTGCCGCAGCCACCTGAAATTGCGGCACGTGCGTATTTGCTGGTGGATTTGACGGCGCAGCAAACCTTGGCGGAGTTGGATGCCGATAAGCCGATTGAGCAAGCGTCGCTGACGAAGTTGATGACCGCCTACATCGTGTTTGATGCGCTCAAGGCCAAAAAAATCAGTCTGCAACAAACCTTTGGCGTGAGCGAGCGCGCATGGAAGATGCCCGGCTCGCGCATGTTCATTGATCCCAAGATGAAAGTGCCTGTTGAAGACCTCATCAAAGGCATGATTGTTCAGTCTGGCAACGATGCCACCATGGCTTTGGCCGAAGGTGTGGGCGGCACGGTGGAGCACTTTGTGCAGATGATGAATGCCCAAGCCAAAGTGCTCGGCATGAAATCCACCGGTTACAAAAACCCAGAAGGCTTGACCGAGCCCGGTCACACCACCACCGCGCGTGACCTGAGCATCTTGGCGGGTCGCTTGATGCAAGACTTTCCGGATTACGTGGGCTACTACGCCATCAAAAAATACCGCTATCCCGGCACACCTGCGGCCAATGAAAGCAACCGCAACTTGCTGTTGTCTCGCGACCCCAGTGTGGATGGCTTGAAAACAGGCCACACCGATGCTGCGGGCTTTTGTTTGATTGCCACCGCAAAGCGTGACGCACCAGGCGTGGGTCAACGTCGTTTGTTGTCGATTGTGTTGGGGGCTTCCAGCGAGAACGCGCGAGCCACTGAATCGCAAAAGCTGCTGAACTGGGGTTACACCGCGTTTGACGCCATCAAGTTGTTTGATGCGAACCAAGCGGTGGTCACGCCCAATGTTTGGAAGGGTCGTGGCAACCAAGTCAAATTGGGCCGCTTCGCGCCCATCGTGGTGGCGGTGCCGGCTGGCGCTGCTGGGCGCATTCAAACCCAAGTGGCCCGCCCTGAGCCTTTGGTTGCGCCACTCAACCGGGGCCAAACCGTGGGTGCTTTGAAGGTCACTCTGGACCAGAAGCCGCTGGTGGATGTGCCTTTGTTAGTGCTCGAAACCGTCGAACAAGCAGGTTTCGTGGGCCGTGCTTGGGATGCCGTGCGCTTGTGGGTCAAGTAAGCGCTATTTGAGGCATTTCGGCCTAGATTTGCCTCCCCCTCCCGATGCTGATACACTAGAAGGCTTTTCGGAATTTCCGAAGGGATTCACGTTTTCTTTTTAATTCAAACGTTTAGGGACGTTTTTCAATGCCAACCATCAATCAACTGGTGCGTCAGGGGCGCGAGGTCGAAACGACCAAGTCTAAAAGCCCTGCGATGCAAAATTCTCCACAACGTCGTGGCGTGTGCACCCGTGTGTACACCACGACTCCTAAGAAGCCTAACTCTGCGCTGCGTAAAGTTGCCAAAGTTCGCTTGACCAACGGTTTCGAAGTCATTTCGTACATCGGCGGTGAAGGTCACAACTTGCAAGAACATAGCGTCGTGCTCGTGCGCGGCGGTCGTGTCAAAGACTTGCCAGGTGTTCGTTACCACATCGTGCGCGGTTCGCTCGATTTGCAAGGTGTTAAAGACCGTAAGCAATCGCGTTCTAAGTACGGCGCTAAAAAGCCTAAGGCTAAGTAAGCACTGGTCTTTTGATCAAACAGGTGCTGTTTCCCGCGTGGCGCGGTGAATCAGCGTAGTGACCCGCTGTGGGTCGAGTAAGTGAAAACCAAAATGGTTTTTGCGGTGTCTGAAAAAGATGCCAACTGAAGCAAATAAGAGGTGAAATATGCCACGTCGTCGCGAAGTCCCTAAACGTGAAATCTTGCCGGATCCAAAGTACGGCAATGTTGAGCTGTCCAAATTCATGAACGTGATCATGGAAGGCGGCAAGAAAGCTGTTGCTGAGCGCATCATTTATGGTGCCTTGGAGCAAATCGAACAAAAATCGGGCAAAGATCCGCTCGAGTTGTTCACTGTGGCCATCAACAACGTCAAGCCCATGGTGGAAGTTAAATCCCGCCGCGTGGGTGGTGCCAACTACCAGGTGCCCGTTGAAGTCCGCCCTGTCCGTCGCTTGGCTTTGTCCATGCGCTGGTTGAAAGAAGCCGCCCGCAAGCGCGGTGAAAAGTCCATGGCCTTGCGCTTGGCCAACGAATTGTTGGAAGCCTCTGAAGGTCGTGGCGGTGCCATGAAAAAGCGTGACGAAGTTCACCGCATGGCCGAAGCCAACAAGGCATTCAGCCACTTCCGCTTCTAAATTCAAAGGTAAAAAATGGCTCGCAATACCCCCATTGAGCGCTATCGCAACATTGGTATTTCAGCGCACATTGACGCTGGTAAAACCACCACGACAGAGCGTATTCTTTTTTACACCGGTGTGAACCACAAGATTGGTGAAGTGCATGATGGCGCCGCCACCATGGACTGGATGGAGCAAGAGCAAGAGCGTGGCATCACGATCACTTCTGCTGCGACCACTTGTTTCTGGAAGGGCATGGATGGCTCTTTCGCTGACCACCGCATCAACATCATTGACACCCCTGGCCACGTTGACTTCACGATTGAAGTTGAGCGTTCTATGCGTGTGCTCGACGGTGCTTGCATGGTTTACTGCGCGGTGGGTGGCGTTCAGCCCCAATCCGAAACCGTGTGGCGTCAAGCTAACAAGTACAAAGTGCCACGTTTGGCCTTTGTGAACAAGATGGACCGTACAGGTGCTAACTTCTTCAAGGTCGTGGACCAGATGAAATTGCGCTTGAAGGCCAATCCTGTGCCAATCGTGATCCCAATCGGCGCTGAAGACAACTTCAAAGGCGTGGTTGACCTTCGCAAAATGAAAGCCATCATTTGGGACGAAGCGTCTCAAGGTATGAAGTTCACTTTCGAAGAAATTCCAGCCGACTTGGTGGAATTGGCCAAAGAGTGGCGCGAAAAGATGGTGGAAGCTGCGGCTGAAGCCTCGGAAGAGTTGATGAACAAGTACCTCGAAGAAGGTGACTTGACTGAAGAAGAAATCACACACGGTCTTCGTGTGCGCACCATCAACAGCGAAATTCAACCGATGTTGTGCGGTACAGCGTTCAAGAACAAGGGCGTTCAACGTATGTTGGATGCTGTGCTTGAGTTGATGCCTTCTCCATTGGACGTGAAAGCGATCAAGGGCTTCGACGAAGACGAAAAAGAAGTGATCCGTAAAGCGGATGACAACGAGAAGTTCTCGGCTTTGGCGTTCAAGTTGATGACCGATCCATTTGTGGGTCAGTTGACTTTCGTGCGCGTTTACTCTGGCGTTCTGAAAAAGGGCGACACGGTGTACAACCCCGTGCGCGGCAAGAAAGAGCGTATCGGTCGTATCGTGCAAATGCACGCCAACAATCGTGAAGAAGTCGACGAAATTCGTGCGGGCGACATCGCTGCTTGCGTGGGCTTGAAAGACGTCACGACCGGTGAAACTTTGTGCGATCCAGCAGCCGTGATCACCTTGGAGCGCATGGTGTTCCCTGACTCCGTGATCCGCCAAGCTGTTGAGCCAAAAACAAAAGCTGACCAAGAAAAAATGGGCATGGCTTTGTCTCGTTTGGCTGCAGAAGATCCTTCTTTCCGCGTGCAAACCGACGAAGAATCTGGCCAGACCATCATCGGTGGTCAGGGCGAATTGCACTTGGAAATTATTGTCGACCGCATGAAGCGCGAATTCGGCGTGGAAGCCAACGTGGGCAAGCCTCAAGTGGCTTACCGCGAAACCATTCGCAAGACTGTGGAAGAGGCTGAAGGCAAGTTCGTGCGTCAGTCTGGCGGTAAAGGCCAGTACGGTCACGTGGTGCTCAAGGTTGAGCCTCAAGAAGCTGGTAAAGGCTTCGAGTTCGTTGACGCTATCAAGGGCGGTGTGGTTCCTCGCGAATACATCCCCGCGGTTGAAAAAGGCGTGATCGAAGCTTTGGGCCAAGGCGTGTTGGCTGGTTACCCAGTCGTTGACGTCAAGGTCACTCTGCACTTCGGTTCGTACCATGATGTGGACTCGAACGAAATGGCTTTCAAAATGGCCGCCATCTTTGGTTTCAAAGAAGGTTGCCGCAAAGCTGGTCCCGTCATTCTGGAGCCCATGATGGCTGTGGAAGTTGAGACGCCTGAAGACTACGCAGGTAGCGTGATGGGCGACTTGTCCTCACGTCGCGGCATGGTGCAAGGTATGGACGACATGGTCGGTGGCGGTAAAGCGATTAAAGCTGAAGTGCCGTTGTCTGAAATGTTCGGCTACTCAACCACACTGCGTTCGATGTCACAAGGCCGCGCGACTTACACGATGGAATTCAAGCACTACGCTGAAGCCCCTCGTAACGTTGCGGAAGCCATCGTGGCCGCCCGCGCAAAATAAAAACCCCATGGGGCTGCGTCAAGCGGCCCCTGTCTGCGACGATGCGCCGCCCTGTCACCCGTGCGGGGCGAATCAGCAGCATCGTGCAGACATAAAACCTGTACACGGGCACTGCTCTTTGGAGAAAAGAAATGGCAAAAGGAAAATTTGAACGTACCAAGCCGCACGTGAACGTGGGCACCATTGGTCACGTCGACCACGGCAAGACAACGTTGACAGCTGCGATCACCACGATCCTGTCGACAAAGTTCGGTGGCGAAGCGAAGGCTTACGACCAAATTGACGCGGCTCCTGAAGAAAAAGCACGCGGCATCACGATCAACACCGCTCACGTTGAGTACGAGACTGAAACACGTCACTACGCTCACGTGGACTGTCCTGGTCACGCCGACTATGTGAAAAACATGATCACGGGCGCTGCTCAAATGGACGGCGCTATTTTGGTGTGTTCAGCTGCTGACGGCCCCATGCCACAAACTCGCGAGCACATCTTGTTGGCTCGTCAGGTGGGCGTGCCTTACATCATCGTGTTTTTGAACAAGTGCGACATGGTGGACGACGCTGAGTTGTTGGAATTGGTCGAAATGGAAGTTCGCGAACTTCTGCAAAAGTACGACTTCCCAGGCGACGACACCCCAATCATTCAAGGTTCAGCCAAGCTGGCCCTTGAAGGCGACAAAGGCCCATTGGGCGAAGAAGCCATTTTGAAATTGGCTGCTGCTTTGGACAGCTACATCCCTACGCCTGAGCGTGCAGTGGACGGTAACTTCTTGATGCCAGTGGAAGACGTGTTCTCTATCTCTGGTCGCGGTACTGTGGTGACAGGCCGTATCGAGCGCGGCATCATCAAAGTCGGCGAAGAAATCGAAATCGTGGGTATCGTTGATACCGTCAAGACAACTTGTACCGGCGTGGAAATGTTCCGCAAGCTGCTGGACCAAGGTCAAGCGGGCGACAACGTGGGTATCTTGTTGCGCGGTACAAAGCGCGAAGACGTGCAGCGCGGTCAAGTGCTGTGCAAGCCAGGTTCGGTCAAGCCACACACTCACTTCACTGCTGAGATCTATGTGTTGTCTAAAGACGAAGGCGGCCGCCACACACCATTCTTCAACAACTACCGTCCTCAGTTCTACTTCCGTACGACTGACGTGACAGGCGCTATCGAATTGCCAGAAGGCAAAGAGATGGTGATGCCAGGTGACAACGTGTCGATCACTGTGAAGTTGATCCACCCCATTGCGATGGAAGAAGGCTTGCGCTTCGCTATCCGCGAAGGCGGTAAGACGGTTGGCGCTGGTGTGGTTGCCAAGATCATTGCCTAATCAAGGAATTTAAATGTCCTCGAAGCAAAAGATCCGCATCCGCCTGAAGGCGTTTGACTACAAATTGATCGACCAGTCTGCAGCTGAGATCGTTGACACTGCCAAGCGCACCGGCGCGATTGTCAAGGGCCCCGTGCCTTTGCCAACACGCATGAAGCGTTTTGACATCTTGCGTTCACCGCACGTCAACAAGACCAGCCGTGACCAGCTCGAAATCCGTACCCACCAGCGTTTGATGGACATCGTGGACCCAACTGATAAAACAGTTGACGCCTTGATGAAACTCGACCTGCCAGCGGGCGTGGACGTCGAAATCAAATTGCAATAAAAATTAAACGTTATTGTAGTTTTGGAGTGGGTGAATAGCCCATTCCAACCCCCGCGCCAACGAGTAGTTGCTCTTGGCGCGGTTTTCGCGATATACTCGCGGGCTCCGTGCAATTTGTACGGAGATTTATCAACCGTCTTTCACATAAAAACGTAACTGCCAATTGAAGTGGTTGCGGTGAGAGTTTTGGAGAAAACAATGAGTCAAAGCATCCGTTTGGGATTGCTGGGCCGCAAGGTGGGCATGATGCGTCTGTTCACTGATGATGGGGATGCAATCCCTGTCACGGTGTTGGATGTGTCCAACAACCGCGTGACCCAAGTGAAAACCCAGGAAAACGACGGCTATGTGGCCTTGCAGGTCACATTCGGCGCACGTAAAGCATCTCGTGTGACCAAGCCAATGGCTGGACACCTTGCGAAAGCAGGCGTCGAAGCCGGTGAAATCATCAAAGAATTCCAAGTGACTGCTGATGTTGCAGCTAAGTACGCCGCTGGCGCTACTGTGCCTGTGACGGATGTGTTTGCTGTGGGCCAAAAGGTGGACGTGCAAGGCACAACCATCGGTAAGGGCTTTGCTGGCACCATCAAGCGTCACCACTTCAAGTCACAGCGCGCGTCGCACGGTAACAGCCGTTCGCACAACGTGCCTGGCTCTATCGGTATGGCACAAGACCCAGGTCGCGTGTTCCCCGGTAAGCGCATGTCTGGCCATTTGGGCGACGACATCGTGACGACACAAAACCTCGACGTGATTCGCATCGACGAAGCTCGCCAACTGTTGATGATCCGTGGCGCAGTGCCTGGCTCAGCCGGTGGCTTCGTGACTGTGCATCCCGCCGTCAAAGCTAAAGGAGCGAACTGATGCAAGTCGAACTCCTGAACGACCAAGGTCAAGCAGCGTCTAAATACGACGCCCCTGAAACCGTGTTCGGTCGTGAATACAACGAAGATCTGGTTCACCAGATCGTGGTCGCTTACCAAGCTAACGCGCGTCAAGGCACTCGTGCCCAAAAAGACCGTGAGCAAGTGAAGCACTCCACCAAGAAGCCGTTCAAGCAAAAAGGCACCGGCCGCGCTCGCGCTGGTATGACGTCATCGCCTCTGTGGCGTGGCGGCGGTCGCATTTTCCCGAACATGCCTAACGAGAACTTCACACAGAAGATCAATAAGAAGATGTACCGCGCTGGTATGGCTTCGATCTTGTCCCAATTGGCCCGCGAAGGTCGTTTGGCTGTGGTTGAGTCTTTGAAGGTTGACGCTCCTAAAACCAAACTGTTGGCAGCTAAATTCAAGGCCATGAACCTTGAGTCCGTGTTGGTGATCTCCGAGGAAGTTGATGACAACTTGTACTTGGCTTCACGCAACTTGCCAAACGTGTTGGTGGTTGAGCCTCGTTACGCTGATCCACTGTCATTGGTGCACTACCGTAAAGTCCTCGTGACTAAGGGTGCCATGGACCAACTCAAGGAGATGTTCGCATGAGCGCACACAAATTTGACGAAGGTCGTTTGATGCAATTGTTGGTCTCTCCCGTCGTGTCCGAAAAGGCCACCATGGTTGCAGAGAAGCACAACGTTGTGACATTCAAGGTGCTGCAAAACGCTACTAAACCTGAGATCAAGGCCGCTGTGGAATTGATGTTCAAGGTTGAAGTTCAAGGCGTGAATGTGGTGAACACAAAAGGCAAAACCAAGCGTTTTGGTAAGTCCATTGGCCGTCGCGACAACGTTCGTAAAGCTTATGTGACTCTGAAAGCTGGTCAAGAACTGAACATCTCTGGGGAGGCCGCTTAATCATGGCAGTCATCAAGATGAAACCTACGTCGCCCGGTCAACGTGGCGTCGTTAAAGTTACCCGTGATCACCTCCACAAAGGTGAACCTTACGCTCCGTTGCTGGAACCCCAGCACCAAAAATCGGGTCGTAACAACAACGGTCACATCACTACCCGTCATAAGGGCGGTGGTCACAAGCATCACTACCGCGTGGTGGATTTCAAGCGTAACAAAGACGCTATCCCCGCGAAAGTGGAACGCATTGAATACGATCCAAACCGTACGGCACACATCGCTTTGGTGTGTTACGCAGACGGCGAGCGTCGCTACATCATTGCCCCACGTGGTTTGGAAGTTGGCGCATCGTTGCTCAGCGGTTCGGAAGCCCCGATCCG
This sequence comes from Limnohabitans sp. INBF002, assembly GCF_027924905.1. Classification (NCBI taxonomy): domain Bacteria; kingdom Pseudomonadati; phylum Pseudomonadota; class Betaproteobacteria; order Burkholderiales; family Comamonadaceae; genus Limnohabitans; species Limnohabitans sp. INBF002. Next base: position 145,593 of record NZ_AP027055.1, read on the forward strand.
TGCAGGTAACACCTTGCCCATCCGCAACATTCCAGTGGGTTCAACCATTCACTGTATCGAACTGAAGCCAGGTGCTGGTGCGCAAATCGCGCGTTCAGCCGGTACATCAGCCACTTTGTTGGCTCGTGAAGGCACTTACGCTCAAGTGCGTATGCGCTCGGGTGAAGTTCGCAAGATCCATATCGAATGCCGCGCCACCATCGGTGAAGTTGCAAACGAAGAACACAGCCTCCGCCAATTGGGTAAAGCTGGTGTCAAGCGCTGGATGGGTATTCGCCCAACCGTGCGTGGCGTCGCTATGAACCCAGTGGATCACCCACATGGTGGTGGTGAGGGTCGCACCGGTGAAGGCCGTCATGCAGTTGACCCATGGGGTAACCTGACAAAAGGCTACCGTACCCGTAACAACAAACGCACACAAGTCATGATTGTGTCGCGTCGTAAAAAGTAAGGGGTAACAAATGACTCGCTCTCTCAAAAAGGGTCCGTTTGTTGACCATCATTTGGTTGCCAAGGTCGACAAGGCCATCGCAACTAAAGATAAAAAGCCAGTGAAAACTTGGTCACGTCGTTCCATGATCTTGCCCGATTTCATCGGCTTGACCATTGCTGTGCACAACGGCAAACAACACGTGCCCGTGTATATCACTGACCAAATGGTGGGTCACAAGTTGGGCGAATTCGCTCTGACTCGTACCTTCAAAGGTCACCCCGCGGACAAAAAAGTCCAGAAGAAATAAGGAAAGACCATGGAAACACGTGCAGTCCTTAGGGGCGTCCGTTTGTCGGTCGACAAAGGCCGTTTGGTCGCGGACATGATCCGCGGCAAAAAAGTTGACCAGGCTCTGAACATCCTGACGTTCACGCAGAAAAAAGCTGCTGGCATCGTCAAGAAAGTTTTGGAATCTGCGATTGCTAACGCTGAACACAACGACGGTGCAGACATCGACGAGTTGAAGGTGAAAACCATCTACGTCGAAAAAGGCGCCACGCTCAAGCGTTTCACTGCCCGCGCCAAAGGCCGCGGTAACAGTATCAGCAAGCCTACCTGTCACGTTTACGTGACAGTCGGTAACTGAAAGGTATAGGAAGATATGGGACAAAAAATCCACCCCACAGGCTTTCGCCTTGCAGTGAGCCGTAACTGGGCTAGCCGTTGGTACGCAAGCAACAATGACTTCGCTGGCATGCTGGCTGAAGACATCAAAGTGCGCGAATACCTGAAGACCAAGCTGAAAAACGCTTCTGTCTCTCGCGTTCTCATCGAGCGTCCCGCTAAAAGCGCACGCATCACCATCTTCTCGGCTCGTCCAGGCGTGGTGATCGGCAAAAAAGGCGAAGACATCGAGAACTTGAAGAAAGAACTCGCAGCGCGTTTGGGCGTGCCAGTCGCAGTCAACATCGAAGAAGTGCGTAAGCCTGAAATCGATGCTCAATTGATCGCTGACAGCATCACTCAACAGCTCGAAAAACGCATCATGTTCCGTCGCGCTATGAAGCGCGCCATGCAAAACGCCATGCGTCTGGGTGCCCAAGGCATCAAGATCATGTCGGCAGGTCGTTTGAACGGCATCGAGATCGCACGTACCGAGTGGTACCGTGAAGGTCGCGTGCCACTTCACACCCTGCGTGCAGACATCGATTACGCAACTTCTGAAGCTAAAACCACTTACGGCATCATCGGTGTCAAAGTGTGGGTTTACAAAGGCGATACCCTGGGTCGTAACGACCTGCCGGCCGCCGTTGAGCCACGTGCTGAAGAAGAGCGTCGTCCTCGCGGTCCCCGTCGTGATGCTCGCCCTACCGGTGACCGTCCCGCACGCAGCGGCGCTCGTCGTCCTGCAGGTACCAATGCCGCACCAACGGATGGCAGCGATAAACCCGCTGAAGCCGCTGATGCCCCTAAAACTGCCGTCAAGCGCGTCCGCAAGGTTGCCGCGCCCGCATCCACTGGCACGGCTGCGGACGGAACAGGAGAATAAGCATGCTGCAACCAGCACGCCGTAAATACCGCAAAGAGCAAAAAGGCCGCAACACCGGCATCGCAACACGTGGTAACACAGTTGCATTCGGTGACTTCGGTCTGAAATCCACCGATCGCGGCCGTCTGACGGCCCGCCAGATCGAGGCCGCACGTCGTGCGATCTCTCGTCACGTCAAACGTGGCGGCCGTATCTGGATTCGTGTGTTCCCTGACAAGCCGATCTCCCAAAAGCCTGCTGAAGTGCGTATGGGTAACGGTAAAGGTAACCCCGAGTACTACGTGGCTGAGATCCAACCCGGCAAGGTCCTCTACGAAATCGTAGGCGTCCCTGAAGAGTTGGCCCGTGAAGCATTCCGTCTGGCCGCTGCAAAGCTGCCCTTGCGCACCACATTCGTGGCTCGCATGATCGGCCAGTAATTCAGGAGAAATAAGAAATGAAAGCTGCTGAACTGCGCCAAAAAGACGTTGCCGGCCTCGAAGCTGAAGTCAAAGAGTTGCAAAAAGCTCACTTTGGCTTGCGCATGCAAAAAGGTACGCAACAACTCAACAACACGTCACAACTGCGTTCTACACGTCGCAGTATTGCCCGTGCGAAAACCATTCTTGCTGAAAAGCAAGCCGCCAAGTAAGGAGTGAACATGACGGACGCTAAGAAATCCCTCAAACGCACCTTGATTGGCAAGGTGGTTAGCGACAAGCGCGCTAAAACTGTGACTGTGCTCGTGGAGCGTCGTGTGAAGCACGCCCTCTACGGCAAGATCGTGGCTAAGTCCTCGAAGTATCACGCTCACGACGAAACAGGTGCCTACCACCTGGGCGACGTGATCGAGATCACTGAAAGCAAGCCAATTTCGAAAACCAAAAACTGGGTCGTGACCCGTTTGGTTGAGAAAGCGGCAGCGGTTTAAATACCAAAGAGCTTCGGCTCTGCAAGGCTAAAGAAAACGACCCACAATGTGGGTCGTTTTTGTTTTTGTAACGTCATATTTTTGGAGACACCATGATCAAAGTTGGAGACACCCTGCCACACACCACCCTGATGGAATATTCAGAGGTTGAAGGCGAAGGCTGCAGCATTGGCCCAAATGCCGTGGACGTGGCAAAAGCCACTGCCGGTAAGACCATTGCTTTGTTTGCGTTGCCGGGCGCTTTTACACCCACTTGCTCTGCCAAGCATGTGCCGGGCTATGTAGAAAAATTCGAACAATTCAAAGCCGCTGGCGTTGATGAAATTTGGTGTGTGAGCGTGAATGATGCGTTTGTGATGGGCGCTTGGGCACGTGACCAACACACCAACGGCAAAGTGCGCATGTTGGCGGATGGCAGTGCTGATTTCGCCAAAGCCACCGGCCTCACCTTGGACCTGACTGCGCGCGGCATGGGCTTGCGTAGCGATCGATACTCGATGCTCGTCAAAGACGGCAAAGTGGTGAACCTGAACGCGGAAGCGCCAGGCAAATTTGAAGTGAGCGACGCAGAGACCTTGCTGGCTCAAGCAAAAGCTTAATTCGCCAGTTGCAAAAAAGCCGCGCCAATCAGCGCGGCTTTTTTACGTCTCAACAATTAGCCGAGATTGACCAAGCGATACACCACATAGCCGCACCCCACCAACACACTTAACGCGAAAAGCCGCGAAGTCAAGGTGTCGCGTGAGTGGTGTGTCTCAGGCGGCAGCACTTTGTCCCCCGTCAGCATGGGGGTGATCAAGTCATCTTGTTTGATGCGCTTGTGATACAGCACGGCTCCCACGTGCGCCACGACCAAGAGGATCAGAAGAACTTTGCCAATGTCACTGTGGTATTCGGTGGCCCTAGAGACCCATTCGGACGAGACGAGGGCCGTCCAAGGTCCGGTGTTGGAAATCTCATCGTCGCTCATGAAGCCACTCAACACCTGAGCGAACAAAACGGCCAATATGGCCAATACAGACAGCGCGCCCAATGGGTTATGGCCCACGCTATGCGGGGTTTGCTTGGCGCGCACCGCCTGCACATAAGACAACAGCTTAGAGGGCGTTGGCACAAAGTGCACGAAGCGTGACCAGTGACCACCCACAACACCCCAAATCAAACGGAAAAAAACCAAGGTCAGCACAACATAGCCAAGCATGAAGTGAATTGGCATGGCATCGCCGCCGATTTCACCGCTGATGACCAATCCTGCGACCGACAGCGCTAGCAAAATATGAAAAACACGTGTGGGAAGATCCCAGATGCGAATGCGTTGAAAAGAAGAAGCGTGGTGCATGTGTGAGCAATGGCGGTGGCAAAAAGACAAGGTGATGGAAAGTTCGTAAACTCCGGCCACCTAAACGCGTATTTTCAACCTTAAAGGATCGACTTATGAAAAAAACAATTCTGACCTTGCTTGCAGTCAGCGCAGCAGCGATCAGCATCTCGGCCTTTGCACAATCGTCGCCATTTGCCAAACCGGAAGATGCCGTCAAGTACCGTAAAGCCGCCTTGACTGTGACCGCCGCGCATTTTGGTCGTTTGGGTGCGATGGCCCAGGGTAAGGTGCCGTTTGATGCCAAGGCGGCTGCAGAGAATGCCGACATCGTTGCCAACATGTCCAAGTTGCCTTGGGCTGCGTTTGGCGAAGGCACCGATGTGGGCGAAACCAAGGCCAAGCCTGAGATTTGGAAGCAAAACGCCAAGTTCAAAGAGGCCTCAGAAAAGTTCCAGGCTGAAGCCACAAAGTTGGCCGCAGCCGCTAAAAGCGGCAAAGAAGATACTTTCAAAACAGCTTTCTCGGCAACCGCCGGTACTTGCAAGTCATGTCACGATGACTTCAGAGCCAAATAAGCAAAGGCGTTAAGACGCGCGCGGTTTCCACAACTTGCGCTCATGCAAACGGGGTACTGGCCATGAGGCCGTGCCCCGTTTGCATTTGAAAATCATGCACATGTCGGCCACGTGACAGCCCATGAACGGCCAAGGCACTACGCGCGCTGCCCAGCTCCAGAGAACTTAGATAATGCAAGCCATGACAGGACGTGCGACGCGCTCAATTTCTTTACTTGCCTTGGCTGCGGCGCTTGGGGCCTGCACGCCTGCGCTCAACTGGCGGCAGGTGAGCGCAGGCACTTCCGGCGTGATGTGGTTGATGCCATGCAAGCCAGATCAGGCGACACGTCCGGTGACCTTGCGTGTCGCCAATCAAGATGTGCAAATCAGTTTGTTGCTGCAGGGGTGCGAAGCCAGCAATATGCAATTCACTTTTGGGCAGATGGTTGTGCCGCAAGGATTAACAGCGAGTGATGCGATGCGTGCATGGCGCTTGGCAAGTGTGGCCCCGCTCGAAGCCGCGCCAGCCGATGTGTTGGTGCAAACCTGGGCGATCCAAGGTGCCCGTGCGCAGACGCCGCCAGAGCGTGCCCAGGTCGTGACTGGAACGCACCAAGTGCAGTGGGTGTGGTTTGCCGATGGCAACAAAATTTATCAAGCAGCTGTGTATGGCACAGCCAAGGACAAAGGTTTGCCAGAGGCTGCCGAAACTTATTTTTCAGGAATCAAATTGCCATGAGCCATGATGTGTTGTCTCGCCGCACCGCGGTGTGGGTCTTTGTGGCGTTTGCTTCGGCCTATTTTTTATCCGCGTTGCTGCGCGCCATCACGGCCACGCTCTCGCCGACATTGAGCTTGGAATTTGGCTTGCAGGCACGTGATCTGGGGCTCTTGGCCGGCGGTTATTTTTTAGGCTTCTCCCTCACGCAGTTGCCCATGGGGCATTGGTTGGATCAGCACGGCCCCAAGAAAGTGGTGCTTAGCTTTTTGGGTGTCGCTGTGGTGGGCTGTCTGGCATTTGCATGGGCCACAGACTTCGGCGGCTTGTTGTTGGCCCGCGTGCTGATTGGTGTCGGTGTGAGTGCTTGTTTGATGGCACCACTGACAGGCTATCGCCGTTGGTTGGTTCTTGAAAAACAACAGCGCGCTAACGCGTGGATGCTGATGACAGGTGCGTTCGGTATGCTGGCGTCGACCTTGCCGGTGCAATGGCTGCTGCCCGTGATCGGTTGGCGCTGGATGTTTGTTGGTTTGGCGTTGTTGATTGTTTTGTCCATGGCATTGATGGCCTGGCAGGTTCCCAAGTGGCGCATTGCAGAGCCACCCGCCACAACGCGCACGCCAGCCAAACCCGTTGGCATTTTGGCAAGCTACAAACAAGTGTGGGCACATCCGTACTTTCGCAGTCTCACCCCGATGGGTTTCTTCAACTATGGCGGGTTGATCGCGATGCAAACCTTGTGGGCGGGGCCTTGGATGATCAAGGTGGCAGGCTACACATCGCTGGAAGCTGCAACGGGCTTGTTTTGGATCAACGTGTGCATGTTGGTGACGTTTTGGATTTGGGGTTTGGTGACGCCGATGCTGTACGCGCGCGGCCTGAACGCCAACAAGTTGATGACGTATGGCGTGCCCTTGAATTTTTGTGTGCAGACTTACATTGTGTTGGCTGGGGCCGATGCGGGTGCGTTGCATTGGGCCTTGTTTTGCATCAGCAGTTCGTTTGTGTCGCTTGCACAGCCTGCGGTGGGCATGGCGTTTCCCACGGCGCTGGCGGGGCGGGCTTTGTCGGCCTATAACTTGGTGCTGTTCTTGGGCGTGTTTGTGGTGCAGTGGGGCATGGGCTTGATGATTGACGGGTTTAAAACCGCCGGTTGGCAAGAGCCACAAGCCTTTCAGTGCGCCATGGCTGTATTTTTTACATGTTGCCTGGCGTCTTACGGCTATTTTTTGAAGCACAAATCAGACAGCTGATAATGCGCGGCAGACCTCGCTTTTTTATATGAACAACCGCATCCTCATCATCGCCCATGCGCCGCTGGCCAGTGCCTTGCGTGACTGCGCCATGCATGTGTATTCCGAGTGCGCGGCGGATGTGATTGCGCTAGACGTTTTGCCAGACGCGCAGCCTGAAGACACGTTGGCGCAAGCCTTGGACGTGGCTGGCGCAGCCTTGGACAGTGGTTTGTTGGTCCTGACCGATATTTTTGGCGCGACGCCAGCCAACGTTGCGCAAAAACTGGTCGCGGGCAGCAACGCCAAACTCATTGCGGGCGTGAACTTGCCCATGTTGTTTAGAAGTGTGTGTTATCGCCACGAGTCGCTCGACGCGCTGGTGGCGCGCGCACTCGCGGGTGGTACGCAAGGCGTGATGCAAGTTGCGATCACCGCCCCTCAAAATCAAAACCGTCGAATCCATGATCAAAACCACAACGACCATCAGCAATAAATTGGGCCTGCACGCGCGTGCTTCCGCCAAACTCACCAAACTCGCCGGCAGCTTTCCGTGCGAAGTCTGGATCAGCAAAGGCGAGCGCCGTGTGAATGCGAAAAGCATCATGGGCGTCATGATGTTGGCGGCCGGCATTGGCAGCGAGGTTGAGCTGGAAACCGATGGTGCCCAAGAGCAAGAAGCCATGGACGGCTTGTTGGCACTCATCGCCGACAAGTTTGGCGAAGGCGAGTAAGGGCGCACATGACATTCTCAGTCCACGGTCTTGCAGTCGCACGCGGCATCGCCATTGGGCGTGCGGTGCTGGTGGCATCCAGTCGCGTGGATGTGGCTCACTATTTCATCGAAGCCACACAAGTCGCTTCCGAAATTGAGCGCCTTTCAGAAGCGCGCCAGGCGGTGATGGCTGAGTTGCAGCAACTGCACGACAACTTGCCCAAAGAGTCGCCCCCAGAGCTGGCTGCGATTCTTGAGGTTCACCTCATGCTGCTGGACGACACCATGCTGGCTGACGGCGTGGCGCAGTGGGTGAAAGATCGTTTGTACAACGCCGAGTGGGCGTTGACCTCGCAGCTGGATGTGGTCGCACGCCAGTTCGACGAGATGGATGACCCGTATTTGCGCGAGCGCAAAGGTGATCTTGAGCAAGTGGTGGAGCGCATGCTGCGCCACATGAAAGGCATGCCGCATGTGATGCCCCAAGTCTCCCCCAAGCGTAGCAATCAGCCGCGTCAGCAAGATTTGCAGCTGGGTGATGAGATGGATGTCCCCTTGGTCTTGGTGGCGCACGACCTGTCGCCAGCCGACATGTTGCAATTCAAGCAAAGCGTGTTTGCCGGTTTTGTCACCGATGTCGGCGGCAAAACATCGCACACCGCCATCGTGGCGCGCAGCTTGGATATCCCTGCTGTGGTGGGTGCGCGCACGGCAAGTCAGCTGGTGCGACAAGACGACTGGATCATCATTGATGGTGATGCGGGCGTGGTCATTGTCAATCCCTCGCCCATCATCTTGGCGGAATACGGCTTCAAGCAACGTCAGGCAGAAGTCGAGCGTGAACGGCTTTCACGTTTGCGCCACACACCTGCAGTGACCCTAGATGGTCAGCGCGTGGACTTGTTGGCCAACATTGAAATGCCCGAGGACTCGCCTGCGGCTTTGGGCGTCGGTGCGGTGGGTGTGGGCTTGTTCCGCAGCGAGTTTTTGTTCATGGGTCGCGAAGGTGCGTTGCCTGATGAGGAAGAGCAGTTCCAAGCCTATCGACGCGCGGTGGAGGGCATGAAAGGCTTGCCCGTCACCATTCGCACGGTCGATGTGGGGGCCGACAAGCCCTTGGACCGCGCGATGAAAGAGGAAGCCCACTTGAACCCTGCGTTGGGTTTGCGAGCCATTCGCTGGAGCTTGGCTGACCCTGCGATGTTCTTGACGCAGTTACGCGCCATCTTGCGTGCGGCGGCTTATGGACAGGTTCATTTGCTCATTCCCATGCTGGCGCATGCGCGCGAAATTCAGCAAACGCTGGCGCTGCTTGAGCAAGCGCGCAAGCAGCTAGACGCGCGTGGCTTGGCATTTGGCCCTGTGAAAATTGGCGCCATGATTGAAGTGCCCGCTGCGGCACTCAGTGTGAAGATGTTCTTGCGCTATTTCGACTTCTTGTCGATTGGTACAAACGACTTGATTCAATACACCTTGGCCATTGACCGCGCCGATGAGTCAGTGGCACACCTGTATGACCCGCTACACCCAGCGGTGCTGCGTTTGGTGGCGGATGTCATTGCTGAGTGCCGCGCGCAGGGCAAGGGTGTGAGTGTCTGTGGCGAAATGGCGGGCGACCCCACGCTCACACGCTTGCTGTTGGGTTTGGGTCTGCGTAGTTTTTCGATGCACCCCACGCAAATCTTGGCCGTCAAGCAAGAGATCATTCGTGCGGACGCCTTGCGCCTTGAGGCGTGGTCGCAAGGCGTGTTGGCCAGCGATGAGCCGGCCGAGCTGATGGGGCTTTAAGCTTTCGCAGCTTCTGACGCCGCGTGGGCTTGCTGGTCTGCGTGATAGCTCGACCGCACCATGGCGCCGACGGCGGCATGGCTAAAGCCCATCTCGTAAGCCTTCTCTTCAAACATCTTGAACGTGTCTGGGTGCACGTAGCGGCGCACAGGGATGTGGCTGGTGCTAGGCGCCAAGTATTGGCCGATGGTGAGCATGTCGATGTTGTGATCGCGCATGTCTTGCATGACTTGCAAAATCTCTTCGTCCGTCTCGCCGAGGCCCACCATCAAGCCGCTTTTAGTGGGCACGTTGGGGTGGAGGGCTTTGAATTTTTTGAGCAAGTTCAAGCTGAAGGCGTAGTCGCTGCCAGGGCGCGCTTCTTTGTAGAGGCGTGGCACGGTTTCCATGTTGTGGTTCATCACATCAGGTGGTGCGGCTTTGAGAATTTCCAAAGCGCGGTCGTCACGGCCGCGGAAGTCGGGCACCAAAATTTCGATTTGCGTTTGGGGTGACAGCTCGCGTGTGCGGCGAATGCAGTCCACAAAGTGTTGGCTGCCACCGTCGCGCAAGTCATCGCGGTCCACGCTGGTGATGACCACGTATTTCAGTTTCAACTCAGCAATGGTTTTGGCCAAGTTTTCGGGTTCGTTTACATCGAGCGGGTCGGGGCGGCCATGGCCCACGTCGCAGAAGGGGCAGCGGCGGGTGCACTTGTCGCCCATGATCATGAATGTCGCGGTGCCTTTGCCGAAGCATTCACCAATGTTGGGGCAGCTGGCTTCTTCGCACACGGTCACCAACTTGTTGGCGCGCAGCACATCTTTGATTTCGTAAAAACGCGTGGACGGCGAGCCTGCTTTGACGCGAATCCAATCCGGCTTTTTCAGCACTTCGCTTTGCTCTACTTTCACGGGAATGCGTGAGAGTTTGGCGGCTGCTTTTTGCTTGGCCGAGGCGTTGTAGTTTTCGACGGTTTGCGCTTCGCGCACAACTGGGTTGTCAGGGGTAGACATAACGAGTGGCCCTGTGGAGTCAGGGCGCCAAATAGGTGACGAGCTTTTGGCTCAAAACATCAGCGGCGTCTTGCCAGCTGACCGATGCGCCGATTGTAGAAAGATCGACGGTTTGCAAACCTTGATAGCCACAAGGGTTGATGCGTTGGTAGGGTGATAGGTCCATGGCCACATTCAGCGCCACACCGTGGTACGTGCAATGGCGGCTGACTTTGATGCCGAGTGCCGCGATTTTCCCCAGGCCCGCAAAGTCTGGGTCTTTGCTGCCGTCTTTTTGCGGGCGCTGTGCCAGCATGGCGTGGCTGTGTGGGTTGTCTAAGCGCACATAGATGCCAGGCGCACCAGACACGCGGTGTCCCGTCACGCCAAAGTGATCGAGCGTGCGAATCACGGCCTCTTCAATGCGGTACACATATTCTTTGACGTAGTAGCCTGCACGTTTGAGGTCAATCAGCGGGTAGGCCACCACTTGGCCTGGGCCATGAAATGTCACTTGCCCGCCGCGGTTGGTGGGAACGACAGGGATGTCCCCTGGGGCAAGCAAGTGGTCGTCGTGCCCGGCGAGTCCCTGCGTGAATACGGGGGGGTGTTCGCAAACCCATAGTTCATCCGGTGTATCGGACGTGCGTGCGGTCGTGAAATCCTGCATCGCTTGGTAGGTTGGCAGGTACGGCACAAGGCCGAGTTGTTTGATCACAGAACCACTTTCACCATGGGGTGAGAGGTGAGGGTACGGTACAGCTCGTCGAGTTGTTCGCGGCTGGTGGCGGTCACAGTGATGGTGACGCCTAAATAATTGCCGCCTTTGCTTTCTCGCAACTCAATGGTGGTGGCGTCAAATGCGGGGTCAAATTGCTCGGCAATGTAGGTCACCGCATGCACAAAACCATCGGCCTTCGTTCCCATGACTTTGATGGGAAAAAGGCTTGGATACTCGATCAGCGAGTCAGCACGAGGGTTTTCTGGGGGGGGGCTTGAGCTTGTCATGTGGGAAATTATCCTCTTCTTGGTGCAATCAGCCTAAAAGCGTATGTGTTATCACGTACAATAATTGGCTCTATAGAGGCTAGTGGATGTAACCTGGGCGTAAACAAACATGACCAGAATACAACCCGAAGATCAAGAAAACGTACAAGACACGTTTGAGCCGCTCACCGCCGAAGAGGTGGCCGAGTTGCGCAAGCGGCAGCCCCTTCTGTCGGTATGGCGGGTGGTCGGAGTCCAGGTCATGCTGGGGCTCTTGGTGGCGGGTTTTGTGTGGTTGGTGTCAGGACGTATGGCGGCTGTGTATTCGGCGCTTTACGGAGCTCTGGCGGTGATCGCCCCTGCGGCGCTCTTTGCGCGAGGCTTGACCAGTCGGGTTGCCTCCGTGAATGTTGGTGCTGCGGTGTTTGGCTTTTTCCTCTGGGAGATGGTCAAAATAGGCTTGACGGTCGCAATGTTGTTTGCGGCTCCGCGTCTTGTGAGTGATTTGAGCTGGCCTGCCATGTTGGCGGGTCTGGTAGTGACAATGAAGGTGTATTGGGTGGCGCTTGGCTTTCGCAAGGTGTTTTACCCGATCAATCCAACTTAAAGAAGAGCGAACGAATGTCTGTTGAACATGGTCCGACCGCTGGTGAATACATCGTTCACCACCTGACGCATCTGCAAAACAAGCCGATGGCTGGCGTCATTGACTTCTCCGTTTACAACCTTGACTCGATTTTCTGGTCTGTGTTGTTGGGTGTGGTTGCTAGCTTCTTCTTGTGGCGTGCCGCGCGTGGTGCAACTGCCCACGCACCAGGTCGCTTCCAAGCTGCCGTTGAAATCTTGGTCGAGATGGTGGATAGCCAAGCCAAGGGCATCATTCACAGTGCTGAGAGCCGTAAATTGGTGGCGCCTTTAGCTTTGACGGTGTTCGTCTGGATTTTCTTGATGAACGCCATGGACTTGTTCCCAGTTGATTTGTTCCCCAAAATTTGGGAAATCATCTACGGTGCGAACGGCGGTGATGCGCATCACGCTTACATGCGTGTGGTGCCTTCGGCTGACTTGTCCACCACATTGGGTTTGTCTACTTCTGTTTTGTTGGTCTGCGTGTTCTACAACATCAAGATCAAAGGCATTGGCGGCTGGGTGCATGAGTTGTTCTGTGCTCCGTTCGGTGCTCATCCCCTGCTTTGGCCTGTCAACTTCGTCATGCAAATGATCGAGTTTGCCGCCAAGACCGTGTCGCATGGCATGCGACTGTTCGGCAACATGTATGCTGGCGAGTTGGTGTTCATGCTGATCGCCTTGATGGGTGGCGCTGCTGCTGCCACATTGCCGGGCATCTTGCTGCCCATCGGTCACATCATTGCTGGTTCTATTTGGGCCATCTTCCACATCATGATCATCACATTGCAAGCCTTCATCTTCATGATGTTGACGCTGGTGTATGTGGGTCAAGCGCACGACGCGCACTGATTTCGGTTTTTTCTTAACTTTTCTCTCTCATCCATTCTTTAGGAGCAACAAAATGGAACACGTCCTCGGTTATGTAGCACTCGCAGCTGGCCTCATCATTGGTTTGGGCGCTATCGGTGCTTGTATCGGTATCGGCATCATGGGTAGCAAGTACCTCGAAGCAGCTGCACGTCAGCCTGAATTGATGAACGAATTGCAAACCAAAATGTTCTTGTTGGCTGGTCTGATCGACGCTGCTTTCTTGATCGGCGTTGGTATCGCCATGATGTTCGCATTCGCGAACCCCTTCGTCCTGAAGTAATCTAGCAACTACCAAAAGAAAGGTGTTGCCGTGAGCATCAACGCAACCCTGTTCGTCCAGATGATCGTTTTTGCGGTCTTGGTGTGGTTCACGATGAAATTCGTGTGGCCACCCATCGCAAGCGCCCTCGACGAACGTTCAGAAAAAATTGCCCATGGTTTGGCTGCGGCCGAACATGCCAAGATTGAACTGTCCAATGCGCACAAAGAAGTTGAACTCAAGCTGGCCGAAACCCGCAATGAGTCCACTGCTTTGTTGGCTGACGCAGAGCGTCGTGCACAACACTTGATCGACGAAGCCAAGGCTCATGCCACGGTTGAAGCGAACAAGATTGTTGCTGCTGCTCATGCAGAAGCTGCGCAAGAAGTCGTGAAAGCCCGTGAAGCACTGCGTGAGCAAGTGGCTGCATTGGCTGTCAAAGGTGCCGAGCAGATTCTCCGTAAGGAAGTCAACGCTGGTGTCCACGCCGACTTGCTGGGCCGTCTGAAGACTGAGCTGTAAGAGGACAACATGGCCGAACTCGCCACCATTGCCCGCCCTTACGCAGAAGCTTTGTTCAAGGCTTCGGCCGCAGACCTGAGCGGTACCGCTGCATGGCTCGAAGAGCTTGCAGCGATCGCTGGGAACGCCCAATTACTGCAATTTGCAGAAGGCCCCAAAGTCACATCAAGCCAAGTGTTTGATTTGATTTCTGGTGTTGCTAAATCCAAATTGCCAACTGCTGCGCAAAACTTTTTGCGCGCCGTGATTGACAACGGTCGCTTGAGCGCGCTGCCCGAAGTGGCAACGCAATTCCGCGCACATGTCAACGCGCAAAGCGGTACGGCAGACGCTGTTGTGTACAGCGCTTTTGACATCGACGCAGCAGCTTTGGCTGATGTGAAGACGACTCTTGAAAAGCGTTTTGGCCGCAAACTCAACGTCTCTGTGGCCTTGCAGCCTGAGCTGATTGGCGGTATTCGCGTGGTGGTGGGTGACGAAGTGTTGGACACTTCTGTCAAAGCCCGTTTAGATCAAATGAAAGTTGCGCTGACGGCTTAATGCCTGTCAGCCCTAACAAGAAAGAAGGAAAGAGTCATGCAACTCAATCCAGCAGAAATCTCTGAGCTGATTAAGAGCCGTATCGAAGGTTTGGGCAATGAAGCCAACGTTCGTAATCAAGGCACCGTTTTGTCGGTGACTGACGGTATCGTTCGCGTGCACGGTCTTTCAGACGCGATGCAAGGCGAAATGTTGGAGTTCCCCAACAACACATTCGGTCTGGCCCTGAACCTCGAGCGTGACTCGGTCGGTGCTGTGATCTTGGGTGAGTACGAGCACATCTCTGAAGGCGACATTGTCAAATGTACAGGTCGCATTTTGGAAGTGCCAGTCGGCCCTGAATTGATTGGCCGCGTGGTGAACGCTTTGGGTCAGCCTATCGACGGCAAAGGCCCGATCAACGCCAAGATGACTGACGTGATCGAAAAGGTTGCACCAGGCGTTATTGCTCGCGAATCCGTGAGCCAGCCTATGCAAACAGGTCTGAAGTCTGTTGACTCCATGGTGCCCGTGGGCCGTGGTCAGCGCGAGTTGATCATTGGTGACCGTCAAACAGGTAAAACAGCTGTTGCGATCGACGCCATCATCAACCAAAAAGGTCAAAACATGACCTGCGTTTACGTCGCGATTGGCCAAAAAGCCTCGTCGATCAAAAACGTGGTGCGCGCTTTGGAACAAGCTGGCGCGATGGAGTACACCATCGTTGTGGCCGCTTCTGCTTCTGAGTCTGCAGCGATGCAATACGTGTCCGCCTACTCCGGCTGCACGATGGGCGAATACTTCCGCGACCGTGGCGAAGACGCCTTGATCGTGTATGACGATTTGTCTAAGCAAGCTGTGGCTTACCGCCAAGTGTCTTTGCTGTTGCGTCGCCCACCAGGCCGCGAAGCTTACCCTGGCGACGTGTTCTATCTCCACAGCCGTTTGCTCGAGCGCGCTGCCCGCGTGAACGCCGACTACGTCGAAGCCTTCACCAAAGGCGCCGTCAAAGGCAAAACGGGTTCATTGACTGCATTGCCAATCATTGAAACCCAAGCCGGTGACGTGTCTGCTTTCGTGCCAACCAACGTGATTTCGATCACTGACGGTCAGATCTTCTTGGAAACCTCGTTGTTCAACGCTGGTATCCGTCCTGCGATCAACGCCGGTATCTCGGTGTCTCGCGTGGGTGGTGCAGCGCAAACGAAATTGATCAAGAACTTGTCCGGTGGTATCCGTACCGACTTGGCTCAGTACCGTGAATTGGCAGCGTTTGCTCAGTTCGCTTCTGACCTCGACGAAGCCACACGTAAACAGCTTGACCGCGGTGCTCGCGTGACTGAATTGCTCAAACAAGCTCAGTACAGCCCACAGTCCATCAGCATCATGGGTTCAACCCTGTTTGCGGTGAACAAAGGCTTCATGGACGACATCGAAGTCAAACAAGTTCTGCACTTTGAATATGAAATGCACGCTTACCTCAAAGCTAAGCACGCTGCCTTGTTGGCCAAACTCGAAGCCGACAAAGCCATGGACAAAGATGCCGAGGCCGAACTGACCGCAGCATTGACTGCGTTCAAGAAAACCTTTGCTTAATTCCTACCTGACACAAGGAGCCTCAAATGGCAGCAGGTAAGGAAATTCGCGGCAAGATCAAATCGGTGGAAAACACCAAGAAGATCACCAAAGCCATGGAAATGGTCGCCGCGTCTAAGATGCGTAAGGCGCAAGACCGCATGCGTGCGGCTCGCCCTTACAGCGAGAAAATTCGCCATGTCGCGGCTAACCTCGGCAAGGCCAATCCTGAGTACGTTCACCCCTTCATGGAAGTGAATCACGCCAAGGACGTGGGCCTGATCGTGGTCACCACAGACAAAGGCTTGTGCGGCGGTCTCAACACCAACGTGTTGCGTATGGTGGCGAACAAGCTGCGTGACTTGCAAACCGAAGGGCACAAAGCGCAAGCTGTGGCCATCGGTAACAAAGGTCTGGGCTTCTTAGGTCGTTCAGGTGTCAAAGTTGTGGCGCATGCGACACAGCTGGGTGACACCCCTCACCTCGACAAGCTCATTGGCCCAGTCAAGGTGTTGTTGGATGCGTATGTCAACGGCGAGATCAATTCGGTCCAGCTGTGTTACACGCGTTTCATCAACACCATGAAGCAAGAGTCTGTGGTTGAGCAGCTTCTGCCTTTGTCGGCCGAAGTGCTGAAAACGCACGAAGTGCACAGCACTTGGGATTACATCTACGAACCGGACGCGCAAACTGTCATCGACGAATTGTTGCTCCGCTACGTGGAAGCTATGGTGTATCAAGCTGTGGCTGAAAGTATGGCGTCCGAGCAATCGGCCCGTATGGTTGCGATGAAGTCTGCGACCGACAACGCTGGGAACGTGATCAACGAACTCAAACTGGTTTACAACAAGACGCGTCAAGCGGCGATTACGAAAGAACTTTCGGAAATCGTTGCCGGTGCGGCTGCTGTCTGATTTTAATTTTTGGAGCAAAAAATGGCTCATGCCCAAGGCAAGATTGTTCAATGTATTGGCGCTGTGGTGGACGTCGAGTTCCCACGCGACCAGATGCCCAAGGTCTACGACGCGCTCAAGCTCGAAGGCACTGCACTGACTCTGGAAGTTCAGCAACAGCTCGGTGACGGCATCGTCCGTACCATCGCGTTGGGAACTTCTGACGGTTTGCGTCGTGGTTTGATGGTGACTAACACTGGCGCCGGTATCACCGTGCCAGTGGGTAAAGCCACACTCGGTCGCATCATGGACGTGTTGGGTAACCCCATCGACGAACGTGGCCCAGTTGACCAAACTCAAACTGCCACGATTCACCGCAAGGCCCCCGCCTATGACGAACTCAGCCCTTCGCAAGAATTGCTCGAGACCGGCATCAAGGTGATCGACTTGGTTTGTCCTTTCGCCAAAGGCGGTAAGGTTGGCTTGTTCGGTGGCGCCGGTGTGGGCAAAACCGTGAACATGATGGAACTCATCAACAACATCGCTAAAGCGCACAGCGGCTTGTCCGTGTTCGCTGGTGTGGGTGAGCGTACCCGTGAAGGTAACGACTTCTATCACGAGATGGCCGACTCAGGCGTGGTGAACTTGAAAGACTTGAACGAGTCTAAAGTGGCCATGGTTTACGGTCAGATGAACGAGCCTCCTGGCAACCGTTTGCGCGTGGCGTTGACTGGTTTGACCATCGCTGAATCATTCCGTGACGAAGGCAAAGACGTGTTGTTCTTCGTGGACAACATCTATCGCTACACCTTGGCCGGTACCGAAGTGTCCGCTTTGTTGGGTCGTATGCCTTCTGCTGTGGGTTACCAACCTACATTGGCCGAAGAAATGGGCCGTTTGCAAGAGCGTATTACATCGACCAAAGTGGGTTCTATCACTTCCATCCAAGCCGTTTACGTGCCTGCCGATGACTTGACCGACCCATCTCCAGCGACCACCTTTGCTCACTTGGACTCCACCGTTGTGTTGAGCCGTGACATCGCTTCTTTGGGTATCTACCCCGCTGTGGATCCTTTGGACTCCACCAGCCGTCAGTTGGATCCCTTGGTTGTGGGTGAAGAGCACTACGCCACAGCTCGCGCTGTGCAAGGTACTTTGCAACGCTACAAAGAATTGCGTGACATCATCGCGATTTTGGGCATGGACGAATTGGCACCTGAAGACAAGCTGGCCGTGGCCCGCGCTCGTAAGATCCAACGTTTCCTGTCACAGCCTTTCCACGTTGCTGAAGTGTTCACTGGCTCGCCCGGTAAATACGTGACCTTGGCTGAAACCATCCGTGGTTTCAAGATGATTGTGAACGGTGAGTGTGACCACTTGCCCGAACAAGCCTTCTACATGGTCGGTACCATCGACGAAGCGTTCGAAAAAGCTAAAAAGATCTGAGAGATCCTATGAGTACCATCCACGTAGATGTCGTCAGCGCAGAAGAGTTGATCTTCTCCGGCGAAGCCACTTTTGTGGCTTTGCCAGGCGAGGCGGGCGAGCTCGGTATTTATCCGCGCCACACGCCGCTGATTTCACGCATCCGTCCCGGTTCGGTGCGCATTCACACGGCTGATGGTGGTGAAGAGTTTGTTTTCGTAGCAGGAGGCATTCTTGAAGTGCAACCCGACTGCGTCACCGTCATGTCTGACACCGCTGTGCGCGGCAAAGACATGGACGAAGAAAAAGCAAACGCAGCCAAACTCGCAGCTGAAGAAGCCGTGAAGAACGCAAAATCAGACGTTGATCTGGCTCGTGCTCGCTCAGAGCTGACCATTTTGGCTGCTGAATTGTCGGCCTTGCGCCGCTACCGCGCTCACAAGTAATTGCTGTGCGCGTCAGCGTTCAAAAGCCCCTGCCTCGCGGTCGGGGCTTTTTTATTGCGCAAAAATAAGTGGACAATTTGCCCCATGCCTAAAGCCAAACTTCATGCAGCCACCGTCGGTGGCACAGCCGACGCCATTGAGAGCCAGTTTTACGAAGCCTTGCAAACAGGCGACATCGAAAAACTCATGCGCTGTTGGGCGGATGAAGATGACATTGTTTGCGTCCATCCAGGTGGCCCTCGTTTGATTGGCAGTGCCAGCATCCGTGCTGCTTTTGAAGCCATGTTTGCGAATGGCACGATTGCCGCGCGCCCAGAGCATGTGTGCAAAGTCGAATCGCTCACCAGCGCCATGCACAATGTCATTGAACGCATTGCTTTGCTCACCACCGATGGCACGCAAGAGGCGGTGGTGGTCGCCACCAATGTTTATCAGCGCACGGCACAAGGGTGGCGCATGGTGGCACACCACGCCAGCCCAGGCACAGCGCCCACACACGCCGAAGCGCACGAAGCACCACAGGTCTTGCATTGATTTGGGACTACCGCGCGCCTTGGTGGTTGCCAGGCGGAAATCTTCAAACGATTTACGCCGCCAAACTCGCGCGTCGCTATTCGGGCCACAAGCCGCAATGGTCACGTGAACGATGGGACACGCCCGACAGTGATTTTGTCGATGTCGATTGGCGCGTTGAGGAGAGCCCACTTACAGAAGATGCACCACTGTTCGTGCTGTTTCATGGCCTAGAAGGGTCATCCAGTAGCCATTACGCCGAAGCGTTTGCTGAAGAAACGCGCGCACGCGGCTGGCGTATGGCCGTGCCACACTTTCGCGGCTGCAGTGGCGAAATCAACTGGGCTCCGCGTGCTTACCACTCGGGTGATTTTGAGGAAATTGCATGGATGCTCAGTCGTTTGAGGCAGCAGCACAGTGGTCCAATCTATGCCGTAGGCATCTCACTGGGCGGTAATGCGCTCATGCGTTGGGCGGGAGAGATGGGCCATGCCGCAGCCCAAGTCGTCAACGGCGTTGTTTCTGTGTGTTCGCCGGTTGATTTAACGGCCAGCGGTCACGCCATTGACACTGGTTTAAACAAAGCGATTTATGCCCGTATGTTTTTGGCCACGATGAAGCCACGCGCCATGCAAAAGTTACAGCAATTTCCTGGCTTGTTCGACCCGCTCGAACTGATGGCAGCTAACACCCTTTATGCGTTTGACAATGTGTTCACAGCGCCGCTACACGGCTTTCGTGGCACCGATGATTATTGGGATCGCGCCAGCGCCAAGCCTGGCCTGTCGCGTGTGCAAGTGCCTGCATTGGTGCTGAATGCACGCAACGACCCATTCATCCCTGCCAGTAGCTTGCCGACTCAAGACCAAGTGAGCGATCATGTCACGCTTTGGCAACCCAACACGGGCGGGCATGTGGGCTTTGCCTCCGGCCGCTTTCCTGGTGACTTGAAAGAAATGCCCTGGGCCGTCTCAGAATGGATGACACAACATGGATGACCTCGTTCACCAAGCCATGGCTAAATGGCCCAATGTGCCCGACTGCTACGGCTGGTTGGGGCTAGACGCACGCGGCGATTGGTACATGCGCGACGATCAAGCGCAAGCACTAGGTTCATTTACCCAAAGCAAAGGCTCTCGCCTTGCGCATGAAAAACTGATCGCGTTCATTGGACGCAACTACGAATCCGATAAGCAAGGCCATTGGTTTTTTCAAAATGGCCCGCAACGCGTCTACGTCGAACTAGAGGCCACGCCATGGGTTTGGCGCTTGCAGCCCGATGGCAGCATTCAATCGCATACAGGTTCCATTGCACGAATGCAGCGCTGCATCGTGGACGAGCATGGTCGTCTCTACCTTGACACCGAGCAAGGGTTTGGCTTGGTCCACACCCAAGACGTGCTTCAAGCCGCTGATTTGATCGAATCCGGCCTGTGGGTGCCACAAGAAGTGCCAGCTAGCGAACTGCCCAAGCGATTTGGCTACGTGCGCAGCCCGCAACAGGCGAACGGTCTAAAGTGACATAAAAAAAACCGGCTCATGAGCCGGTTTTTGAGAGAAGCGAATGCTTATTTGCTTTCAGGCTTCTTGGGTTCGGTGAACTTTGCACCAGCTGCGTTGGCCATATAAACCACGGCGCGACCGATTTCAAAGTCTTCAAAGTCGCCACCACTTTGTGGACCCATGGCGCCTTTGCCTTTGAGGGCCGACGTCAACAATGCGTCGTAGCCTTTGCCGATACGAGCGCCCCAAGCGCCTGCATCGCCAAACTTAGGTGAGCCAGCAGCGCCTGTGGCGTGGCAAGCGGAGCACTGGCCCTTGAACACGTCTTCGCCGCTGCGAGCGGCGCGGTTGGCATCTTTGATTTCAACAGAGCCGACTTTTTGAATACGTGCAGCCACGGCTTCGGGTTCGTTCGAAGATCCGGCCTGGGGTTTGTTGGCAGATGTGACGTATGCCACCAGGCCAATGATGACGAACACAGGCAATACAAATGAATACAACACAGCCATCAGGAGTTGCTTGGGGGTTTTGATAGGACCTGTGTGGTCTTCTTCGTGGTGTTGGTTGCTCATTTTTAAATCCTGTAAGAAGGGGCTCTAGAACTGATGGAAATTATAGCGGGGCCCCTACAATGCCAAGTCACAAAAGCGCGGCTGTAGCTCAGTGGATAGAGTATTGGCCTCCGAAGCCAAGGGTCGTGGGTTCGATCCCCGCCAGCCGCACCAAACTTTAATTCGCACTCTTTTGGAAAACTTACAAATGACGACTCTTCGCCGCACCGCTTTGATGACTTTGGTCGCTTTGGCCACCACTTCGGGCTTTGCCGTTGCTCAAACCGCCAAAGAAGTCAAAGTGGGCTACGCCTTGGCTGTCAACTCGCACTATGGTGCCGCCGCTCAAACTTGGGCTGACTCGGTTGAAAAATCCACAAAAGGCGCTTACAAATTCAAGCAGTTCCCAGCCAGCGCCTTGGGCGGTGAGCGCGAGTTGATCGAAGGTCTGCAATTGGGCACCGTTGAAGCTGTGATTGTGTCCACAGGCGCGTTGAGCAACTTTGTGCCTGAAGTGGGCGTGGTTGACATTCCCTTCTTGTTCCGTGACACCGCCCATGCCCGCAAAGTGCTGGATGGCGAGTTTGGCCAAGACTTGTTGACCAAGTTCAAAAAGCGCGGCCTCATCGCCTTGGCTTGGGGTGAGCAAGGCTTTCGCCACTTGAGCAACAACAAGCGCCCGGTGACCAAAGCCGAAGACATCAAAGGCATGAAGATTCGCGTCACAGAGAACCCTGTGCACATTGCCGCATTCCGCACGCTTGGTGCGTCACCCACGCCCATGGCTTGGCCTGAAGTGATTGGTGCTTTGCAGCAAGGCACCATTGATGGCCAAGAAAACCCGGTGTCGGTGTTCGTGTCCGCCAAATTGTGGCAAGTGCAAAAACATTTGTCGTTGACGGCCCACGTCTACGCGCCGATGGCTTTGATCGTGTCGCCTGCTTTCTTTGGTTCTTTGACCGATGCTGAAAAAGTGGCCTTCATCGAAGGCGCCAAAGCCGGTGCTTTGGCGTCACGCAAGTTCGTGGACGATGTGGAGAAGAAGGCTGTGACCGAAATCCAATCACACGGCGTGCAAGTGGTCACCAAAGTGGATGTGGCGTCTTTCCAAGCGGGTGTGGCACCTGCTTACAAGCAATACGCGGCCAAGTTTGGTCAGTCCACCATCGACAAAATCACACAAACCAAGTAATTCAAGCTTCGCTTGCGTACTGCGCCCGGACAAGTCCGGGCGTTCTTCTTTTCTCTTTTAAAACAGCACTTGCTGTTGAACGCACATGTTGAACCGATTTGAGCGCGTGTTGGTGGCCACCAACCGGTGGGTGTTGATTCTGTTGTTGCTGGTCATGTCCTGCATCGTGTTTGCCAATGTGGTGTTGCGTTACACCACGGGTGATTCGATTGTGTGGGCCGAAGAAGTGGCGCGCCACATGATGATTTGGGTCACCTTTTTAGGGGCTGGTTTGGTGTTGCGTTTTGGTGGCCATGTGGCCATTGACAACTTTCATCACGCAGTGGGTGAGCAGGGCGCACGCGTGGTGCGCGCGATCGTGGCGCTGGGTCTGGGTGCTTTCTTTTTGGTGATGATGTACTTCTCCATTCTCTACGTCTGGGCGACGCGCTTTCAAACTACGGCGGCAACTGACATTCCGATTGCTTGGATTTATGCCGCCATGCCTGTTGGCTTTTTGTTGCTCTTTGTGCATTTGCTTTTCATCGTGCGCGGTTACATCGGCCACGGCAACTACATCACTTCAGACGAGATGGATGCTGAATCCGCAGCCTCACTATGACCCTCACACTTTTCATCGCAGCCGTTGTGCTGATGACCCTCGGCTTCCCCGTGGCATTTGCACTCGCTATTTCCGCGTCGCTCGCCGTCTTTGTGGGCGGGCGCTATCCGCAGTTGGTGGTGTTCAAAGAAATGTTCACAGGCATTGACAGCTTCCCGCTGATGGCTGTGCCGTTTTTTATTCTGGCCGCTGAGCTCATGTCGGGCGGCGCACTCACCTTGGTGCTGCTGCGCTTTGCGTCGCAATTCGTGGGGCATTTGCGCGGCGGTTTGGGCTATGCCAACGTGCTGTCACTCACCTTGTTTTCCGGCATCTCCGGCTCGGCTTTGGCAGATGCCGCAGGCCCCGGCTCCATGATGGTGAAGATGATGGAGAAAGCAGGCTACTCACGTGCCTATGCGGCGGCGCTGACGTCGAGCACAGCCATTGTGGGCCCCATCATTCCGCCGTCCATCAGCATGATCATTTATGCCATGCAGGACGAACAGGTGTCAGTGGGCGGCTTGTTCATGGCCGGTTTCATCCCTGGCATCTTGATCGCGCTGGCCATGGCCTTTGTGAACTGGCGCATTTGTCGCAAGCGCAACTACCGCTCCACCGAGCCACGTCCCTCCGCGCGTGAAATGCTGGTCACCAGTTTCAAAGCCATTCCCGCGTTGATGTTGATTGTGTTGATCTTGGTGGGCATTCGTTTCGGCATCTTCACGCCCACCGAGGCTTCGGTGGTGGCGGTGTTTTACGCGCTGATTTGCGGCAAATGGATTTACCGCACCTTGGAGTGGAAAGCATTGCCCGGCATTGCTGCGCGTTCGTCGTTGTTGACGGCTTCGGTGTTGTTGGTGATGGCCACCTCGGCGGCATTTGCATGGGTGTTGACCGTTGAGGGCGTGCCACAGCAGGTGTCGCAAACCATCGTGGAATGGAACCTCTCGCCCGTGGCCTTCCTCATCGTGGTGAACATTTTGTTGCTGGTGTTTGGCATCTTCATGGAGCCCTTGCCAGGCGTGATGATTTTGGTGCCCATCTTGGCCCCCGTGGCTTTGGCTTTGGGCATTGACCCCACGCACTTTGCGATGGTGGTCATCGTCAACTTGACCTTGGGCATGATCACGCCGCCAGTGGGTGGCTTGCTGTTTGTCACCGCGGTGGCGACACGCGTGTCGATGGCCGATCTGACGCGCGAATTGCCGCCCTTCTTGCTGGCGCATTTTGTGGTGTTGGTGTTGCTGACTTTTGTGCCTGAGCTCTCCACCTGGCTGCCGCACACCTTGGGCTTCTAAGCCAAACGGAAGTCCAACAAAAAAGGCTTTGCAGCAATGCAAAGCCTTTTTGTTTGGAGCATCGCTGACGGTTTACGTGTTGGCTTTCAATTCCAACGCGCGGTCATACAGCGCGTTCTTCGCTTCGCCGCTGATTTCAGCTGCGACTTTGACCGCTGTTTTCAGAGGCAGCTCTTGCATCAAAATTTTGAGCAAGCGGTCGTTGTCCGTGCCCGCCGCGCGCTCTTGTGCTTGCGCGTGGACCACCAGGGCAAATTCACCGCGTGTGCGCTGTGCATTGCCCTGTAGCCAAGCTGCCAAATCTTGCGCCGCCACCGTGGCAATTTCTTCAAACTGTTTGGTCAACTCGCGGCCCACCGTCACGGGGCGCTCGCCCAGCACGCCCAAGGCGGTGGCCAGCGCCTCGATGCGATGCGGCGCTTCCAGCAGCACCTGGGTGCGTGGCTCTTGGGCCAGCACCTCGACCGCGTGGCCGCGTTCGGTGGCTTTGGAGGGCAAAAAACCGACGAACACAAAACCAGACGAGTCATGTGCGGGCGTGCCGCAGGCACTCAACAGGGCCGTCACGCTGCTGGCGCCTGGCAAAGGCATCACACGCAAACCTGCGCTTTGCACCTGCCACGCCAAGCGTGCGCCGGGGTCACTCACGGCAGGGGTGCCGGCGTCGCTCACATAGGCCACGCGCTGCCCGGCTTGCAGACGGCGAATCACTTCCTCGGCGGCTTCGGCTTCGTTGTGCTGATGGACGGCCAGCCAATGGGACGCGGATTTATCGATGCCGTAGGCGCGCAGCAAAGTTTGTGAGTGGCGCGTGTCCTCACAGGCCAGCGTGTCGCAAAGACTCAGCACATGCAAGGCACGCAAGCTGATGTCGGCCAAATTGCCAATGGGCGTGGCCACCACATACAGCGTGCCTGCCGGGTGGTTTTGGTTTGCGGCGGCGGCGTGCGCGGCAGACAAGGCGGAATCAAAGTTAGCGTTCATCAAGGAGATGCTGTGAACAAACCCGATGGTCAAAGGCCAGCGCAAAAACTAGCGCGTGTGCAACTGCAATCAACCACCAAGCAAAAAGGAGATGCGGCCGAAGACCGCGCGTTGCAACATTTACAGGCGCAGGGTCTGCAACTGGTGCAACGCAATTATCGGACGCCTGGGCGAGGCGGCGGCGAAATAGATTTGATCGTCCGCGACGCCGATGGCACGCTGGTTTTTGTCGAGGTGCGCCAGCGCGGCAGGCAAGACCACGGCGGAGCCTTAGCCAGCATCACGCCGACCAAGCAACGGCGAATTGTGTTTGCCGCCCGTCATTTCTTATTGAAATTGCGCCAAATACCACCATGTAGGTTTGACATCGTGGCGGTTGAGGGCGAGGATTTGCACTGGTTTAAAGCCGCTTTTAATGCTTAAAGGTATCATTGCACCATGCTTGAGCAACGAATTGAACAACACTTCATCGACTCTGCCGACCTGAAATATCAGGCGGCACAAGTCTTGTCTAAACCCATCGCTGCAGCCGTGTCTGCCGTGCTGGCCAGTGTCACCAGTGGTGGCAAAGTGCTGGCGTGCGGCAACGGTGGTTCTGCCGCCGACGCGCAACACTTTGCCGCTGAGTTTGTGGGCCGCTTTGAGCGTGAACGTCCAGAGCTGGGAGCCATCGCCCTCACCACGGACAGCTCCATCATCACAGCCATCGCCAACGACTACAGCTACGAACAAATTTTTTCTAAGCAAGTGCGTGCCCTTGGTCAGTCGGGTGACGTGTTGCTGGCGATCACCACCAGTGGCAGCTCGCCCAATGTGTTGGCGGCCATTCAAGCCGCGCATGAGCGCGACATGACGGTCGTCGCCCTCACCGGCAAAGGCGGCGGCAAGATGGGCCAAGCTTTGCGCGAAACCGATGTGCATATTTGTGTGCCACACGACCGCACTGCGCGTATTCAAGAAGTGCACTTGCTGGCCATCCATTGCATTTGCGATGGTGTGGACGCGCAACTGCTTGGCGACTCAGAAAGTAAAGAATGACATCTAAATTTGTAAAAGCCGCATTGGCTCTGTTGGCCGCTTTGCAGTTGTCTGCGTGTGCACCTCTGATGTTCGGTGGTGTGATTGGTGGCGCTATGGTGGCGAGCGACCGTCGCACCGCAGGTATCCAGGTGGAAGACGAAGGCATTGAACAACGCAGCGCGACAGCCATCCGCGAAAATTTCGGTAGCAAAGAGCACATCAACATCACCAGCTACAACCGCCAAGTGTTGATCACGGGTGAAGTGTCCAACGACACCGTGCGTTCGCAAACCGAGCAGTTGATTGGCCGCGTACAAAACGTCCGCTCTGTGGTGAACGAGCTGGTCATTGGCCCAGCTTCCAGCATGGGTGATCGTTCCAACGACGTGCTGTTGGTGGCCAAGGTCAAAGCTGCCATGGTCGACAGCGAAGACGTGTTTGCCAACGTGTTCAAAGTGGTAGGCGAGCGCGGCACGGTTTACCTGATGGGCCGCGTGACCCAACGCGAAGCCAAACGCGCGACCGATGTGGTGCGTGGCGTGAGTGGCGTCAAGCGTGTGGTGCGTGTGTTTGAGTACATCACCGAAGACGAGCTGCGTGCCATGCAGCCCAAGCGCAGCGATTCACAGTCAGTGGACCTGAATGCGCCGAAATCCAATGCTTCGCAGCAACCCGTTGTGACGCCAATCAAATAATCGCGCATGACCAATTAAAAAGCCCCGCATGCGGGACTTTTTTGTGGGCGATCAGGCTTAGCGCAAACGCTTGATCAAGCTAGACGTGTCCCAGCGGTTGCCACCCATTTTTTGCACGTCGCCGTAGAACTGGTCGACCATTTGCGTCACAGGCAACACTGCGCCGTTGCGCTTGGCTTCGTCAAACACCAGGCCCAAATCTTTGCGCATCCAATCCACCGCAAAGCCGAAATCAAACTTGTCGGCCACCATGGTCTTGCCGCGGTTGTCCAGTTGCCAGCTCTGCGCCGCACCTTTGCCAATCACGTCGAGCACGAGGTTCATGTCGAGGCCCGCTTTTTGGCCAAAGGCAATGGCTTCGCTCAGGCCTTGTACCAAGCCCGCGATACAGATTTGGTTAACCATCTTGGTCAGTTGGCCTGCACCGGGTTCACCTATCAAGGTGAACGCACGAGAGAAGGCCATGGCCACAGGCTTGACGCGCTCAAACACGGGCGCATCGCCGCCGCACATGACCGTCAGCAAGCCGTTTTGCGCACCGCCTTGACCACCCGACACCGGCGCGTCGATGAAGTGAATGCCGAGGTTCTTGGCTGCGGTGTAAATCTCGCGGGCCACATCGGCAGAGGCGGTGGTGTGGTCCACCAAAACGGTGCCCGGCTCCATGCCTGCCAGTATGCCGTCGGCGCCAAACACCACCGAGCGTAAGTCGTTGTCATTGCCCACACAGCAAAACACAATGCTGGCGCCTTTGGCGGCTTCGCGTGGGGTGAGTGCGCTCTTCGGGGCTTTGCTGGCTGCAAACTCTTTCACCCAAGCTTCAGCCTTGGCGGGTGAGCGGTTGTACACCGTCACCGCGTGACCTGCCGTGGCCAAGTGGCCGGCCATGGGGTAGCCCATCACACCCATGCCGATGAAGGCAACGTGGGCAGAGGCGGTGGGTTCGTAGGTTTTGGCGTTGATGCTGGACATGGTTATTTCAGTAGAGGGTTGAACTGCGCTGAATCATAGGGGTTCAGCGCAGTCCTTGGTGTCACGCGGGCAACCTTGGATGTGCTTAGGAGATCAGTCCTTGGTGGCGGGCGTCTTGAAGCGCTTGGGCCATGCTTTGCATGCCGTACGCGGCACCTGTTTGCTGGGTGCTTTGCATCTGTGCGGTTTTGCCCTCGCGAATCAGGTGACGAATGGCGGGGGTGGCCACCAGCGTTTCAAACACCGCCACGCGGCCATCTTTCGTTGGTGTGGGGCAGAGTGTTTGCGACACCACGCCCACCAACGCATCGCTGAGTTGGGTGCGTACCAAGGCTTTTTCGTGTGCGTCAAACACATCCACCATGCGCTCGACCGTGGCCGCCGCGCTGCGCGTGTGCAGGCTGGCCAGCACCAAGTGCCCGGTTTCGGCGGCTGTGAGGGCGAGGCGAATGGTTTCTAGGTCGCGCAGCTCACCCACCAAAATCACGTCGGGGTCTTCGCGCAAGGCGGCGCGTAACGCGTGCGCAAAGCTGTGGCTATGCGTGCCAATTTCGCGCTGGGTAATCAGGCATTGATCGCTGGTGTGCACAAACTCAATCGGGTCTTCCAGCGTCACGAGGTGTTGCTGCGTGCTGGTGTTCAGGTGTTGCACCATCGCGGCCAAGGTGGTGGATTTGCCAGAGCCCGTTGGCCCTGTCACCAACAGCAAACCAACTTGCTTGAGCAAGTCCGGCAGCACACGCGGTGCGTGCAACGCCGCCAGCGTGGGCGTGCCGCTGGGAATGTGGCGCATCACCGTGCCGCAGCCGTGTTGTTGCATGAAGGCATTCGCCCGAAAACGCCCCAGCTCGGGCACGGCAAATGCGAAGTCAACTTCATGGCCTTGCATGAATTGCGTGTGTTGCGCTTCGTCCATCAAGTCAGTCAACATTCTTTGTAGCGCTTCATGCGCGAGCGGGTGAGACGTGGTGGGGCCTTGCAGCGGCGTCAACACGCCTTGCGCGCGCACCTGGGGCGCCAACCCTGCCGACAGGTGTAAATCAGACGCGTGTTGCGCCACCGCTTGGGTGAGGAGTTCATTCAAAGTCAGCGCTGTGTGGGGCATGCCGTTCTCCTTGTTAAAGTTGTACCCAAGATGACTACGCCAGACCACGTGCTACACGACAAACTCCAAGCTGTGCAAACCCGCATTGCAGCGGCTTGTGCCGCGAGTGGCCGCCCTGCGGATGCGGTGCAACTATTGGCAGTTTCTAAAACGTTCAGCGCCGACGATGTGCGCCAAGTGGCGGCCTGTGGTCAGCGCAATTTTGGAGAGAACTACATCCAAGAAGGGGTAGACAAAATCACCGCTTTGCAAGGTGTCGCACCCACGTTGGTGTGGCACTGCATTGGTCCCATCCAAAGCAACAAGACCAAACTGGTGGCCAAGCACTTCGATTGGGCGCACACCGTGGACCGCCTCAAAATCGCGCAGCGTTTGAGTGACCAACGCCCTGCGCACTTGGCGCCGTTGAACGTGTGTTTGCAGGTCAACATTGATGGTGGCGAAACCAAATCGGGGATTGACCCCGTCGATGTGCTGGCGCTGGCTCAAGAAGTAGCTAAGCTGCCGCGCTTGGTATTGCGCGGCCTCATGACCATTCCTGACCCTGTGGAGGGCTTTGAGCGCCAAGTGGCCGTACACGCCAAAGCACGCGCCTTGTTTGACGAGGTGAAAGCTGCGCTGAGCCTGCCCCAGTTCGACACCCTGTCGATGGGCATGACGGGCGACTTAGAGGCCGCCGTCCACGCGGGCAGCACGATGGTGCGGGTGGGGACGGCGATTTTTGGTGGGCGAAGTTACGCCGCTTAAAAGCGCAACAAATTAAAACCGCGGCAAATCCGGATGCTTGATCTGCCCCGCGCGCACCAACATCTTGCCGTATTCGGCACAGCGGTGCAGGGTGGGGATGACCTTGCCGGGGTTCAGTAAACCTTTGCTGTCAAAGGCGCGCTTGACGCCAAACATCTGTTCGTTTTCTTCGGCGCTGAACTGCACGCACATGCTGTTCACCTTCTCGATGCCCACGCCGTGCTCGCCCGTCACCGTGCCGCCCATGGCCACGCTGGTTTCCAAAATATCGGCGCCAAACTGTTCGCAGCGGTGCATTTGGTCTGGGTCGTTGGCATCAAACAGAATCAGCGGGTGCAAGTTGCCATCACCTGCATGAAACACGTTCAGGCAGCGCAGCTGGTATTTCTTTTCCATCTCTTGAATGGCTTGCAGGATGTCGGCCAAACGCTTGCGCGGGATGGTGCTGTCCATGCACATGTAATCGGGGCTGATGCGGCCCGAGGCGGGGAACGCGTTTTTGCGACCGCTCCAAAACTTCATGCGTTGCGCTTCGTCGCGACTCACGGTGATGGCCGTCGCACCGCAGCCGCGCAACACCTCGCTCATGCGGCCAATTTCTTCTTCCACCTCTTCGGGTGTGCCGTCGCTCTCGCACAGCAAAATCGCGGCGGCACTCAGGTCGTAGTCGGCGTGCACAAAGTCTTCCACGGCGGCAGTCATGGGGCCGTCCATCATCTCTAAGCCGGCGGGGATGATGCCTGCGGCAATCACTGCAGCCACCGCGTCGCCCGCTTTGCGCACATCGTCAAAGCTGGCCATGATGCAGCGAGCCAGTTGTGGCTTGGGCACGAGCTTGACGGTCACCTCCGTGGTCACCGCCAACATGCCTTCGCTGCCCACGACCACGGGCAACAGGTCGAGACCCGGTGTGTCGAGTGCATCGCTGCCAAACTCAATCGGCTCACCTTCAATGGTGAAGCCTTTGACCTTGAGCACGTTGTGCACGGTGAGGCCGTATTTCAAACAATGCACGCCACCCGAGTTCTCGGCCACGTTGCCGCCGATGGTGCAGGCAATTTGACTCGATGGGTCGGGCGCGTAATACAGCCCGTATTGCGACACCGCTTCGCTGATGGCGAGGTTGCGCACCCCGCACTGCACCACGGCAGTTCGGGCGACGGGGTCGATGTTGAGGATTTGGTTGAACTTGGCCAGCGACAGCGTCACACCCATCGTGTGCGGCATCGCGCCACCCGAGAGGCCAGTGCCAGCACCGCGTGCGACCACGGGCACGTCTAGTGCATAACAGGCCTTGAGCACAGCTTGCACTTGGTCCACCGTCTCGGGCAAGGCCACGCACATGGGGCGGGCGCGGTAGGCGGTGAGGCCGTCGCACTCGTAAGGCACGGTGTCCTCGGTGGTGTAGAGCAGGGCGTGCTGTGGCAGCACTTGCAGCAGGGCTTGCACCACTTGAGCTTGGCGCTCGGCCCGGGCAAGGGTGGTTTGCTGGTCGTTTGACAGTGGAGCGTTCATGTCAGGGACTTTACGGCAAAACTTGGGGTTGGCGTGTGAAGAAAGTTACAGCTTGTTTTGAAAAGGTTTTGTTGGCTTACTTCGTTCGCGTCAAGTGAGCAGCGATGTAAGCCGTGTGGCGGTACCGGCTCCTCACATTCACAGCGAGAGAAAACAACGCAACGAAATTAAGGAACAGCCTTCTTCAACCAGTCAGCAAACGCCGCACATTCCCAGCGGTCCATGGCCCCCGTGCGCCAACACAAGTAGTGCCCATGCGGGCTAGGCACTTGACGCGGGAAGATGCGCACCAGCGTGCCGTTTTCTAGCCACGGTGCGCCTAACTTTAAGCGCACCAGGCCCACGCCCAAGCCCTGCGCGGAGGCGTCGCACATCAAGCCAATGTCGTTGAAGCTGCTGCCGTCAATGGGCTCTGGCCAGTCTTGGTCGTGCGCGGCAAACCACGTGCGCCAAGGCTCCAAGGGGCTGCGCAACAAGGTGGCGTCGGCCAAGTCTTCGGGTGTCTCAAACGGGCCGTGTTCGCGGATGTAGGCGGGTGAGGCCATGGGCGTCACGTCGTCTTTCATGATGCACACATGCTCGACATCGGCGTAGCGGCCAGTGCCAAAACGGATGGTCAGGTCGGCGTCTTCGGCCACCACGTCCAGCAGCGGAATGCTGACCTGCAAGATGATGTCAATCTCGGGGTACGCGTCGGCAAACTGGCGCAGGCGCGGCATCAAGATGGAGCGTGCAAAAGTGGGTGTCACGGCCAAGCGCAGTTTGCGTTTGCCGGGTGTGGCGCTGCCGTCTTTGCCAGGAAAGCGCTCAAGAATAGACAAGCCTTCGCGCACATGGGCCAGATATTCGCTGCCCTCGGTGGTGAGCGAAAAGTCGGCGCGGCCAAAGAGTTTGACGCCCAACAACTGTTCCAGCTGCTTCACACGGTGGCTCACCGCGCTGGGGGTCACGCATTGCTCTTCAGCGGCTTGGGTGACCGAGCGCAACCGCGCCAACGCCTCAAACGTGAGCAAGCACTGGATGGGCGGGATGCGGCTGGTCATGTCGCTTTATTTGAAGATGACGGTCTTGTGGCCGTTCAGCAGCACGCGGTGTTCGCTGTGCCACTTGACAGCGCGGGCCAACACTTGGCTTTCGGTGTCACGGCCTTGGGCGGTGAAGTCTTCCACGGTTTTGCTGTGGTCCACGCGGGCCACGTCTTGCTCAATGATGGGGCCTTCGTCCAAGTCGGCGGTCACGTAGTGGGCGGTGGCGCCAATCAGTTTCACGCCACGGTCGTGCGCTTGGTAATAAGGCTTGGCACCCTTGAAGCTGGGCAAGAAGCTGTGGTGAATGTTGATGGCGCGGCCTGACAATTTCTTGCACAAGTCGTCGCTCAAGATTTGCATGTAGCGGGCCAGCACCACCAGCTCAGCGCCTTCGGCCTCAATCACTTCATACGCTTTGGCTTCGGCTTGCGCCTTGGTCGCTGCCGTGACGGGGATGTGGTGGAACGGCACGTTGTAGCTGGCCGCCAGTTGGTAAAACTCGCGGTGGTTGCTGATGATGGCCCGAATGTCCAAAGGCAGCAGGCCGCTTTTGACGCGGAACAACAAGTCGTTCAAGCAATGACCCTCTTTGCTGACCATCAACACCGTGCGCATGGGTTGGGTGGTGTCATGCAGGGTCCACTTCATGCCAAAGGTGTCAGCAAAGGTGGCGAGCTGCGAACGTAACTCGTCTTGGCCCACGGCATCGCAGGCGAACTGCACGCGCATGAAGAACAGGCCGGTGTCGTGGTCGTTGTACTGGGCGGCTTCTTCGATGTTGCCTTTGCGCTCCAGCAAAAAGCCAGATACGGCGTGCACGATGCCCTGACGGTCGGGGCAAGACAAATTAAGGATGTATGCAGTCATGTGCGCAATTGTAGGTAGGACTGGGCATGAAAAAGGGCGCCGAAGCGCCCTAGGTGTCTTGCCTGCGCAGGCTCAGTGCACCACGACCGGGTTCTGGGCCAGTTCGGCGTAGCCAGCCAAGGTGTCTTCCACCTCTTCTTGGGTGGGGGCGTTTTCTTGCCAAGCGCGCAAATGGGCTTGGAACTGCTCGGCCCATGAGCCTTCTAGGTAAATCTCTTTGCCTGAGCGCTTGTCCACGATCTCAAAGCCATGGCGGGCCAAGGCAGGCACGTCGGGGCGCACAGGCACCAACGCGTCATCCACCTGCAGGTGCATGACCGAATACGTGTCGGAGTTGTAGAGCATGTCCATAGGAATCTTTCGGCGGAAAACGAATTGCATCTAAGCATATCGGATTCAAAAGCTCAAATTCAAGGGCTGGGCTTTTCGGCTTTGCTTAAAAGTTGGTCCACAAAGTCGCCATTGGCGTTGGTGATGCGCAAACGCACGGGCAAATAACCCAGCGTGGGGGCGAACCAGAGTTCAATTTGCTGGTCAAACTCTCGGCGCGGCTTGCGGTTGAGCTTGATGGCGCTGATGTCGCCAAAGGGCAATTGCAACATTTCTTCTTTTTCCACCAAGAATTGCCACACCTCGGCTTCGCGCTGCGACACGGTTTGGAACGACAACATGGTGCCCGCTGGAAAACGCGTGGGGTCAGCCGCCAGCAGGCTGCTGAGCTGCAACACCACGCTCAAGCGGTCTTGCGCGCCTTTGAGCAGTGGCGCATCGGGTGAATTGGCGCTGAAGGTGATGAGGCCTTTGTCACGCTGAAAGTGCGCGGCCTGCTCGCTGCGGGTTTTGTCGCCAAAGCGGGTAGGCATGAGGCCTTCCGCGCCCAACGTGCCTTTGCTGATTTGTACGCGTGAGCCCAACAAAAAGGCACTCACCTCTAAACGGGCTTCATAGTCTTTGCCGTCTTGCAGCCACTGCAACTCGGCAGAGGCCCAGTAGCTGAAGCCTTTGGCTTGGCCTTGCACTTGGTATTTGAGCAAAGCCGAGTCGGGTGCTTTGAAGGCGGTGACGTCTGTCAAACCTTCGCTGCCTGCGCGTTTGTAGGGCGGCAGGTCCACACCTGTGGCACTGCGCGCTGGCAGGCCCACCGGGGCACTGAGGTCTTGGCCAAGGTCGTCAAACTTCAACGGCGGGGTGGCTGCGCTGGCTTCGGCTGGCGCTTCCTCTGTGGGGGCGGGGGCTCGTTTGGAAGGCGTGGGTGGCACGGGCTTGGGCACTTGGGGCGCACGCGGCGCCGCGACTTCAATTTGGCGTGTGACCAACGCTTGTGTGCGCAAGGGTTTGCCCGACTCGGGTGCGAGCCACAAGGGCGCGCCCGCCAAGAGCCAAAGGTGCAACAACAACACGCCAGCCACCAGCAGCACCGCATGTTTGCGTTGCAAATGAGGCAGACGGGCGGGTAGGGCACGGGCGTGCATGACGACGGAGCGAACTTTCATAGAATCGTGGCATGAAATTAGCCACATACAAAGACGGTACACGCGACGGACAACTGGTGGTCGTGTCTCGCGATTTGAGCACCGCGCATTATGCGACGGGCATTGTCTCGCGCCTGCAGCAAGCACTGGATGACTGGGGTTTCATGGCCCCGCAGCTGCAAGACTTGTATGAAACCCTCAACAACGGCAAAGCGCGTCACGCTTTTCCGTTTGACCCCGCTTTGTGCATGGCCCCGCTGCCACGCGCCTACCAACGCTTGAAAGGCCAGGCTTACGCCAACCACGCGACCTTGCTGGGTGATGCTGAGGTCGACTTGGCGGTCCACCAAGCTGCCAGCGACCCACTGCTGGGCGCGCAAGACCACGTGGTGTGCGCCAACGAAAACTTAGGCGTCGATTTTTCTGCCGAAATCGCCGTCGTCACCGGCGATGTGGCACTAGGTGCATCAGCAGACGATGCCTTAGAAGGCATTCGCTTGGTGATGTTGTCCAACGACATCACGCTGCGCAACGTGGGCAGCCGCGTGCAAAGTCAGCCCGCCACCGCATTCAGCCCCGTAGCCGTGACGCTTGACGAATTGGGCGACGCCTGGGACAACGGCTGCGTGCACCTGACGGTGCAAGTGGCCTGGAATGGCCGCAAAGTGGGCATGTGCGACGCGGGCACAGACATGACGTATGCGTTCGGTCAGCTCGTGGCGCACGCCAGCAAAACCCGCGCATTGCGCGCAGGCACGGTCGTGAGCAGCGGCACGGTCAGCAACGCAGGCTTTGAGAAAAACGGCAAAAAAGAATGGCCCAAGGGCTACAGCTGCATTGCCGAAAAGCGCGCCATGGAAGACGCATTGGATGGCAAAACCACCACCGACTTCATGAAGTTTGGTGACACCGTGCGCATCGAAGCCAAGGGCAAAGATGGCCAAAGCGTGTTTGGTGCGATTGACCAAGAGCTGGCCCCGTTGAACGCTTGAGTCTTTCGGCACAACAAAAAGCCCGCTGACGTGAGTGAGCGGGCTTTTTTGTGGGCGGCGTTGAGGCCGCGTCGTCTTATTTGACGAGTGCGGGGTCAGCGCCCATGTTGTCAAGCTTCTTGAAATATTGACGCGCCATGGCCACCACTTGTGCGTCGGTGGGGTGGTCGCTCGACACGCTGTCCACCACGTTCACATGGGCGTGGTGTTGCTTGCACCAATCGCGGAACTCGTCGCGTGCAATGCCGGGGCCAGTCACCAACACTTCGTGCGTGCCTTCGAGGGCTTTGGCGATGTCTGCATACATCGTGGCGGTGTCGTTTTGCTTGCCTTGGTGCTTGTGGTGGGTGCGTGATTTGACGCGTTGGCTCTCCACATGCTCACGGTCAAACATCAACACGTGGGCTTCTTGGTGGTCCATCCAAACAACGGCGTGAAAAGTGGTCATGTGTTTTCTTTCTCTCTTAGTGGTGGTTGTGTTCAGCTTTTTCTTGGCAGCCAATGCAGCGCGCGGCTTCGGGCGCTGCGTTCAGACGTGCTTCGGGAATCAGGACGTCGCAGTCGGTGCAGTGGCCGTATGTGCCTGCATTTAAGCGGGCCAAGGCCTCGTCAATGGCGGCGAGCTCTGCGGTTTCGTGTTCGTTGATGGCGAACTCTAGGTCGCGTGCCGTGTTGACTTGTGCGTCTGAGTCTTCGTTGTGCGCGAAGTGTTCAGCCGCCACGTCAGCGCGGCTGGTTTTACCGCCGCGTTGCTGTGCAATTTGTGCAAGTAAGTCGGCGCGTTGGGCTTCCAGCTTTTGCTTGAAGGCGGTGGCATGTTGTGCGTCCATCAGGGCTCCTCTTTGTTTAACTTGATGTTGCGCGCATCTTGCCCGTGATTCATTGACAGAGGTCAAGAAACGACGGCTTATCCGTGCGATACGACATAATCAAACGCATGCAACGCTTGCGCCACGCCATCCAACTCACCCGCTTTGTGCTGGTGTGGTTTGCTTTGTCGGTGGGCGTGGCCATGGCATCGCCTGTCGTCAACCCACACGGCATGGACCTCGTCTGTACCAGCACCGGCAGCATGAAGTTGGTGATGCCGGGTGACGATGATGTGGCTGCGTCTAGCCACACGCTGGACTGTCCGTTGTGTGCATCCATCAGCG
Organism: Limnohabitans sp. INBF002; assembly: GCF_027924905.1. Taxonomy (NCBI): domain Bacteria; kingdom Pseudomonadati; phylum Pseudomonadota; class Betaproteobacteria; order Burkholderiales; family Comamonadaceae; genus Limnohabitans; species Limnohabitans sp. INBF002. The sequence continues at coordinate 182,110 of NZ_AP027055.1, forward strand.
CCCCGCCGCCTGCGCTCAACACCACGTTGACGCAAGCTTCTCCTTTGGCTCATGCCATGCAGCCGCCGGCTGCAGCGCACATTGCGGCCACCACGGCGCCTCCGCTGCCCTCGCGCGGCCCACCTGCTGTCTTCCTTTAATTCTCTTCTGCGGGTTTGAGGCTTTTGCCTCGACCTGGTGTGTGGGTGTCGTGCTGCGCGTTGGCGCACATGCCGCCCTCGAGATGACACAGGTCATGTATGCCTCATGTCGAGGATGCAATGACCGAATAAGCAATGGAAGACAAGATGACGAAACATTTCAAAACACTAGCGCAGTGCGTGCTGGTCAGCGTGACATGCGTGGCGCTGCAAGCGCACGCCCACATCACCTTAGCCGAGCCACAAGCGGTGGCGGGCAGCTATTACAAAGCCACGCTGCGTGTGGGCCACGGTTGCAACGGGGCCGCCACCACGGGCATCACGGTGCATGTGCCTGCTGGGTTTCAAGCCGCCAAGCCTCAGCCCAAAGTGGGTTGGACGCTGGCGGTCCAAAAAGCCAAGCTCGCGCAGCCCTACAACAGCCACGGCAAAACGGTGACCGAGGATGTGGTGACTTTGCAGTGGACTGCCAGCCAAGACGCGGCATTGCCCGATGCGCAGTTTGACGAGTTCGCGTTCATGGGCCGCTTACCCGATCAAGCCGGCCCTTTGTGGGTGAAGATTTTGCAAACCTGCGAGCGCGGTCAAAATGACTGGTCAGACCTACCTGCCAGTGGCACCTCAACGCGCGGTTTGAAGCAACCCGCTGCGCTGCTGGACGTGCAAGCCGCACCCAAACACGAACACCACCATTAATCCCAAGGAGTTTTTACATGCCATTCGCTAAACACCTCATCGCCGCCGTATTCACCACCGTGTGTGCCGTCAGTGCCTTCGCCCAAAACGTGACCGTCACCGACGCATGGGCACGCGCCACCGTGCAAGGCCAAAAGGCCACCGGTGCGTTTATGAAAATCACCGCCAAAGACAACGCCAAATTGGTGGGCGTGAGCAGCCCCGTCGCAGGCGTGGCCGAGATTCATGAAATGAAAATGGACAAAGACGTGATGCGCATGAACGCCTTGCCCAACGGTCTAGACCTGCCCGCTGGCAAAGCGGTGGAGCTCAAACCCGGCGGTTACCACGTGATGTTGATGGACTTGAAAGCGCCCTTGGCTAAAGACACCACCGTGCCTGTGACCTTGATGTTTGAAGATGTCAAAGGTGTGAAATCAAAGGTGGAGCTTAAGGTGCAAGTGGGGATGCAAGCGCCCATGATGCAACATCAAAAACAGATGGAACACAACCACGCTGATCACAAGCACTGAGTTGCACATCGCACACCGGCGGTGGTTTTGTTTTGGTTTAATGTGTGTGAACAACCCAACAGGAGACAGCCATGACCAACCCCACCGGTTTTGATTTCACAAAGTTCGTACCGGGCTTTGACTTCCTAAAGAACTTAACGCCTGGTAACGCGTCGTCGGCTTCGGCGACGGCCCCAGGATGGGTCGCCCCCACACTCGACCCAGAAGAGTTGGAAAAGCGCATTCAAGAACTCAAGACCGTGCAGTTTTGGCTAGAGCAAAACGCCAAAGCCGTGGGGGCCACGATTCAAGCGTTGGAGGTGCAGCGCATGACGTTGGCCACCCTCAAGGGCATGAACATGAGCTTCAACGATTTGGCCGAATCGCTCAAGGTCAAGCCGCAAGAGGCAGCACCTGCGGCGTCTCAATACGCATTCACACAAGCTGAACCAGCCCAGGCAGCGCCTGAACCTGAGGCACCCAAGGCAGAGCCCAAAGCCAGCAAATCGCGCAGCAAAAAAGCAGAGGCTTCGGGGGTAGACCCTTCGCATTGGTGGGGTGCGTTGACCGACCAGTTTCAGCACATTGCTGCTCAAGCCATGACGGACATGGCCCACCGCGCCCAAGCGCATGCGGCGACAGAGACCGCTGCACCTGCTGCCAAAAAGACAGCCGCCAAAACAGCTGCGCGCAAGTCTGCCGCGCCTAAAACAGCGGCACGTAAAACGCCTGCACGCAAAACCGCTGCTAAAGCGAAACGATGAAACTCTTTCCCTACGGCCACGCCACACATCCGCAGTGGGAGATGGCTGCAGGGTTGGTGCTCGCGCAGTTGCGCGCGCACATGGCATTGCCCGAATACGCCAGTGCGCCGCACTTGGGGTTGCTCTACATCACCGACCATTACGCCAACCACGCGCAAGCTATCTTGGCGCACTTGAGCGCGGAGTTGCCCGAGGTCACCGATTGGGCGGGCACGGTGGGTGTAGGCATTGCGGCCAACAACGTGGAGTACTTTGATGAGCCCGCGCTCAGCGTCATGCTGTGCGACATTGCGCCCGAACACTACCGTGTGTTCAGTGGCGTGGCGCCATTGGCGCAAGCGGGGACGACAGGCAGTCACTTTGTGCCGCACACCGCGCTCTTGCATGCAGATGCCCAGACACCCGACGTGCCCGAGTTGATTGCCGAATTGGCGCAGCGCACGGCCAGTGGCTATGTGTTTGGTGGTTTGGCCGCCAGCCGTCGCGATGTGGTGCAGTTTGCGCTGAATGGTGACGGCAACATGGCAGGGCAAGGCAAAGCCTCAGGCGTGTTTCATGGCGGTTTGAGTGGGGTCGCCTTTGATGCTGATGTGGCCATGGTGTCGCGCGTCACGCAAGGCTGCTTGCCCGTGGCCAAAGCACACACCATCACCAGCGCCGACAACCACGTGGTGCTGACCTTAGACAACGAGCCTGCCCTGGATGTGCTGGAACGCGACCTGCAGATCAACCTCACCGACACCCAACCTGCCATTGCCAAAGTGCGCGCGACGCTGGTGGGCTTGTCGGCTGAAGATGACGCCTCTGTCAAACGCACGGGTGAGTTTGACGATGCGGTGCTGGTGCGCCACATCATCGGCATCGACCCCGCGCGTGAAGCGGTGGCCGTGGCGCAACCCGTGGACGTGGGCATGCGCCTCACGTTTTGCCAGCGCAATGCAGCGGCTGCGCGTGCCGATCTGACACGCATCTGTGCCGAAATTCGGGAGGCCCTAGAGCCCGAAGAAATGACCGCCGATTTGGCGGGTGCGCTGAGTGCAGACACCAACATCAACCCACACCCAGCACGCCGAATGGCGGGCGCCATTTATGTGAGCTGTGCTGGCCGAGGCGGCCCCCACTTTGGTGGGCCGAGCGCCGAGATGCACATCGTCCGTCGCGCTTTGGGCGATGTGCCGCTGGTGGGCTTCTTTGCGGGTGGTGAAATTGCCCACCAAGCGTTGCATGGCTACACCGGCGTTTTGACGGTGTTCACCACCGAGGCTTAACGAGGCGCTAAGCCTCGGTTGGGTTTTAGTGCTTAGCCGCCATCTGCGCTTCTTTTTGATCGAGGATGACCTCAGGCGCATCCAGCTCTTCGGGGCTTGGGTTGTTCAGGCCGTCGTGCAAGCGTTGCATGTCCAAGTCGCCGGTCCACTTGGCCACCACCAAGGTGGCCACGCCGTTGCCGACCAAGTTGGTCAAGGCGCGTGCTTCAGACATGAAGCGGTCAATGCCCAAGATGAGCGCCAAGCCTGCCACAGGCACGCCGCCGACAGCTGACAAGGTCGCGGCCAACACGATGAAACCACTGCCCGTGATGCCCGCAGCGCCTTTGGAGGTGAGCAACAACACCGCCAACAAGGTGAGCTGTTGGGTCAGGCTCATGGGGGTGTCGGTGGCTTGCGCGATGAACACAGCGGCCATCGTCAAGTAAATGGAAGTGCCGTCCAAGTTGAACGAATAGCCCGTTGGGATCACCAAGCCCACCACTGATTTGCGTGCGCCAAGGTTTTCCATTTTCTCCATCATGCGTGGCAAGACAGATTCAGAAGACGAGGTGCCCAACACAATCAGCAACTCTTCTTTGATGTACTTCACGAACTTCCAGATGCTGAAGCCGTGCAACTTGCTGATGAGCCCAAGCACCACGAACACAAAAATCAAACACGTCAGATAGAACGTGCCCATCAATTTGCCGAGCGAGAACAACGAGGCCACACCGTACTTGCCAATGGTGAAGGCCATCGCGCCAAACGCACCGATGGGCGCCACTTTCATGATGATGCCCACGATGTCAAACAAGACGTGCGACAGCTTTTCGATGAAGTCAAACACCATCGTGCCGCGGCCGCCAAACTTGTGCAGCGCAAAACCGAACAACACAGAGAACAACAACACTTGCAAAATTTCGCCCTTGGCAAACGCATCGACCACCGACGTGGGGATGACGTTCAACAAGAAGTCCACGGTGCCTTGCATCTTGCCGGGCGCGGTGTAGGCGGCGATGCTTTTGGTGTCGAGCGTTGAGGCATCCACATTCATGCCCACGCCGGGCTGCACAAAGTTGACGATGAGCAAGCCGATGACGAGCGCCAAAGTGCTGACCACTTCAAAGTACAGCAGCGCCAAGCCACCGGTCTTGCCGACCTTCTTCATATCTTCCATGCCGGCGATACCCACCACCACGGTGCAGAAGATGATGGGGGCGATGATCATCTTGATGAGTTTGATGAAGCCGTCGCCCAAAGGCTTCATGTCTGTGCCGACTTGTGGGTAGAAGTGGCCAAGCAAAACGCCGACGACCACGGCGAATAGCACTTGGGCGTAGAGCGATTTGTAGATGGGTTTTTGGGTGGGCGCGGTGGACATGTGAAATTCCTAAGTGTTAACCCTAGGAATTTAACCCTCCAAACCCTTGCCTCTCATGTGGGTTTCCACATGGTCACCGTGCGTCAGACGCCGCGCGCGCGGTCTTCCTTGAACTTGGCGCGAAATGCGCTGAACTGACCCGCCTCTAATGACTCACGCACTTCGCGCATGAGGTTGAGGTAATAGTGCAGGTTGTGCACGGTGGTCAGCATGGGGCCGAGCATTTCGCCGCAACGGTCGAGGTGGTGCAAATAAGCACGGCTGAAGCCGCCGCTGGTGGTGCCGTCAGGGCGTGTGTGACCCGCGCAGGTGTAGCAGGTGCAAGTGCTGTCGAGCGGGCCGTGGTCGGCCTTGTGGCGTGCGTTGCGCAGCTTCAGATCGCCATAGCGGGTGAAGATGGTGCCGTTGCGTGCATTGCGTGTGGGCATGACGCAGTCAAACATGTCCACGCCATCTGCCACGCCTTGCACCAAGTCTTCGGGTGTGCCCACGCCCATCAAGTAGCGTGGTTTGTTTTCGGGCAAACGGTGTGGCGTGTGCGCCATGATTTCTAGCATTTGCTCTTTGGGCTCGCCCACGCTGACGCCGCCTACGGCGTAGCCTGGGAAATTCATCTCCACCAACGCGTCGAGTGACTCTTGGCGCAAGTTGGTGAACATGCCACCTTGCACGATGCCAAACAAGGCATTGGGGTTTTCTAAGCGCGCAAATTCGTCCTTGCTGCGCACGGCCCAGCGACGGCTCATTTCCATCGACTTACGGGCTTCGGCTTCGGTGGTGAGGTGGCCTTTGGTTTCGTAGGGTGTGCACTCGTCGAGCTGCATCACGATGTCGCTGTTGAGCGTGGTTTGAATTTGCATGCTCACCTCGGGCGACATGAACAGTTTGTCGCCGTTCACGGGTGAGGCAAACGTCACACCTTCTTCGGTGATCTTGCGCATCGCGCCGAGCGACCACACTTGGAAACCGCCGCTGTCGGTGAGGATGGGTTTGTTCCAACGCTCAAAGTCGTGCAGGCCACCAAAGCTTTGCATCACATCAAGGCCAGGGCGCATCCACAGATGAAAGGTGTTGCCCAAAATGATTTGCGCGCCCATCTCTTCAAGACTGCGCGGCATCACGCCTTTGACCGTGCCGTAGGTACCCACGGGCATGAAGATGGGCGTTTGCACCACGCCGTGGTTGAGCGTGAGCGTGCCGCGACGGGCATGGCTGCCCGCGTAGCTGCCGTCTGCGGCAGGGGTGTCTTTGGCGAGAACGTCAAACTTCAACATGGGCGGTCTTTCTTTCTGAATTTCTCTCTAGCAGCATGGCATCGCCATAGCTGAAAAAACGGTAGTGGTTGGCAATCGCGTGGCGGTACAGCGCGTGCATGTGCTCGAAGCCCGCAAACGCGCTGACCAACATGAGCAAGGTGCTCTTGGGCAAGTGGAAGTTGGTGATCAACACATCCACCACCTTGAACGCAAAGCCCGGTGTGATGAAGATTTGGGTGTCGCCACTGGCTTGCCCGCTTTGCGCCCAACTCTCCAGCGTGCGCACGCTGGTGGTGCCCACGGCTACCACGCGGCCACCGCGTGCGCGGCAATCGGCAATGGCTTGCAGGGTTTCGGGCGGGATGTTGTACCACTCGCTGTGCATGCGGTGCTCGGCCAAGTTCTCGGTCTTCACCGGCTGAAACGTGCCCGCGCCCACATGCAGCGTGACGCTGGCGCGTGACACGCCTTGGGCCTCCAGCCCTTGCAACACCCCTTCGTCAAAGTGCAGCGCCGCGGTGGGCGCAGCGGCAGCACCGGGGTGCTTGGCAAACACGGTTTGGTAACGGCGCTCGTCCTCGGCTTTGTCGGCTTCGGTTTCGTGCTGTGCGTCAGCGGTATTTTGATGGCGCTCAATGTAGGGCGGCAGCGGCATGTGGCCGTGCTGTTGCATCAGCGTGTGCGGCTCGCCGCTGAACTTGAAGCGAAACAATTGGCCGTCTTCATTGGGCCAGCGGCCCAGCAGCGTGGCGGTGAAGCCGCCGTTGCGCAAACCACCCGCCATGTACATCACGGCACCGACCTGCGGCTTTTTGCTCACCTTCATGTGGGCCACGACTTCGTGGTTGGTCAGCACGCGCTCGACCAAGAGTTCAAGCTTGCCGCCCGTGGCTTTTTCGCCAAACAAACGGGCTTTGACCACTTGGGTGTCGTTGAACACCAACAAATCGCCCGCTTTGAGCAGGCAGGGAAGGTCTTTGAACGTGCGGTCGACAAGGTGGGTCGAGCGGCCATCGAGCAAGCGCGAGGCGCTGCGTTCGGAGGCGGGATGCTGGGCGATCAGCGACTCAGGCAGATGGAAATCGAAATCGCTGAGCGTGTAAGTGTGTGACATGCGCTTGAGGGCCGGACGGGCCCGTTCCAAGTAAAAACAGCCGTGATTTTCGCACGGCTGTTTTTAGGTGTTTTCAGTTTTGAAAACTTTACTGTTTTTCACCAGCGGCTGTGACCCAGTAGTAATAGTTGTTTGCGCTTGCTAAGCTAATTAGCACCAATGCTCGTCGTGTACGTCCTGGCATTACGACGTATGTCGCTGCACCTTGTAGTGTTCGAGCACCTACAACACAAGTGTGTCCGGTCGTATTCGCTGTGGTGAGGGACAGGTTGTAAATATTCTTTGCACTATTGCGAACGGTTAGTTGTCCTGCAAATGTGCAGTTTGTGGATGCGCCGGTAAGAACGCCATTAGCGTCAACTGTGTATGTATATGAGCTGCTAAATGCGTTGGGGCTTACGTATGTGCCAGCAATGGTTGCGAGAGCAGAGGGTTCGTTGTAAGTCGTGTCAAACGTGAAACTACCGGTTCCCGTGTATGTCGTGCCGCTGTATGTTTCTGAAATATTGACGTTTAAGTTTGAGCCTGTGCTGACCGATCCCGTAAATGTGCCTTGTATGAGCGCATTGAGCGAAGGATAGTAGTCCTGCATATTTGTAGACGTAATTGTTGTGCCAGAAACCGATGCGGTTCCAAAACTCACGCCTGAGTAGTCTGAGCCTGTGCCGAAGAAGTATTCGCCGCTATCAAGTATCAATCCAATGGCGGGGGTTGTTGTTCCTGAGCTAGAGGTGGTTGAACCTACCCATACGCCCTCTGCTGATTGTTGTGTCGCTGGTGAGCCACCACCACCGCCCCCGCCACCACATGCGGTTAATGCGATTGATAAAGCAAGAGCTAGAAAATTTAGTACGCGCATGGTTTCTTTCGTTTGAGTCAGAAGATATTTCTCGAATTGATTTTATATGTGAATTAGTGTGTATGTGAATTAGGCATAAATTGGGACATTCCTATGGGTGAAACCTTCACTTCAACAAACCTTCGGTCAATGTGTGCGAGCCCTGCGTCAAGCGCATGGCATGACGCAGGTCGAGTTCAGCGAAAAGTGCGGTTTCTACCAAACCTACCTCAGCCGCATTGAGAACGGCCAAGCTAATCCAACACTCAACGCGATGGAGGTGATCGCGGTGGCGTTAGGGCTTACGGTGTTTGAACTCTTTGAACGCGTGCGCGAGCTGGCGCATGCCAGCAGGATAAAGTAACGCTTTATTGCGCGTGAATGGTGAACCCGCTTGCGTCTTTGCGGTCATACGTGCGCAACTTGATCGTGCTGCCAGAAGGTCCGACGACATATCTGAATTGCTCAGTTTTGTAAGGCGTACCGTCTTGGTAATTGACGACAGATGCCAATTGCGATGCGTCGTAGGCTTTGACGATGAGGTTGAGCACGACCGATGACGAGGTGTCTTCTTCAATCACATAAGACCATTCATCCACGCCTGCCGGCGCATTGTTTTGATAGCTATCGATGATGCCAATGACGCCGGTGTCTCCCACTTTGGCGGAGGTGGGAAAGCTGGCCATTGCGCGCCAAATGAAGGCATACGCGTCATCAAAGGCGTAGTAGTTTTTATATTGCCCTTGTTCAAGGACGAAGTAGTTGAGCGAGGTGTAGTAGTTAGCGCCACCTTGGAATGGCGCGGCGCAATTGAAGTAACTGCTGTTCACATTCGATCTGTTGTAGTGGTAAGTCACACCACTCTCTTCAGAGTTCTGTATGGCCGCGTTAGACAGCACATAGTTCCCCTCGCATGAGCCCGTCACAGTGAGTGTTGGGCTGGTGTTGGGCGCCGTGTTCAGCTGTGTCCATGCCATCTGGATATCAAAGCTGTTTGCAGACACGGCTTTTGCGCTGGGGTCTTTGCTGGCCCAGTCTTCGCCGCCACCGCCGCACCCGGTGAGTAACAAGGTTAAACCGATCGCGAATGTGAAAAATGTAAATTTCATTGGATTTGTACGTCTTTAGAGGTTAAAACCGACGTGTGATTGTTACATTTATAACTATTAAATATTATTATTTGTGCGGCGTCTTAGAAATATGCGTCCTTCCGTGTTGTTGCAAAGGTTCTTTATGACGGTTTTGGGAATGCAGGTGTGGGTTAGCTGGCTCTGTTTGGGCTGGCTTGTTGCTGCGCAGGCAAGTGAAACCCGTCGTACAGAGGCGGGCGATTACCCAATAGTTGAGTACACAGCGCAAGTGGGGATGGATGCGTGGCAGTTTGCTGGGGCAAAACCGGAGCATCTGTTGATGATGGCCACCAATACGCAGTGGCATTACAAAACCGTTTCCCCATGGGGCGTGCTCAATGGGCGGTTGATGTTGTCGCCAAAAACAACGCTGTCGCTCAAGGCTCGCAGCAACCAGGCGATGGGATCGCATGTGGATGAACTCAGTGCGGATTGGGCGGTTTCGCCCAAGTTTGGTTTGAAAGCTGGTGTGGTCGATTACAAAACCAGTTGGTGCCGAACGTACGACATAGATTCACCTTGGGTTCGCGAGAACGACCCCTTTTGCACGGTGGTCTCCACCAGCGGGCCGAGTGGTGGTGCACCGGGTGTGCAGGCGTATGTCAACATCCCTGTTGGCATCTATCGCATGCAAGGCATTGCGGGCATGTACAACCCGCTGTTGATGAACTACAACACACGCGAGTTTTCGAACATCAACTACCCGTTCTACAGCGTTGAAAAAAACAAGAAGCAGGGCGCATCCCTCAGTATTTTGAATTTAGAAACGGCGACAGAGTTTCGACTGGGTGTGCTGGGCGCGCAGCAGTCGGCGCGGGTTAATCAGGCATGGGATGCTGAGCCATTTCGAATGGCACAAACATACGGGATTGTTTTTGCGGGCCTGAGCTTTTACGTGACGCCCAAGCTGAACTTGCGGCTTCAAACTTTGCGCCATGTGACAGAGAACAAACATGTGTCTGACCCAGGGGCCACCTTGCCGCATATTTGGCGCGGCGTGAATCTCAAGCGCACCTCGAATGCGATGGAGCTGAGCTATCAAATGAGTGCCCAAGACATCTTTGCATTGGCGGTGAATAACTACGACTTCAGCACCTCATGGATTGAAACCAACGCGCCATTTCCTGGCTATACCTATCGCTCTGATTACGCCCAATACCATCAGCGCGCCATGTCTTTGGCGTGGCGCCGAGATTGGGCACAGGGTGTTTTTACCGCCCTTCAAATCACGCGTAGTCGCTTTGCCCAGCAAGACGCATATCTCGAAATAGACCGCGCTGCCAGCACCAACGGCCTGGGGCTGCGCATCGGTTATCAGTTCTGATTCACAGGGGTTGAGGCGGGGCACAATCTGAGCACATGTCTTCTGCCGCTCAGTCCCCTGCTAAACCGCTCTCCGCACCGCAAAAAGCGTTGCGCAAGCTCGGGCTGGACCGCGACATTGATTTAGCCCTGCACCTGCCCCTGCGTTACGAAGACGAAACACGCATCGTGCGATTGGTCGACACGCGTGAGGGCGACATGGCGCAAATCGAAGCCACAGTGGTGTCGTGCGAGATTGCCTACAAACCGCGCCGCCAGTTACTGGTGGTGGTGGACGATGGCTCGGATACCTGCACGTTGCGCTTCTTCAGTTTTTACCCTTCGCAGCAAAAAGCCTTGGCTGTGGGCAACCGCCTGCGTTTGCGTGGCGAGGTGAAGGGCGGCTTTATGGGGCGCACCATGATGCACCCCAGCTTTCACATGGCGGGTGGCGAGCTGCCCAATGCGCTCACGCCCGTGTATCCCACCTCAGCGGGTTTGCCTCAGGTGTATTTGCGCAAGGCGGTGCACAGCGGGCTGGTGCATGCCGCGCGTCATGGCGCGTTTGTCGAGACGATTCCGCCAGAGCACATGCCGCGTTCGGCGATGCGTGTTGGCGGCAAGGCCTGGAGTCTTGAACAAGCCTTGCATTTTTTGCATCACCCCACGCCCGATGTGTCGCTGGCGCAGCTGGAAGACCGAACACACCCAGCGTGGCAGCGTTTGAAGGCCGAAGAGTTGTTGGCGCAGCAGCTGTCGCAGTTGCAGTCCAAGCGTGCGCGTGACGAGTTGCGCGCACCTGCGCTGGTGCTGAAAAAAGGTGGCTTGCACGAACAGTTGCTGGGCGTGTTGCCGTTTGGTTTGACCGGCGCGCAGCGCCGTGTGGGTGAAGAAATTGCACAAGACCTGATGCGCCAAGTGCCCATGCACCGTTTGTTGCAAGGCGATGTGGGCTCGGGTAAAACCGTGGTGGCGGCACTGGCTGCGGCGGTGGCCATGGACGGCGGCTGGCAATGCGCACTGATGGCGCCCACCGAAATTTTGGCTGAGCAACACTTTCGCAAATTGATTGGTTGGTTAGAACCGTTGCTCACGCCACTGGGTAAGCGCGTGGCGTGGCTCACGGGCAGTCAAAAGAAAAAAGAACGCACGGAGATGCTTGGCATCATTGCCAGCGGCGAAGCTGCGTTGGTGGTGGGCACGCATGCGGTGATTCAAGAGCAGGTGCAGTTCAAAAATTTGGCCTTGGCCATCATCGACGAGCAGCACCGCTTTGGCGTGGCGCAGCGCTTGGCTTTGCGCGAGAAGATGCTCACGCACGACGGTATGCCCGAACAAGAGCCGCACATGCTGATGATGAGTGCCACGCCCATCCCCCGCACCTTGGCCATGAGCTATTACGCCGACCTCGATGTGTCCACGCTGGACGAGTTGCCACCGGGCCGCACGCCCGTGGTGACCAAGCTGGTATCCGAGTCACGCCGTGATGAGTTGATAGAGCGCATTCGCCATCAGCTCGACGAAGGCCGTCAGGTGTATTGGGTGTGCCCGTTGATCGAAGAAAGCGAAGCGCTGGATTTGGCCAATGCCACCGAAACGCATGCCTTGCTGACCGAGGCGCTGAACCCGCCGGGTATGAAGCCTGTGTTGGTGGGTTTGCTGCATTCGCGCATGCCGCCCGCTGACAAAAAAGCGGTGATGGCACAGTTTGAAAGCGGTGCCATGGGTGTGCTGGTCAGCACCACGGTGATTGAGGTGGGCGTGGATGTGCCCAATGCATCGTTGATGGTGATTGAACACGCCGAGCGTTTTGGCCTGAGCCAGTTGCACCAGTTGCGCGGGCGCGTGGGGCGCGGCGCGGCGGCATCGGCGTGTGTGCTGATGTACGCCACGGGCGAGAGCGGGCGCGTGAGCGAAACCGCCCGCGAGCGTTTGCGCGCGATGGTGGAAACCTCAGACGGGTTTGAAATTGCACGACGCGATTTGGAAATTCGTGGACCCGGTGAGTTTTTGGGTGCACGCCAATCGGGCGCGGCTTTGCTGCGATTTGCGGATTTGGCCGAAGACGGCGAACTGCTGCAATGGGCCAGAGAGTTGGCGCCGTTGATGCTCGACATGTACCCTGAGTTGGCCGAGCGACACGTGAGCCGCTGGTTGGGTGGAAAATCGGATTTTTTGAAGGCCTAACCTCTTAAACACACATGACCCTCACCGAACTCAAATACATCGTGGCCGTGGCCCGCGAAAAGCACTTTGGCCGCGCGGCCGAGGCCTGCTTTGTGTCGCAACCCACGCTGTCGGTGGCCATCAAAAAGCTCGAAGAAGAGTTGGATGTGAAGCTGTTTGAGCGCAGCGCCAACGAAGTGGCCGTCACGTCTTTGGGCGAAGAAATCATCCGTCAAGCGCAAAGCGTGCTGGAGCAAGCCGCCAACATCAAAGAAATTGCCAAGCGGGGCAAAGACCCGCTAGCCGGCCCTTTGAAGTTGGGCGTGATTTACACGATTGGCCCGTACTTGCTGCCTAGCCTGGTGCGCCAAGCGATTTCACGGACGCCGCAAATGCCGCTGATGCTGCAAGAAAACTTCACCGTTAAGTTGCTGGAAATGTTGCGTACCGGCGAAATTGATTGCGCCATCATGGCTGAGCCTTTCCCAGACACGGGCTTGGCCACCGCGCCCTTGTATGACGAACCCTTCATGGCCGCAGTCCCTAGCAACCATTCGCTGGCGACTTTGAAGGAAGTCAGCGCGGATGCGTTGAAAAACGAAACCATGTTGCTGCTGGGCAATGGGCACTGCTTTCGAGACCATGTGCTGGAGGTGTGCCCCGAGTTCGCCCGTTTCTCTAGCAATGCCGAGGGGATTCAAAAGAGCTTTGAAGGTTCGTCGCTGGAGACCATCAAACACATGGTGGCGGCAGGCATGGGCGTCACGCTGGTGCCGCGTTTGAGCGTGCCCAAAGAAGCGCTGAATACACAGGCCAAGCGCAAAAAAAATGAAGAGACGTATGTGCGCTATTTGCCCATCACCGACGACAAAGGCGGCGAGCCGCCCACACGCCGCGTGGTGTTGGCGTGGCGCCGCAGCTTCACGCGCTACGAAGCGATTGCTGCTTTGCGCAACGCCATCTATGCTTGTGAATTGCCCGGCGTGACCCGTCTGTCTTGAAGGTGTATGTGTGATGCGTGAACGCTTGGCCTTGTATTTAGATTTGATTCGCTGGAACCGTCCCGCCGGTTGGTTGCTGTTGTTGTGGCCCTCGCTTGCTGCGTTGTGGGTGGCGGCAGATGGCTGGCCCGGCTGGCATTTGCTGGCGGTGTTTGTGCTGGGGACTGTCCTGATGCGCAGCGCAGGCTGCTGCATCAACGATGTCGCCGATCGCGAGTTTGACCGTCACGTCAAACGCACCGCAGAGCGGCCCGTCACTCGGGGCGCGGTGTCGGTGCGCGAGGCGTTGCTGGTGGGCGCCTTGCTGGCGCTGGCGGCGTTTGGCTTGGTGCTCACCACCAACCCTGCCACCATCGTGTGGTCCTTCGCTGGTCTGGCCGTGACCTTGATTTATCCCTACGCCAAACGGTATGTATCGATGCCGCAAGCGGTGTTGGGCGTGGCGTTTAGCTTTGGCATTCCTTTGGCGTTTGTCGCGGTGGGTGGTGCGAGTTTGACGTGGCAAGACATCAACTTGCAGACCTTGAACGATGTGGTGCCCATGCAAGCTTGGGGATTGATGTTGTTCAATTTGTTTTGGGTGTTGGCGTATGACACCGAGTACGCGATGGTTGACCGTGACGACGACCTTCGAATTGGCATGAAGACCTCGGCCATCACCTTGGGTCGCCATGACGTGTCGGCGATCATGGCGTTTTATGCGGTCTATCTCTGCGGCTGGTACGGTTTGTTGGCGTCTGAAAAGCTGGGTGGGGCTTGGACGTTCGCCTTGTGCTTGGCGGCATTGCAAGCCGTGTGGCACTTTTTGCTTATCCTTGATCGTTCGCGGGATGGATGTTTCAGAGCGTTTCGCTTGAACCATTGGCTGGGCGGCACCGTGTTCGCTGGCATTGCGGTGAGTTACGCCTTGCGCTGATCGTGCGCACCATGCGGCCATGAAAAAAGCGCTTGGGCGAATGCCGCAAGCGCTTTTTGTTTGAAGCTTTAAGCGTTTGGCTTAGTGAGCTTTGGTCTTTTTAGATTTCTTCTTTTTCAGCTTCTTTTTCTTGGCCTTCTTGGCTTTTTTCGCTGTGGCTGAGTCGGTGTTGGTCACGGCAGGTGCCGTGGCTTGCTCCGGTTGTGCCACAGGCGCGGCGGGCATGGCAGGGGCTTGCGCCACAGATGTCAAAGGCAAGCCCAATGCAGCTGCCGACAAGAGAGAAAGAAGAAGTTTGTTCATGGAATCAAGTGGTTTAAAAATCAACACGAATATTGTCTCACCAGAGGGGTTGCAAAAGCTTACGCGCCAAACTCGTCGCCTAGCTCGTGCGCACGTATTTGTGCGGCTTTAAGCGCGGTTTCGAACAGTTGGCCTAGGTGGGCGTTTTGCATCGAGGTGATGGCGGCATAGGTGGTGCCGCCTTTCGATGTGACGCGCTCGCGCAAGACAGAGGGCGGCTCGTTGGCTGTCTTGGCCAGTTGTGACGCGCCTTCAAACGTGCCGATGGCCAGTTGCGTGGCTTGCTCTGCGGTCAGGCCCATCTTCACGCCCGCTTCAACCATCGCCTCAATGAAAAAGAACACATACGCAGGGCCAGAGCCCGAGATGGCGGTGACGGCATCAAGCAATGGCTCGTCTTTCACCCACAGCAGTGCGCCTGTGGTGGCAACGACTTGCTCAATCCATGCCTTGTCTGCCGCGGTCACGGCTGCACGGGCAAACAAGCCGGTTTGCCCCAGTCCCACGAGCGCAGGGGTGTTGGGCATGGCGCGTACCACACGCTCGGTGCCCAGCCAGTTGGCAATGCTGTCGCTGCGAATACCGGCGGCCACGCTCAGGTGCAGGGCATGGGCGCAGAAGCTACGCGTTTGTTGGGCGGCTTCTTTGAAGGTTTGGGGTTTGACGGCCCAAATCACAAGGCCTGCCTCGGCCAAGGTGGCATCGGCGACGGCCAAAACGCGCACGCCAAATTGCGTCTGCAGGCGCTGGCGCGCTTCTTCAAAAGGCTCAACCACCAAAATGCGGTTGGCGGGCGTGCCTTGCTTGATCAGGCCGCCGATGATGGCGCTGGCCATGTTGCCGCCGCCAATGAATGCAAGGGTTTGAGAGGTGTTAGAGGGTGTAGACATGAAAGAATTGTCGGTCAAACCAGAAAGATTCATAAAAATAGTTTGACGCGGCCTGAAAAGTTATGGCATAATTTGCGGCTCCGCTAAAAAAGCGGGGTTTATCTGCCCCAAGTTGAAGCGTTGCGAGTGGTTCGCGATGTGGATGACGGGCCCAAGACTGATCGGTCTTGCGTGTAACGCGAGTTGCGCCAAGACTGATGCAAGTTGGGAATATTGAAATGATCCAAACTGAAACACGGTTAGATGTCGCTGACAACACCGGTGCGAAGTCCGTTTTGTGCATTAAGGTGCTCGGCGGTTCTAAGCGTCGCTATGCAAGCGTGGGCGACATCATCAAGGTGAGCATCAAAGAAGCCGCTCCGCGTGGCCGCGTCAAAAAAGGCGAGGTGTATAGCGCTGTTGTGGTCCGTACTGCCAAAGGCATCCGCCGTGGCGACGGTTCGCTCGTTAAATTCGATGGCAACGCAGCTGTGTTGCTGAATGCAAAGTTGGAGCCTATCGGCACCCGTATCTTCGGCCCAGTGACGCGCGAGTTGCGCACTGAGAAGTTCATGAAGATCGTGTCATTGGCTCCTGAAGTTCTGTAAGGGCTAGCAATGAACAAGATTCGCAAAGGCGACCAAGTCATCGTCCTTACTGGGCGTGACAAAGGCAAGCGTGGCGTTGTGTCGCTGCGTAAAGATGACAGCCACTTGGTGGTCGACGGTATCAACTTGGTGAAAAAACACACCAAGCCAAATCCAATGGCTGGCACGCAAGGTGGCATCGTTGATAAAACAATGCCTATCCATCAGTCCAACGTGGCCATTTTCAATGCTGCTACTGGTAAGGCTGATCGTGTTGGCATCAAAGTCCTGGCAGACGGCAGTAAAGTGCGCGTCTACAAATCCAGCGGCGAAGAAATCAAGGCGGCATAAATATGGCACGACTCCAACAACACTACCGCGAAAAAGTGGCTGCTGAACTGACTGCTAAGTTCGGTTACACGTCGCCCATGCAAGTTCCACGTTTGACCAAAATCACGTTGAACATGGGCGTGAGCGAAGCTGTGGCTGATAAAAAAGTCATGGACAACGCTGTGAGCGACCTGACCAAAATCGCGGGCCAAAAACCTGTGGTGACCAAGGCTAAGAAGGCGATCGCGGGTTTCAAAATCCGTGAAGGCCAGCCTATCGGTTGCATGGTGACTTTGCGTGGCGTTCAGATGTATGAATTCTTGGACCGTTTCGTGACCGTGGCTTTGCCTCGCGTTCGTGACTTCCGTGGTATTTCTGTCCGTGCCTTTGATGGCCGTGGCAACTACAACATCGGCGTAAAAGAACAAATCATTTTCCCTGAGATTGAGTACGACAAAGTCGACGCACTGCGCGGCCTCAACATCAGCATCACCACGACGGCTAAGACTGACGAAGAGTGCAAGGCGCTTCTCGCTGGTTTCCGTTTCCCATTCAAGACAGAGGTGGCACGTGGCTAAACAAGCATTGATCGAGCGCGAGCTCAAGCGTGACCGTTTGGTTGCAAAGTACGCTGCTAAGCATGCTGAGTTGAAGGCAATTGCCACCGACTTCAAGCGTAGCGATGAAGAGCGCGCAGCTGCCCGTTTGGGTCTGCAAAAGTTGCCTCGCAACGCGAACCCAACACGTCAACGTAACCGTTGCGCAATCACCGGTCGTCCACGTGGCACGTTCCGCCAATTCGGCCTTGGCCGCGCCAAGATCCGTGAATTAGCCTTCCAAGGCAACATTCCCGGCATCACCAAAGCCAGCTGGTAATAGGCAGGAGATTCAATATGAGCATGAGTGATCCAATCGCCGACTTGCTGACTCGCATCCGCAACGCGCAAATGGTGGCTAAGCCCACTGTGATGGTGCCATCTTCCAAAGTGAAGATCGCCATTGCGCAAGTGCTGAAAGACGAAGGCTACATCGACGGTTTTCAAATTAAAAAAGACGCTGGCAAGACTGAGCTTGAGATTACTCTCAAGTACTACGCAGGTCGTCCAGTGATCGAACGCATTGAACGTGTGAGCCGTCCTGGTTTGCGCGTTTACAAAGGCTGCGGCGCTATCCCCCAAGTCATGAACGGCATGGGTGTGGCAATTGTCACAACACCTCAAGGTGTGATGACTGACCGCAAAGCACGCGCTACCGGTGTCGGTGGCGAAGTGTTGTGCTACGTCGCTTAACCGCAGCCTAAAGGAAAGACTGAAATGTCCCGAGTAGGAAAAATGCCTGTGACCATCCCCCAAGGTGTGGATGTGTCTGTTAATAATGCCCAAATCAGTGTGAAGGGTTCCGGCGGTACGCTGTCGGTTGCTGCCCACGCATTGGTGAAGGTTGTCAACGAAGCTGGTCAAGTGACTTTCACGCCAGTTGATGACTCTCGCGAAGCCAACGCCATGAGCGGTACTTTGCGTCAATTGGTCAACAACATGGTGACCGGTGTGACCAAAGGCTTCGAGAAGAAGCTGATTTTGGTTGGTGTGGGTTACAAAGCTGCGGCACAAGGTTCTAAATTGAACTTGGCCGTGGGTTTCTCTCACCCCGTCAACAAAGACATGCCTGAAGGTATCAAGGTTGAGACGCCAGCGCCAACCGAGATCATCATCAAAGGTGCTGACCGTCAACGCGTCGGTCAAGTGGCCGCTGAGATTCGTGCAATTCGTCCCCCAGAGCCTTACAAAGGCAAGGGCATCCGTTATTCGGATGAGAAGATCACGATCAAAGAGACCAAGAAGAAATAAGGAGCTGCAAAATGTTGACCAAAAAAGAGCAGCGACTCCGCCGGGCACGTCAAACACGTATTCGCATCGCCAACCAAGGCGTTGCACGTTTGATGGTGAACCGCACCAACTTGCACATCTACGCTACTGTGGTTTCCGCTTGCGGTACCAAAGTGGTTGCGACAGCATCCTCAGCCGAGGCCGATGTGCGCAAGCAACTGGGCGCAACAGGCAAAGGCGGCAACGTCGATGCGGCGCAAATGATTGGCAAGCTGATCGCTGAAAAAGCGAAAAAAGCTGGCGTCGAAAAAGTGGCGTTTGACCGTTCAGGTTTTGCTTACCACGGTCGCGTCAAGGCTTTGGCCGACGCAGCCCGCGAAGCTGGCTTGCAGTTCTAATCGGATTGGAAATTACACATGGCTAAATTTCAAGCTAAAGCGCAGGGTGATGGTCCAGAAGACGGACTCCGCGAAAAAATGATCGCGGTCAACCGCGTCACCAAAGTGGTTAAGGGCGGCCGTATTCTCGGTTTCGCAGCTTTGACTGTGGTCGGTGATGGCGATGGCCGCGTGGGCATGGGCAAGGGCAAGTCGAAAGAAGTGCCAGCTGCTGTTCAAAAAGCGATGGAAGAAGCCCGTCGCAACATGACAAAAGTCACTTTGAAAAACGGCACGATTCACCACAAGGTGCACGGTCGTCACGGTGCTGCAAACGTCATGATGATTCCAGCACCTAAGGGTACCGGCATCATCGCAGGCGGTCCAATGCGCGCTGTGTTCGAAGTGATGGGCATCACTGACATCGTGGCAAAGAGCCACGGTACATCGAACCCATACAACATGGTTCGTGCAACTTTGGATGCTTTGAACAATTCCACTACGCCAGCAGAAGTTGCTGCTAAGCGTGGCAAGAATATCGAAGAAATCTTCGCCTAATTCCGGAGCATTCGATGACTACCCCTCAAACTGTCAAGATCCAATTGGTGCGTAGCCCAATTGGCACCAAAGAATCGCACCGCGCCACCGTTCGTGGCCTGGGCTTGCGCAAACTGAATTCTGTGAGCGAGTTGCAAGACACGCCTGCAGTGCGCGGCATGATTAACAAGATCAGCTATCTGGTCAAAGTGCTGTAAAAGGTTAAAGATGGAACTCAATAACATCACCCACGCACCTGGCGCAAAACACGCCAAGCGTCGCGTTGGTCGCGGTATTGGCTCTGGCCTCGGTAAGACTGCTGGTCGCGGTCACAAAGGTCAAAAGTCACGTTCAGGCGGCTACCACAAAGTTGGTTTCGAAGGCGGTCAAATGCCTTTGCAACGTCGTTTGCCTAAGCGTGGCTTCAAGTCCACCACTTTGAAGTACAACGACGAAGTGACATTGGCTGACTTGCAACAACTCGGCGCTGCTGAAGTTGATATGTTGACACTGAAGGCCGCTGGCCTCGTGGCATCTATCGCTCGCGTGGTCAAAGTTGTCAAGACTGGCGAATTGACTACAGCTGTCAAGCTCAATGGTATCGGCGCTACTGCCGGTGCTAAAGCTGCGATCGAAGCCGCTGGCGGCTCTGTCGCTTAATCGTTCGATTCAATAGGAATAGCACTCCGTGGCAACTACCGCTCCATCGATTGGCAATACCGACAAGTTCGGCGACCTCCGTCGCCGACTGGTTTTCTTGCTGCTCGCCCTGGTGGTTTACCGCGTGGGTGCGCACATTCCTGTGCCTGGCATCGACCCTAACCAGTTACAACAACTGTTCAAAGGTCAGCAGGGCGGTATTTTGAGCTTGTTCAACATGTTCTCCGGTGGCGCTTTGTCGCGTTTCACGGTGTTCGCGTTGGGTATCATGCCCTATATCTCTGCATCGATCATCATGCAGTTGCTGACTTATGTGTTGCCCTCTTTGGAGCAGCTCAAAAAAGAAGGCGAAGCAGGTCGTCGCAAAATCACTCAGTACACGCGTTTCGGCACGTTGGGCTTGGCTTTGTTCCAGTCCATGGGTATTGCCTTGGCGTTGGAAGCGTCAGCCGGTTTGGTCAACGTGCCAGGCTTTGGTTTCCGCATGACAGCCATGGTCAGCTTGACCGCTGGCACCATGTTTCTGATGTGGTTGGGTGAGCAAATCACTGAGCGTGGTTTGGGTAACGGCATCTCTATTCTGATTTTTGCTGGTATCGCAGCAGGCTTACCTGGTTCTATCGGTGGTTTGCTTGAATTGGTGCGTACTGGCGCGATGAGCATTTTGGCTGCCATCCTCATCGTGATTGTTGTGGCGTTGGTCACTTACTTCGTGGTGTTTGTCGAGCGTGGTCAACGCAAAATCTTGGTGAACTATGCGCGTCGCCAAGTGGGTAACAAGGTGTATGGCGGTCAGTCGTCTCACTTGCCCTTGAAGTTGAACATGGCGGGTGTGATTCCTCCCATCTTTGCTTCGTCCATCATTCTCTTGCCCGCAACTGTGGTGAGCTGGTTCAGCTCTGGTGACAGCATGCGTTGGCTCAAAGATATTTCTGCAGCACTTGCACCTGGACAGCCTGTCTATGTGATGTTGTATGCAGCTGCGATTGTTTTCTTTTGCTTCTTTTACACTGCCTTGGTCTTTAACAGCCGAGAAACAGCGGATAATCTGAAGAAGAGCGGTGCTTTCGTTCCCGGTATTCGTCCCGGCGACCACACCGCTAAATACATCGACAAAATTTTGGTTCGACTCACGCTTGCGGGCGCCGTGTACATCACCTTTGTGTGCTTGCTACCTGAGTTCTTGATCTTGAAATACAACGTGCCTTTCTACTTCGGTGGTACTTCGTTGCTGATTATTGTGGTTGTCACCATGGACTTTATGGCCCAAGTGCAAAACTACATGATGAGCCAACAGTACGAATCGCTGTTGAAGAAGGCAAGTTTCAAAACAACGCTCTAACGGGCCAAGTAAAAAGTCGTGTTTCATGCCAATGAGGGTGTGAAATGAAATGAGTTTTAGGAGAGTGAAATGAGAGTTTCGGCTTCGGTCAAAAAAATTTGCCGCAACTGCAAAATCATCCGCCGCAAGGGCGTGGTTCGTGTGATCTGTACAGATCCACGCCACAAACAGCGTCAAGGTTGATTGAACTGGTTTAAAGAGGACGCACATGGCACGTATCGCTGGCATTAACATTCCGCCGCACAAACACACTGAAATCGGCTTGACAGCCATTTTTGGTATTGGTCGCACACGCGCTCGCAAAATTTGCGAAGCAACTGGCATTGATTACGCAAAGAAGATCAAAGATCTGACTGACTCGGACCTCGAAAAGATCCGTGACCAGATCGCTGAATTCACGATTGAAGGTGACTTGCGTCGCGAAACAACAATGAACATCAAGCGTTTGATGGACATCGGTTGCTACCGCGGCTTCCGTCACCGTCGTGGTCTGCCTATGCGTGGCCAACGTACGCGTACCAACGCTCGTACACGCAAGGGTCCGCGTAAAGCAGCCCAGTCGTTGAAGAAATAATAGGACTGAACAATGGCTAAATCTCCAAGCGGCGCAGCTTCACGCGTACGTAAAAAGGTTCGTAAGAACATTGCTGACGGCATCGCGCACGTGCACGCGTCGTTCAACAACACCATCATCACCATCACTGACCGCCAAGGCAATGCATTGTCATGGGCTTCGTCAGGTGGTCAAGGTTTCAAGGGCTCACGCAAGTCCACACCTTTCGCAGCTCAAGTGGCTTCGGAAGTTGCGGGTCGCGCAGCCGTTGATCAAGGCATCAAGAATCTTGATGTCGAGATCAAAGGCCCAGGTCCTGGCCGTGAATCTTCAGTGCGTGCTTTGGCCGCATTGGGCATTCGCATCAACTCGATTGCTGACGTGACACCAGTGCCGCACAACGGCTGCCGTCCACAAAAGCGTCGTCGTATCTAAGCGTTTTTCGCTTTTTACTGTTAACCACAAGCCCACCGCCGCTGGCTAACCCCCAGCGGCTCCTCGCTTCTTGCGAGCAGCTGATTAGATAAGGAAATTCAAGTGGCACGTTACCTAGGCCCCAAGGCCAAACTCTCACGCCGTGAAGGCACCGACTTGTTCTTGAAGAGCGCACGCCGCTCGATCAGCGACAAGTGCAAATTCGACAGCAAGCCAGGCCAACACGGCCGCACTTCAGGTCAGCGTACGTCTGACTTCGGTTTGCAATTGCGCGAAAAACAAAAAGTCAAACGCATGTACGGTGTGTTGGAGCGTCAGTTCCGCCGTTACTTCGCAGCTGCTGACCGCCAAAAAGGCAACACTGGTGCAAACCTGTTGACCCTTTTGGAAACACGTTTGGATAACGTGGTGTACCGCATGGGCTTCGGCTCAACACGTGCTGAAGCACGTCAGTTGGTGTCACACAAGGCCATTACCGTGAACGGTCAACAAGTCAACATCGCTTCTTACTTGGTGAAAGCCGGTGACGTGGTGGCTGTGCGCGAAAAGTCTAAAAAGCAAGGCCGCGTGTTGGAAGCTCTCGAGTTGGCCAAACAAGTGGGCATGCCTGCTTGGGTTGAAGTGAACCTCGAAAAAGCTGAAGGCGTCTTCAAGAAGACCCCAGATCGCGACGAATTCGCTGCAGACATCAACGAATCTCTGATCGTCGAACTTTACTCGCGTTAATCCTGGTTGAAGTTTTCAACCTAACGCACCCCACGCTGCCCGCTCGCGCAGCGTGGTCCAGACACCCAGCCTTACCGGTGTAACGAACCGGGGGTATTGAGAGGAAATCTGAATGCAAACGAACTTGCTGAAACCAAAAAATATTCACGTCGAGCAATTGGGTCACAACCGCGCCAAGGTTACCTTGGAGCCGTTTGAGCGTGGCTATGGCCACACGTTGGGCAATGCCCTGCGTCGCGTTTTGTTGTCTTCCATGGTTGGCTATGCCGTGACTGAAGTCACCATCGCTGGCGTGGTGCACGAGTACTCGTCCATCGACGGCGTGCAAGAAGACGTGGTCAACATTTTGTTGAACCTCAAAGGCGTTGTGTTCAAGATGCACAACCGCGACGAAGTTACTTTGAGCTTGCGCAAAGACGGCGAAGGCGCTGTCACTGCTGCAGACATTCAAGTGCCTCACGATGTTGAAATCATCAACCCTGAGCACGTGATTGCTAATTTGTCGCACGGCGGCAAGATCGACATTCAACTCAAAGTTGAAACAGGCCGTGGCTATGTGCCAGGTACTGTGCGTCGTTATGGCGAAGAGCCAAGCAAGTCCATCGGCCGTATCGTGTTGGACGCATCGTTCTCACCTGTGAGCCGCGTGAGCTACAGCGTTGAAAACGCCCGCGTTGAACAACGTACTGACCTCGACCGCTTGGTCATGGAAATCGAAACCAACGGTGCCATCACTGCAGAAGACGCTGTGCGCGCTTCTTCAAAGATTTTGGTTGAGCAACTGGCTGTGTTCGCGCAGTTGGAAGGCGACGCCATCAACGGCATCATGGAAGCAGCTGCACCACGCGGCGGCCAACAGTTCGATCCGATCTTGTTGCGCCCTGTTGACGAGTTGGAATTGACCGTTCGTTCGGCCAACTGCTTGAAAGCAGAAAACATCTATTACATCGGTGACCTGATTCAGCGCACTGAAAACGAGTTGCTCAAGACCCCTAACCTGGGTCGTAAGTCGCTCAACGAAATCAAAGAAGTTCTCGCTTCTCGTGGTTTGACCTTGGGCATGAAGCTCGAGAGCTGGCCACCTGCAGGTTTAGAGCGTCGTTGAACTTAAAATAATCACTGACATAACGTCCCCTGGCCGTACCTGATACGGCGGCCGGCAAAACATCAAAGGAAATCAAAATGCGTCACGGACACGGACTTCGCAAACTTAACCGCACAACATCACACCGTTTGGCGATGTTGCGCAACATGATGAATTCGCTCATTGAGCACGAAGCCATCAAAACCACATTGCCTAAAGCCAAAGAATTGCGTCGCGTCATCGAGCCGATGATCACTTTGGCGAAAGAGCCTACTGTTGCAAACCGCCGCTTGGCATTCGACCGCTTGCGCGATCGCGACAGCGTCGTGAAGTTGTTCAACGAATTGGGCCCACGTTTCAAGACACGTCCAGGTGGTTACACCCGTATTTTGAAAATGGGTTTCCGCGTGGGCGACAACGCACCGATGGCTTATGTTGAATTGGTAGACCGCGCAGAAGTTTCTGAGGCATCTTCTACCGAAACAGCCGCATAATAGGTTATACTAATCCTCTTGACGCGCGATGGAGCAGCCTGGTAGCTCGTTGGGCTCATAACCCAAAGGTCGTAGGTTCAAATCCTACTCGCGCAACCACTTTAAAACGCCCGCTGAATTTATTCAGTGGGCGTTTTTCTTGGAAGATTCGAAATGGTCGAAATCAAACGGATTGAGGCGCAATCGCAGCGCATCGTTCAAGCCTACGCTTGGGGTGAGGTCGTGTGGCACGTTTGGGGGACGCATCAGGCGGCTCCGAGCTCTACACATGCATCTTCACATGAGGCGCCCTTGGTGCTTTTGCACGGCGGCTCAGGCAGCTGGACGCACTGGCTGCGCAATGTGGAACACATCGCCCAATATCGTCCCGTTTGGGTGTTGGACATCCCCGGGTTTGGTGACTCCAGCGTGCCGCCTGACGTCTGGGATGCCGATGGGCTTGTGCCTTATCTGGCCGAAATATTGAAAGCAACATTTGATGGTCGTGCCGTCGATGTCATGGCCTTTTCATTTGGCGGTATGACGGTCGGATTGCTTGCTGCGGCGCACCCCGAATGCATTCGCAGCATGGTGCTGGTGGGGGTTCCTGGTTTGGGCCTGTTTGGACAAACTTTGCCGATGCGTGGCATGACAGTGGACATGGATGCGACAGCACAGCGCGACGTGCACCGACACAACCTCAATGCCATGATGTTTGCGCATGCAGACAGCGTCACAGAAGACGTGATCGATTTGCAGCAAGCCAATGTGGGCCGTGATCGGATGCGCCGTCGTCGTATCGCGCGTACGGATGTGTTGGCGAAAGCCCAGGCACGCTGGACGTGTCCTGTGCATGGCGTCTGGGGCGCTCAAGATGCTCTGTACGAAGGAACGTTGTCGCAAGTGCCAAAGGTGTTGACGCGCCTCACATCGTTCACCGTGGTGCCTGATGCTGGGCACTGGGTGATGTTCGAGCGACCCGAGGCGTTTCATGCAGTGGTGGATCCGTTGCTGCAGTGAAGAGCGCACAATAAAAGCATGCTGTACAAATTCAAATCAAAAGCCACAGGCGACCTGATCATGTTGGAGCCGCAAGGCAAACAGATCTTGCGACTGATTGGCAAAGAGCCGGGCCCCAAAGGCATCATCTTGCCCAATGAAATGCTGCTTGCGATTGACGCGCTGCATGCCGCCGTGGCGCAAGAGGAGTTGGCGCATCAAGCAGCCAAAGACGCGGCACAAGCGGCGTCTGAACACGACGGGACCGTTCCCGCTGCGGATGGGCTGCGCACCATCAGCTTGAAACAACGCGTCGTTCCTTTCATCGATATGTTGCGCCGCGCACATGCAGAAGACAAAGAGGTGGTCTGGGGTGTTTGAGGACACGCCAACGCCTCACGCTTACGATGCGCTCACACCCGATGTGGTGTTGGATGCGCTGTCTGATTTAGGTCTGGCAGTAGACGGGCGGATGACCGCCTTGAGCTCTTATGAAAACCGTGTGTACCAGGTCATGTTGGACGACAACACATCGGTGGTCGCCAAGTTTTACCGCCCCGAGCGTTGGAGCGATGCCCAGATCTTGGAAGAACACAGCTTCGCCGCAGAGTTGATGGCCGAGGAGGTGCCTCTGGTCGGCCCACTGTCCTTGCATGGCCAAACGCTGCACCATGCGCATGGTTTTGCATTCAGTGTCAGCCCCCGTCGCGGTGGGCGCAGTCCTGAGCTCGACGATGCAGAGGTGTTGGAGTGGATCGGGCGGTTCATCGCGCGTATTCACAATGTGGGCGCGCAGCACGACTTCACGACGCGCCCCACATTGAACGCCAAAACATTTGGCATTGACTCGCGCGATTGGCTGCTCTCAGAAAACATCATTCCGCTTGACCAATCGGCTGCATGGCGAGCGGTGTGTGACCAAGCCATTGAACTCGCTACGCAGGCCTTGGCGACGCATCCTGCGAAGCACATCCGCTTGCATGGCGACTGCCACCCGGGCAATATTTTGTGGACGCCCACTGACTTACCCAACGGTGGTCCGCACTTTGTCGATTTAGACGATGCACGCATGGGGCCTGCCATTCAAGATGTGTGGATGTTGCTCAGTGGTGATCGTGCGCAACGCACACAACAACTGTCGATGCTGTTAGATGGCTACGAACAAATGCGTGAACTCAATCGCAGCGAGCTGGCCTTGATTGAACCGCTGCGCACCTTGCGCTTGATTCACTACAGCGCTTGGTTGGCACGTCGCAAGGACGATCCAGCCTTCACGCAACACTTTTCATGGTTTGGCAGCAGTGACTATTGGGCGGGCCAAGTGCACATGCTCATCGAGCAGTGCGAAGCCATGCAAGAAGCGCCGCTCTACGTTTAACGGGACTTAGCAACCCAACGCGTCAGCAAGCGCGTGCATGTCGCGCACATGCAAATCGTTGCCGGTTTGAGGGGACACATCTTTGGGGCGTGATGCCCCAAACTCCAAAGGTCGCTCGATATAGGCTGTGCGTAAACCGCAAGCCCGTGCGCCCGCTAAATCGTCATGGTGCGCAGCACAGAGCATGACTTGATGCGGCTGCAAATCAAAGGTCTGTGCCACACCCAGATAGGTGGCGGGGTCAGGCTTGTAGGCGCGAAACACTTCGGCGGACAAGATGCAATCCCATGGCAGTCCCGCTCGCTTGGCCATGTTCGTCAGTAGGCCTAGATTGCCATTCGACAAGCTGCAAATGGTGAATTTCTTTTTCAAGCGAAGCAGCCCCGTCACGCTGTCAGGCCATGGGTCTAAGCGATGCCACACGCGGTTGAGGTGCACGCGTTCGGCTTCACTCAAATGCGCTAAGCCAAACCTTGGTAACAAGTCATCCAGAATCAATCGGTGCAGCTCGTCGATGCGCGTCCAACCCAGCTCGCCAGAGCGCACGCGCGCCATCGCAGGTTGGTAGCCAGCTCGCCAAGCCAAGGCAAATGCATTGGCATCCACAGACGGGTAGAGCGCTTGCACTTCGCGCATGATGCTGCCGTGCCAATCAACCACGGTGCCAAAAATGTCAAAGGCCAACACGTGTGTGTTGGCCTTTAAGTCGTCTAGCAACGCGGGGTGAGGTGTGTCCATGTGTGTCATGGACCGAGTTTTACACCAAGAGTGCGTTCACCCGTTTCACATAGGCGGCAGGGTCTTCTGGCAAACCACCTTCCGCCAACAAGGCTTGGTCAAACAAAATGTGCGCCAAGTCGTTGAAGTTGGGGTTGGCGTCGCCGCTCAGTTTCTTCACCAACGCGTGTTCCGCATTGACTTCCAAGATGGGTTTCATCTCAGGCGCTTGCTGACCCGCTTGCTTGAGCATGCGGGCCAGTTGCATGGACATGCCGTGGTCTTTCACCACCAAGCAGGCGGGCGAGTCCACCAAGCGGGTGGTCACGCGCACATCGTCAGCTTTGTCTTTGAGTGCTTCTTTGAGTTTGGCCAACACGGGCTTGAACGTTTCGGCGGCATCTTCAGCGGCTTTCTTCTCGGCTTCGTCTTGCAAGGAGCCCAAGTCCACCGCACCTTTGGCGACGGATTGCAGGGCTGTGCCATCAAACTCTTGCACAAAGTTCAAAGCCCACTCGTCCACGCGGTCGGTCATCAACAACACCTCGATGCCCTTTTTACGGAACACTTCGAGTTGGGGGCTGTTCTTGGCTGCCGCCAAGGTGTCGGCGGTGATGTAGTAGATGGCCTCTTGGCCTTCTTTCATGCGCGCCTTGTAGTCGGCAAATGACACACTCACGCTGTCCGTGCTGGTGCTGGCAAAGCGCAGCAGCTTGGCGATTTTGTCTTTGTTGGCAAAGTCTTCGCCCAGGCCTTCTTTCAGCACTGCGCCAAACTCGGCGTAGAACTGGCTGTACTTGCCTTGTTTGGCTTTGTCTTCGTCACTCAACACGTCAGTGACGCTATCGTCACCCGCAATTGGGGCTTTGTCGTGTTTGGCCAAGTCTTCCAACACGGCCAACACACGGCGGGTGTTGCCTTCGCGAATCGCTTTGACGTCGCGGCTTTCTTGCAGCAATTCACGGCTCACGTTCAGTGGCAAATCGGCCGAGTCCACCACGCCTTTGATGAAGCGCAGGTAAGAGGGCATCAGCGCCTCGGCGTCGTCCATGATGAACACGCGCTTCACGTACAACTTCAAGCCCGCCTTCTTGTCGCGGTTGAACAAGTCCATCGGCGCCTTGCCTGGGACGTAGAGCAGCTGGGTGTATTCGGTGCTGCCTTCCACGCGGTTGTGGCTCCAAGCCAAAGGCGGCTCAAAGTCGTGGCTGATGTGTTTGTAGAACTCGGCGTGCTGCTCGTCCGTCACATCTTTCTTGGGGCGTGCCCACAGCGCGTTGGCTTGGTTGATGGTTTCCCATTCGTCGGTCAGCACCATTTCACCGGGTTGGCGACCACCGGAGGGGTCACCTTCAATGAGCTCGCCATCTTTCCATTCTTCTTTGCGCATGCGGATGGGCAAAGAGATGTGGTCAGAGTATTTGTTGATGACCGACTTGAGCTTCCAAGCGCTCAGGTATTCCTCGGCATCGTCGCGCAGGTGCAAGATGATCTTGGTGCCGCGCTCGGCTTGGGTGATGGTTTCCACCTCAAAGTCGCCTGTGCCGGTGCTGCTCCAGCGCACACCTTCTTCGGCTTTCAGGCCTGCACGGCGTGATTCGACGGTGATGCGGTCGGCCACGATGTAGCCTGAGTAAAAGCCCACGCCGAATTGGCCAATCAAAGCGCCTTGGTCTTTGGCATTGGCTTTGTCGTCGCCACTGAGCTTGCCCATGAATTCGCGCGTGCCGCTCTTGGCAATCGTGCCCAGGTGGGCGATGGCTTCTTCTTGGCTCATGCCAATGCCGTTGTCGGCAATGGTCAGGGTGCGGGCGTCTTTGTCGAAGCTGACGCGCACTTCGAGGTCGGCGTTGCCTTCAAACAAAGCATCGTTGTTCAGGCCTTCGTAGCGCAGCTTGTCGCAGGCGTCAGAGGCGTTGGACACCAACTCGCGCAAGAAGATCTCTTTGTTCGAATACAGCGAATGCGTGACGAGGTGCAGCAGTTGCGAGACTTCGGCTTGGAAGGAATGGGTTTGTTTGGTCATGGTCTTTAAAAACTAAATTACAAAAAACAACGCCCCAAGATGTGGGGCGTGGGCCTCAATTTCAAGAGGCATCAAACGCGGGAAATGCGCGCAACTTAAAAGCGCTCGTGCGCACCCAGGTAGCGCCACTGTCCCGCAGGCAGCTGTCCCAGTTGGACGTGCCCAATGCGGATGCGTTTGAGGCCCACAACCTGCAGGCCGACTTGTTCGCACATGCGGCGAATTTGGCGTTTTTTGCCTTCGGTCAACACAAAGCGAAGCTGCTCTGGGTTTTGCCATTCCACCTGTGCACGTTTGAGAGGCTTGCCGTCCAAGCTCAAGCCGTGGCGCAAGCGTTCGAGTTGCGCTTTCGGAAACACAGCCTGCACGTTGTTGGTCACGCGGTCGTGGTCGCCAATGGCGCTGAGTTGGTTGGCTC
This sequence comes from Limnohabitans sp. INBF002, assembly GCF_027924905.1. NCBI lineage: Bacteria > Pseudomonadati > Pseudomonadota > Betaproteobacteria > Burkholderiales > Comamonadaceae > Limnohabitans > Limnohabitans sp. INBF002. The sequence continues at coordinate 212,195 of NZ_AP027055.1, forward strand.
TGCCGCCATAGGTGGCAGAGGCGGCGGTGGCCGCGGCGGTGTTTTCGTGGCCGGTGTAGGTCACACGCACCAAATATTCTTTTTCCATCTCCGAGTCTTCGCCGATCAGTTGGCGTGCGACGCGCCCGTCTTGCGTCAACACCAGCAAGCCTGTGGAGTCGATGTCGAGTCGGCCCGAAGGGGCGAGGCTGCGCAACTGGGGGGGCGTGAAGCGTCGTTTGGACGAGTCGCCTGACCAATGTGTGCGAGGGTTGATCAGCATGATGGCGGGCTCGTGCCCGTCTTCGGCTTGCCCGCTCACATAGCCCATGGGCTTGTGCAGCAGAACAGTGACTTGTGTGTCTTGGTGGCCCTTGGCGCGTGGGTCCACTTCAACGCGATCTTGGGGGCCGACCTTGACGCCCATTTCAGCAGGGCGGCCATTGACCAACACCCAGCCTTGTTCAATCCACGCATCGGCCTCACGGCGTGAGCACAGACCGAGTTCGGCCATGCGTTTGTTGAGGCGGATGAGTTCTGAGGGGGTGTCTGACATAAGGGGCAAATTCTAAGTGCCGCTGGCGCGCAAAGCGGCTAAGTTCAGCACGCGCATGCCGCCGTATTCAATGCGAATGGCGCCTTGCTCTTCGAGGCGATTGAGGGCCACATTCACACGTTGGCGCGACAGGCCCACAAGGTAAGCCAGTTCTTGCTGCGTGATGCGCAGCATCTCACCCACACCAGGGTAAAGCGTGGGGTTGAAGAGGGTGGCCAAGTTGCGTGCCACGCGCACGTCAGGGTCGGTAGATCGGTCAATCTCGCGCGCTTCAATGAACTGTGCCAAGCGTTCGTTGAGTTGGTTCATCACAAAGCGGTTAAAGCCGATGGAGTTGTCTAGCAGCCAATGAAACGTTTCGATCGGCAAGCCTGCCACCACGCTGCGTCGTAAGGCCATGATGTTGTAGCGGTAGGTTTCGCGCTTGATGGCTGTGCCCTCGCCAAACCAACCGCCGGGCGGCACACCCGTGAAGGTGATGGTGCGGCCACTGGCGCTGTCCGTGCTCATCTTCAGCAAACCTTCCACCACGCCAAACCAATACGTGGCTTGGCGGCCCATGCGGCACACGTAGTCGCCGGGCATGGGGTCGCTCACCACCAGCTGAGATTCAATGCGGTTGCGCTCGTTTTCTTTGAGCAAGCCAAACCACGGAATGAGCTTGAGCTCTTGCTCGGTCAGTGCGCGTCGTCGCTGGTAAACGGTGGGTGTTTGCGCCATGGATTCTGATCAATAGAAAAGTTTTATTCGGGTAATCACTGCTCAGTGTCTACCCTAAATTGTCGTCGAAACGACAACTTGGCGTCAAATCCGGTCCTACGATCGCACCCAACATCAAAACGCGTCACCTACGCGTCATGATTTTTTGTCGACACACAAAGCAAGGATTAGGAATGCAGACCACGTTCCCACGACTGTTACTCAAGCATGCCAGCGAGCGCCCCAGTGCGCCAGCCATGCGCGAGAAGGAATACGGCATTTGGCAAACCACCTCATGGGCCGATATGGCTCAAATGGTGGAGCACATGGCGTGCGGCTTGCACCAAGCCGGTTTGACGCGCGGCGAACACATGGTGGTGGTGGGTTCCAACCGTCCCCGCTTGTACGCCACCATGTTGGCTGCCCAATCGTTGGGTGCCATTCCAATTCCTTTGTACCAAGATGCGGCCGGCCCTGAATGCGTGTTCCCGCTCAACAACGCGGACGTGCGTTTTTGCGTGGTGGAAGACCAAGAGCAAGTGGACAAGCTGCTCGAGATTCGTGAGCAATGCCCGCAAATCGCACACATCTTTTTTGATGACCCACGCGGCTTGCGCAAATACGACGAGCCAGGCTTGGCCTCGCTCGAAGAATTACTGGCCGCTGGTGCCGTGTTTGCTAAGCAACACCCAGGCTTCTATTTGGACGAAGTGGAGAAAGCACACACCGACGACGTGGGCGCGATGTTCTTCACATCGGGCACCACCGGCAACCCCAAAGGCGTGGTGCACACACACAACTCGCTCATCAACCGTGCCGAGGCTGGTGCCTTGTTTGACAAGCTCACCTCGCACGAAGATGTGTTGGCGTATTTGCCACCCGCTTGGATTGGCCAAAACATTTTCAGCTACGCCCAGTGGTTGTATTGCGGCTATGTGGTGAACTGCCCCGAGTCAGCCGCCACCGTCACCATCGACTTGAAAGAAGTCGGCCCCACTTACTACTTCGCGCCACCCCGCGTGTTTGAAGGCTTGCTCACCAGCGTGATGATTCGCATGGAAGACGCTGGCGCCATCAAGCGCAACATGTTCCATTACTTCATGGACGTGGCTCGCAAATACGGCCCCACCAAGATGGATGGCAAATCCATCGGTTTGGTAGGCGAAGTGCTCTACACCTTGGGCAATTTCTTTGTGTATGGCCCCTTGCGCAACAACCTCGGCATGAGCCGTGTGCGCGTGGCCTACACCGCCGGTGAAGCGATTGGTCCCGATTTGTTCAGCTTCTACCGTTCCATCGGTGTGAACTTGAAGCAGCTTTATGGCTCCACCGAAACCGCTGTGTTCGTCTGCTTGCAGCCCGACCACGAAGCACGCGCTGACACCGTGGGTGTGCCCTGTGCCGGCGTTGAAATCAAAGTGGCCGACAACGGCGAAATCTTGGTCAAGTCGCCAGGTTTGCTCAAGGGCTATTACAAAAACGACGCAGCCACGGCTGAAGTGTTGACCGCCGATGGCTGGTACCACACCAGCGACGCGGGCTTCTTGGATGCGCATGGCCATTTGAAAATCATTGACCGTGTCAAAGACGTGGGCCGCATCAAAGGTGGCAGCAACGACGGCGCCATGTTTGCGCCCAAGTACGTCGAGAACAAACTCAAGTTTTTCCCGCACATCAAAGAAGTGGTGGCCTATGGCGACCAACGCGAAAAAGTGTGCGTGATGATCAACATCGACATGGAAGCCGTGGGTAACTGGGCTGAGCGCCAAAACCTGCCTTACGCCGGCTACACCGATTTGGCGCAAAAGCCTGAGGTGTATCAGTTGATCAAAGAGTGCGTTGAGAAGGTCAATGCTGATCTCGCTGCTGACGAACTCTTGGCCGGTAGCCAAGTGAGCCGCTTCCTCGTGTTGCACAAAGAACTCGATGCCGACGACGGCGAACTCACCCGTACCAACAAAGTGCGTCGCGGTTTCATCGCCGAAAAATACGACGCCTTGGTGGGTGCCCTGTACAACGGCGCCACCGAGCAATTCATTGAAACCGTGGTGAAGTTTGAAGACGGTCGCACCGGCAGCGTGAGCGCCACGCTCAAACTGTCTGACGCCAAAACCTTCGCGCCTGTGGGGAAAGCAGCATGAGCAAGAAAATCGGCGACGTCATCCTCGACGTCAAAAACATCAGTTTGCGTTTCGGTGGCGTCAAGGCGCTGACCGACATTTCTTTCAACGTGCGCGAGCACGAGGTGCGCGCCATCATTGGCCCCAACGGTGCGGGCAAGAGCTCCATGCTCAACTGCATCAACGGGGTGTACACGCCTTCTGAAGGTTCCATCACTTTCCGCGGTCAAACCTTCGACCACATGGACAGCCACCAAGTGGCCACCATGGGCATTGCACGCACCTTCCAAAACTTGGCCTTGTTCAAAGGCATGAGCGTGATTGACAACATCATGACGGGCCGCAACCTGCGCATCAAAAGCAACCTATTCATGCAAGCCTTGCGCATCGGCCCCGCGCAACGCGAGGAAGAAGAGCACCGCGAAAAGGTCGAACACATCATCGACTTTTTGGAAATTCAAGCGCACCGCAAAACGCCTGTGGGTCAGCTGCCCTACGGTTTGCAAAAGCGCGTCGACTTAGGCCGCGCCTTGGCGATGGAGCCACAAGTGTTGCTGCTCGACGAACCCATGGCCGGCATGAACGTCGAAGAGAAACAAGACATGTGCCGCTTCATTTTGGATGTGAACGAAGAGTTCGGCACCACCATCGTGTTGATTGAACACGACATGGGCGTGGTGATGGACATTTCGGATCGCGTGGTCGTGCTTGACTACGGCAAAAAGATTGGCGATGGCACCCCCGATGAGGTGCGCAACAACGAGGAAGTCATCAGCGCTTACCTCGGCACTTCACACTAAGGACAAGAACATGGCATTTTTTCTAGAAGCCCTTTTCGGCGGCCTGATGGCCGGCATGTTGTATTCGTTGGTCGCACTTGGCTTTGTCTTGATTTTCAAAGCCTCAGGCGTTTTCAACTTTGCGCAAGGCGCGATGGTGTTGTTTGCGGCGCTGGCCATGGCTCGTTTTTCCGAGTGGGTGCCTGGCTGGCTCGGCATTGACAGCCAGTTCTTGGCCAACGTGATTGCCTTTGTGTTGGCTGGCGCGTGCATGTTTGTGTTGGCGTGGACGATCGAGCGCTTGGTGTTGCGCCACTTGGTCAACCAAGAAGGTGTGACCTTGTTGATGGCCACCTTGGGCATCACTTACTTCTTGGACGGTTTGGGCCAAGGCATCTTTGGCAGCGACATCTACAAGATTGATGTGGGCATGCCCAAAGATCCCGTGTTCTTGCTTGACTCAGTCTTTGAAGGCGGCGTCATGATCAACCTCGAAGACGTGTATGCCGCTTGCATTGCTGCTTTGCTGGTGTTCGTGTTGTCGATGTTTTTCCAAAAAACAACCACAGGCCGTGCGCTGCGCGCTGTGGCTGACGACCACCAAGCGGCTCAGTCGATTGGTATTCCGCTCAACCGCATTTGGGTCATCGTGTGGTTTGTGGCTGGCTTGACGGCGTTGGTCGCCGGCATCATTTGGGGCTCCAAGATGGGGGTGCAGTTCTCGCTGACCACCGTGGCTTTGCGTGCCTTGCCCGTGATTATTTTGGGCGGTTTGACCTCGGTGCCTGGCGCCATCATTGGCGGCTTGATCATCGGCGTTGGAGAAAAACTCTCTGAGGTGTATGTCGGCCCCATGGTGGGTGGCGGCATTGAGATTTGGTTTGCCTATGTGCTGGCCTTGGTCTTCTTGTTGTTCCGTCCACAAGGTTTGTTCGGCGAAAAAATCATTGACCGCGTGTAAGGAGAAAAAGAAATGTTTTACAGAGAAAACGGTCAATTCAAAACCAGCTACCGCGCAGATCAACAGATCTTCCCGATTGCACAAGACCGCTGGGTGATTTTGGCGCTCGTCGCCTTTGCCTTCATCGGCATTCCGGCGATGGTCGACGAGTACATGTACCGCGCTATTTTGATTCCCTTCCTCATCCTGTCGTTGGCAGCATTGGGTGTGAACATCTTGGTGGGCTACTGCGGTCAGATTTCGTTGGGCTCAGGCGCCTTCATGGCGGTGGGCGCCTACATGGCTTACAACACCTACATCCGCATTGAGGGTGTGCCGCTGATCTTGGCCTTGCTGTCCGGCGGTTTCTTTGCCACGTTGGTGGGTATCTTTTTCGGGATTCCCAGCTTGCGTGTGAAAGGCTTGTACTTGGCGGTCGCCACCTTGGCTGCGCAGTTCTTCTGCGATTGGGCTTTCTTGCGCATTGGTTGGTTCACCAACAACAACGCCTCAGGCTCGGTCTCGGTGTCGAACTTGAGCGTGATGGGCTTGCCTGTGGGCACCCCTGTCGAAAAGTATTTGTTCTGCTTGTCGTTCCTCGTGGTCTTTGGCTTGCTCGCCAAAAACTTGGTGCGCTCGGCCATTGGCCGTGAGTGGATGGCCATTCGCGACATGGACGTGGCCGCTGCCGTGATTGGCATTCGCCCTGTTTACGCCAAGCTCAGTGCTTTCGCCGTGAGCTCATTCATCGTGGGCGTGGCGGGTGCGTTGTGGGGCTTTATTCACTTGGGTTCGTGGGAGCCGGCTGCGTTCTCGATTGACCGCAGCTTCCAGTTGCTGTTCATGGTCATCATCGGTGGCATGGGCTCCATCATGGGCAGCTTCTTTGGTGCCGCCTTCATCGTGATCTTGCCCATTTTCTTGAACCAGTTCTTGCCCGTGTTTGGCGAGGTGTTTGGCATCGCCATCTCCACCGCCACCGTGTCGCATGTGGAGTCCATGGTCTTTGGTGCGCTGATTGTTTGGTTCCTGATTGTTGAGCCACACGGCTTGGCAAAGCTGTGGTCGATTGCCAAACAAAAGCTTCGCCTGTGGCCTTTCCCTCATTGATTTTCCTTGACCTCTAAAAAACTTTTAACAGGAGACAACCCATGAAGTTTCGTCAAATCACAACAGCCGTGACCTTGTTCGCTGCTGCCATCACCGGCAGCTTGGTGAGCACGCAAGCTGCTGCACAAGCCAAAGAGCAGTTTTTCCCTGCGTTGGTGTACCGCACAGGTGCCTATGCCCCTAACGGCATTCCTTTTGCGAACGGTTTCATTGACTACCTCAAGCTCACCAATGAGCGTGGCGGCATCAACGGCGTCAAAGTCATTTATGAAGAGTGTGAAACCGCGTACGCCACAGACCGTGGTGTGGAGTGTTACGAGCGCTTGAAGGGCAAGAACGGCGGCGCCACCGTGTTCCAACCTTTGTCCACAGGCATCACCTTTGCGCTGACTGAAAAAGCACCGATCGACAAAATCCCCGTGTTGACACCCGGCTTGGGCCGCAGTGAGTCACAAGACGGTGGCGTGTTCAAGTGGAACTTCCCATTGGCTGGCACCTATTGGGTGGCGGCTGACACCATCATCCAAGACATCGGCAAGCGTGAAGGCGGCCTTGACAAACTCAAGGGCAAAAAGATCGCGTTGATGTACCACGACAGCCCATTCGGCAAAGAAGCTATCCCCATGTTGCAAGAGCGCGCAGCTTTGCACGGCTTCCAACTGAGCTTGTTGCCCGTGACGCATCCAGGCGTTGAGCAAAAGTCAACCTGGTTGCAAATTCGTCAAAACCGCCCTGACTACGTCGTGAACTGGGGCTGGGGCGTGATGAACTCCACCGCTTTGAAAGAAGCGCAAGCCACAGGCTACCCACGCGAAAAAATGTATGGCGTGTGGTGGGCGGGTGCTGAGCCAGACGTCAAAGACGTTGGCGCAGGCGCCAAGGGTTACACCGCGGTGATGATGCAACACGGCGCAGAGAAGAAGTCTGATGTTGTGAAAGAAATCCTCGCCAAAGTGCACGGCAAAAAGCAAGGCACAGGCCCTGCTGAAGAAGTGGGCGACGTGCTTTACATGCGTGGCGTGCAAGCCGCGATGTACGGCATTGAAGGTGTTCGCGCAGCGCAAGAGCGTTTCGGTAAAGGCAAGGTCATGACCGGCGAGCAAGCTCGTTGGGGTTATGAAAACCTGAACTTGACGCAAGCCAAGTTGGACACCTTGGGCTTCAAAGGCGTGCTCCGTCCTTTGTCGACCAGCTGCCAAGACCACATGGGTAGCGCATGGACACGCATGCACACATGGGATGGTTCTAAGTTTGTTTGGTCCTCTGATTGGTACCAAGCCGACGAACAAATCATGAAGCCCATGGTGAAAGCTGCTGCTGACAAATACGCTGCTGAGAAAAAAATCCAGCGTCGTAGCGCCGCAGATTGCCAGCTGTAATTTGAGGGTCGTCACGCTGTGACAGTTTGGTGGCTCTCACGAGCCACCAAACCACAGGCTCCCACGGGGCTTGCGGTTTGGTCCAACCCAACAACGTTTTTTTAGCAAGGTAAGTTATGAGCGCCAACAACATCGTTCTCAACGTCAATGGCATTGAAGTCATTTACAACCACGTCATCTTGGTGCTCAAGGGCGTTTCGCTCAGCGTGCCAGAAGGCCGCATCGTGTCTTTGCTTGGTGGCAACGGCGCAGGCAAAACCACCACCTTGCGTGCCATCTCGAACTTGCTGCAAGGCGAGCGCGGTGAGGTGACCAAGGGCAGCATTGAGTTTCGCGGCGAGCGCATCGAAAACCTCACGCCCGCTGATTTGGTCAAGCGTGGTGTGGTGCAAGTGATGGAGGGGCGTCACTGCTTCGCCCACTTGACCATCGAAGAAAATTTGCTGACCGGCAGCTACACCCGCAGCAGCAAAGGCGAGATTGAGGCTAATTTGGAGAAGGTCTACAACTACTTCCCTCGTTTGAAAACACGTCGCACCTCGCAAGCAGCCTACACCTCAGGTGGCGAGCAGCAAATGTGTGCGATTGGTCGCGCCATCATGGCCAGCCCCAACATGGTGTTGCTTGATGAGCCCTCGATGGGCTTGGCGCCGCAAATTGTGGAAGAGGTGTTCAACATCGTCAAAGACTTGAACGAGAAAGAAAAAGTCACCTTCCTCATTGCCGAGCAAAACACCAACATGGCTTTGAAGTACGCCGACTACGGCTACATCATGGAGTCTGGCCGCATCGTGATGGACGGTGCCGCCTCTGACTTGGCCAACAACGAAGACGTGAAAGAGTTCTACCTCGGCATGGGCGGTGGCGAACGCAAGAGCTTCAAAGACGCCAAGAGCTACAAGCGCCGCAAGCGTTGGTTGGCATAAGAAGGGGCTCGCACATGTCCAAGCACTACGACGCACTCGAAACCCGCAACCCCGTCGAGCGCGAGGCCGCCCTCATGGCCGCGCTGCCGGCGCAAGTGGCGCATGCACAAAAGAACTCGCCCGCATTTGCCAAGTCATTGGCCGGTGTGAACGCTGCCAGCATCACCAGCCGTGAAGCGCTGGCCAAGTTGCCCGTGATTCGCAAATACGAGTTGTTGGCGCAGCAGCAAGAACAACGTGCCACCAATGTGTTTGGCGGCTTCTCTGCCATTGGCTTTGGCAAAGCCATGCCGCGCGTGTTTGCCAGCCCTGGCACCATTTATGAACCTGAAGGTGCTCGCCCAGATTACTGGCGCATGGCCCGTGCCATTTACGCCGCAGGTTTCCGTGCCGGTGAACTCGCACACAACTGCTTCAGCTACCACTTCACGCCTGCGGGCTCGATGATGGAAACGGGGGCACACGCCATTGGTTGCACCGTGTTTGCGGGTGGCACCGGCCAGACCGAACAGCAAGTAGGCGCCATGGCCGAGTTGAAGCCTGCGGGCTACATCGGTACGCCCAGCTTCTTGAAAATCATTGTGGAAAAAGCAGCCGAGATGGGCGTGAAGTTGCCCACGGTCACCAAAGCCTTGGTGTCAGGCGAAGCCTTTCCTCCCAGCTTGCGCGATTGGTTGGCCGAGCGCGGCATTGCGGGTTACCAGTGCTACGCCACGGCCGACCTCGGCTTGATTGCGTATGAAACCGAAGCCCGTGAAGGCTTGGTGCTGGACGAAGGTGTGATCGTCGAGATCGTCCGTCCTGGCACGGGTGATCCCGTGCCCGAAGGCGAAGTGGGTGAGCTCGTCATCACCTCGCTGAATTCTGATTACCCACTCATTCGCTTTGGCACTGGCGACTTGTCGGCTGTGCTGCCGGGGCAATGCCCCACAGGCCGCACCAACGTGCGTATCAAAGGCTGGATGGGTCGTGCCGACCAAACCACCAAAGTGCGCGGCATGTTTGTGCACCCCGGCCAAGTGGCTGAAGTGGTCAAACGTTTCCCCGAAATCAAACGTGCGCGTTTGGTGGTGACGGGCGAAATGGCCAACGACCAAATGTCGTTGAAGGTGGAAGCTGCAGAGGCCGAAGGCTTGGCACAAAAAATTGGGGATGCCGTGCGCGACATCACCAAGCTGCGTGCCGATGTGAGCTTGGTGGCGCTGGGCAGTTTGCCCAACGACGGCAAGGTCATCGAAGACGCCCGCACCTACCAGTGACACCCCTCTGCAGCGGGGTTGACCTAGCTCAATGGGCTTACGTAATTCCCGCTGTTTTTTAAGGCATCTTGGGCGCTACTATCATGGTCTGTCATAAAGGAGACCTCATGAAAAAACTATTCGCTTTGAGTTTGCTGGCTGTGGCCACTTTGACTGGCGCAAACGCCGCCGATTTCCCGATCAAAGACAAGCCTGTCACCATCGTTGTGCCGTTCACGGCTGGCGGCCCGACTGACCGTGTCGCGCGTGATTTGGCTGAAGCGTTGCGCAAGCCTTTGGGCGCCAACGTGGTGGTCGAAAACGTGGCTGGCGCAGGTGGCACGATTGGCGCCAACAAGGTTGCCAAAGCCCCACAAGACGGCCACACCATCCTTTTGCACCACATCGGCATGGCCACATCGCCAGCCCTGTACCGCAAGATGCCTTACAACACCACCGAAGATTTTGAGTACTTGGGCATGGTCAACGAAGTGCCCATGACCTTGATCGGTCGTCCCACCTTGCCTGCGACCAACTTCAAAGAGTTGCAAGCTTGGATTGCACAAAACAAAGGCTCCGTCAATTTGGGCAACGCCGGTTTGGGCGCTGCCTCACACCTGTGCGGCTTGTTGTTCCAAAACGCACTCAAGACCGACATGACGACAGTGCCTTACAAAGGTACAGCGCCTGCGATGAACGACCTGATGGGCGGCCAAATCGATTTGCTGTGTGACCAAACCACCAACACCACCAGCCAAATCGAAGCCAAAACTGTCAAGGCTTTCGCTGTCACCACCACCAAGCGTTTGAGCACGCCGGCCTTGAAGCATTTGCCTACTTTGGATGAGTCAGGCCTCAAAGGTTTTGAAGTCACCATTTGGCACGGTTTGTATGCCCCTAAAGGCACAGCTGCTGATGTGACCGCCAAGATCAACAAGGCGTTGAAGGTGGCTTTGAAAGACCCCGAGTTCCTCAAGAAGCAACAAGGCTTGGGCGCTGTGGTCGTGACCGACAAGCGCACCGATGGCGCCGAGCACAAGAAGTTTGTGGCGGCTGAAATCGCCAAGTGGGGCCCGATCATTCAGGCTGCTGGCGTGTACGCTGACTAAGCCCACCACTGAGCTTGTGACAAAACAAAAGCCACCTTCGGGTGGCTTTTTTTGTGGGCGTTTGGCTTAGTTGTTCAAGTGCTCAAACGGCAACGCCTGCTTCACCAAAATCACGGTGCAGGGCGCGTCCATGGCCACCTTGATAGGGATAGTCGCCACGAACCTTTGCATCTGCAAGCCATGTGTGGCCGCCCCCATGACGATGATGCTCACGTTGTTGCCCTCCGCATAGCGCACGATGGCGTTGGCGACATCGCTTGCTTCAAGCACGTGGTACGAGGTTTGGTGCTCGCTCAAATCCAGCGGTTGCGCCCATTGCTGCAGCATGGTGCGGTATTGGCGGTGTAGGGTGGTTTCGCTCTTGTCGTGCTCGGACGTGCTGCTGAGGTTGGGCGAAATCACCGTCACCACCGCCAGGCGTGCGCCAGGGCGCAAACCCAAAGAGCGCGCCACAGATTGACGCAGCGAATACAAGGTGGCATCACTGGCCTCGTGGTTTGGCACAGCCACCATGACGATGGGAATTTCATCAATTTGCTGCGATGGCAGGGGGCTAGGCTGGTAGTGCATGCCTGCCGCTTTCAGCCAACGTTTGAAGTGCGTGAAGAACGGCGTGCCAAGCACCTGCTTGCCGCGCTTGGTGACCTTGATCTGTTCCGGATGCTCCAGGTCAAACGCCAAATGCGCGGCCGATGGATAGCGCTTGGCCGCTTCGGGCTCTAGGCAACGCAACACCACTTCTTGAAACCACTCGGGCAAGTCGTCGCGCAAGCGGCGCGGCGGCGTGGGGTCCATCCACAAACGTTGACGCATGCCGCCGTTTGTTTGTGGGTTGCCAAAGGGCAACTCACCCGTGGCCAGTTCGTACAGCATGACGCCAATGGCAAAGATGTCGCTGCGCGGGTCGCCGCGTACGCCCACCACTTGCTCGGGCGCAATCCATGCGGGTGAGCCCACGGCTTTGCGCAGCTCTTCGGCCAGCAAATCGGGGTAGTGCGCATGTGACGACAAACCAAAATCCAGCAAAACGGCATGACCGTTTGGATGCATCAGCACGTTGGCGGGCTTGATGTCGAGGTGGCAGGTGTTTTGTTGGTGCAAGCTGTGGGCTGCGCGGGCGATGGCCGCACCAAGGCGCGTGATGTCGGCTACTTTTGCCCGCGTGCGGTTGTGCGTGTGTGCATCCAACACTTGCTGCAAGGTTTGGCCCGGCACATGCTCCATCACCAAGTAGGGCATGTTCACCAAATCGCCTGCCGCCACAAAACGTGGCACATGCGTGCCGTGCAGCACTTGCAAAATTTGATGCTCCACTTCGAAGCCGACAATGTTTTCTGCACCATCGCCCGCCGTCATGCGTGGTACTTTCATCACCATGTCAAACGGCGCGGGGCGCTCGTCGGCATAGGTCACTTCATAAATGTGCGCCATGCCACCCGCATGCAAGCAAGCGCCAATGCGGAACCCGTCCAGCTCGGTGCCCGCTTCTAGGCGTTTCACTTGCCGGTCTCCAAGCGTTGCGCAAAGAACTCGGGCAAGCCTGCTTCGCGCACGGCACGAGCGGCCGCGCGATGGTCATAGGCCACGCGGTGGAAGGTGAGCTTGGCAGCCGTGCTGTCAAACACTGCGTACATGGCGCGTGGGTTGCCGTCGCGCGGCTGGCCTACCGAGCCAATGGTGGCAATCCACTGGCGGTGTTTGGGGGTGGGGATGGGCACGCCCGACGTGGGCTTGAACGCCATCAACTGACGGCCCGTGCCCCGGTAATACAACGACTGGTGGTGCACATGGCCACCAAACACATAGCGCACATCGGGGTGGGCGCAAGCGGCATCCAAGCTCAGGCTGGCGGTGCGTTCGTCTTCCACATAACGCCAGCGGTCAGGCGCATCGGCGCTGGCGTGTACCAATAGCATGTGGTCCACCTGTGCGGTGAGCGGCAAGATTTCTAACCAAAAACGCTGTGCGGGCGACAGCTGGTTGTGCGTCCATTCAGCCGTTTGGCTGCCCAACGAAGGGTTGGGGTTGGCCGAGTTGATGTTGTGCGTTTGAATCAGCTCTTCATGGTTGCCACGCAGCACGATGGCACCGTCTTGCTGAAGCTTTTGGCAGCGTGCCACCACTTCGGCAGGAAAGGCACCATAGCTCACCAAATCACCCAAGAGCGCGATGCGTTCAACGCCCTGCGTTTGTGCGTGTGCCAAGCACGCATCGAGCGCGTGCAAGTTGCTATGGATGTCTGAGAGCAGGGCGTACTTCATGTCAACGCGTGCGACGTGGCTGGGGCGCTCGTTTAATACGAGTAAACGCCGCGGCCTGTCTTGCGGCCCAAGTGGCCTGCCGCGACCATCTCTTTGAGCAAGGGGCATGCGCGGTATTTGCTGTCGCCAAACTCTTGCAAGTACACCTCCATCACGGCCAAGCACACATCCAAGCCAATCATGTCGGCCAAAGCCAAGGGGCCGATGGGTTGGTTGCAGCCAAGCATCATGCCGGCGTCGATGTCTTTGGCCGAGGCCACGCCTTCTGCCAACACAAAGAATGCCTCGTTGATCATGGGCACCAAGATGCGGTTGACCACAAAGCCCGGTGCGTTCTTGACGGTGATGGGCGTTTTGCCTAAGCGTGTGGACAGGTCGTGCACAGCGGCGTGTGTGGCATCGGAGGTTTGCAAACCACGGATGATTTCTACCAAGGCCATCATGGGCACGGGGTTGAAAAAGTGCATGCCAATGAAGCGGTCGGCACGTGCGGTGACGGCGGCCAGCTTGGTGATGGAAATGGACGAGGTGTTGGACGCGATGATGGCTTCGGGGGCCAACATGCCGTCGAGTTGTTTGACGATTTTGACCTTGAGGTCGTAGTTCTCGGTGGCAGCTTCAATGACCAGCTCTGCGCCTTTGAGGTCGTCGTAGCTGGTGCTGGTTTTGATGCGCGACAAGGCTGCGGCTTTGTCGGCTTCGGTGATTTTTTCTTTCTTGATCAAACGGTCCAGGCTGCCCGCCACCGTTGCAAGGCCTTTGGCCACGGCAGCCTCAGAGATGTCGACCATCACCACGTTCACGCCAGAGACCGCACAGGCTTGTGCAATGCCGTTGCCCATGGTGCCGGCACCGATGATGCCTACGGTTTGAATGCTGCTCATTGGGAAATCCTTGTGTTTGGGTTGAATCAAAACTTCAATATTAGCGGGGGAAGGGTTGCGTTTGGCTGACGTTGGTCAATATCTTGTCGCCTGTGTTTTTTTGTTTGCTCCGGTCAATGGGCTTGGGGCAGCTTCCTCATGCTGGGGTACCAGAAATCGTCAGCCGCCCCAAGCCCATTCACCTCCGAGTGTCTGTCTCGGCACTTTGCGGTGCTCGTGCCTTCTTGGGCCGCGCTTGGGTATTCGCCAAGTTTTGAACTTTTCGCTACCTGCTTCACGCCACGTGCGGAGGCGCTTTAGGCTTTGAAACGTTTCTTCGTCAGATGCAGCGCAATCTTCCAGGCGACCACGGTGTAGACGGCCAGCACACCGAGGTGCATCGCTGCGTCAGCCGGCCATTGGTCTAGAAACAAGGGGCGCACCAAGGCGATGGCTTGGGTCAGTGGCAACCATGCCGAAATGTCGCGCACGATGCCGGGCAGTTGATCGCGCGGAAAGAACACGCCGCTCAAAAACATCATGGGCGTCAAAAACAGCGTGAAGTAATACGTGAAGAAGTCGTAGCCTTTGGCCAGTGCATTGAAGATCAAGGCAATACAGCTGAAGGTGATGCCGACGAACAGCAAAATGGGCCATGCAGCCAAGAGCTTCCAACTTTGGGTGATGCCCAGCGCAAACATCACACCCAAAATGGCGGTGATGGTGAACAGCGATTTGAACGCGGCCCAGAGCATTTCGGCCAACAGCACATCGTCCAATCGCATGGGGGAATTCAAGATGCCGTCCCAAGTTTTTTGCACATGCATGCGCGAGAAGGCTGAGTACAGCGCTTCAAACGTGGCCGCGTTCATGGCGCTCATGCAGATGGAGCCGCTGGCCAAGAACAAGATGTAGGGCACTTTGTCTTCACCTAGCGTGACATCGCCCACCAGCGCGCCCAGGCCGTAGCCAAAGGCCACCAACCACATCAAGGGTTCGGCGATGTTGGCCACAAGGCTGGGGATGGCGAGCTTGCGCCACACCAACAGGTTGCGTAAGAAGACGGGCCAGAAACGGAAATAGGTGTTCATCGCGCTTAGCCTTCCTCGCGGATTTGGCGCCCGGTCATTTTCAAAAACAAATCTTCCAAATTGGCAGGGCGGTGCAGCGTGCGCAAGCCTGCGTGGGCGCTGAGCGCTTGCAGCAACTGTGCGGCATCTTGGGTGTAGAAAAACACGGTCTCGCCGCTGGTTTCCACACGTTGCGCCAGTGCGGCGATGGGGCTGTCCACCAAGGCCAAAGCACCGCTGCCGTAGACCTCCACCACATCGGGTTCAAGGTGCTGCGCAATCAAATCACGCGGCGTGCCTTCGGCAATTTTTTTGCCGTGGTCGAGCACCAACAAACGGTTGCATAAGCGCTCGGCTTCGTCCATGAAATGGGTGGTCAGCAAAATCGATTTGCCTTGTTGCAAGAGTTGCTGCAAACGCTCCCACATCAGGTGGCGGGCTTGCGGGTCTAGGCCGGTGGTGGGCTCGTCGAGCAGCAACAAGTCGGGGTTGTTGATCAGGGCGCGGGCCAAGCTAAGTCGGCGCTTCATGCCACCCGACAACTCGCCGGGTTTGGCGTTGGCCTTGTGTGACAGCGCCGCAAACTCCAGCAGTTGTGGAATGCGCGCTTGAATGTCGGCCTTCTTCATGCCGAAGTAACGGCCAAACACCATGAGGTTTTCGGCACAGGTGAAGTCAGGGTCGAGCGTGTCGAACTGGCTCACCACGCCTAAGCGTGCTTTGATGGCCAGCGCGTCATCGGGCATGGACAAACCAAAGGCGTTGATGCTGCCGCCATCGGGCTGTGCGAGGCCGAGGCACATGCGCAGCGTGGTGGTTTTGCCAGCGCCGTTGGGGCCGATGACGCCCAAACATTCGCCAGGCACGATGCTGAAAGACACATCGTTCACCACAGTGTTGTCACCGTAGCGTTTGAGGAGGTGGTTACATTCAAAAAGTGGGGTGCTCATACGTGCCATTGTGCCTGTGAGCGACCAACTCGTAACCCGTCAGCGCCATTCTTGAGGCAGTGTTGAAGCGCCTAAAATCTACGCAACTAATTACAGGGCTACGACGTGTCTGATACCTTATTTGTTCTCTCCCAATATGTGATGCCCAAACAGTTGCTCACGCAATTTGCGGGCGCTGTGGCGCGTGCGCGTTGTGGCAAATGGACGCACGCCCTCATCAAATGGTTTGTGGGCAAATACCAAGTCAACATGGACGAGGCGGCTCAGCCCGACATCACGCAGTACGCCTGCTTCAATGACTTCTTCACCCGTGCCTTAAAGCCCGGCGCACGCCCCTTGGCCGATGCCGCGTTTGTGTGCCCTGTGGACGGCGCCATCAGCCAGCTGGGTCACATCGATGGCGACCAAGTGTTTCAAGCCAAAGGCCACAGCTACAGCACGCAAGCGCTGGTGGGCGGTGATGCGACATTGGCAGCGCAGTTCCAAGATGGCGAGTTCGCCACGATTTACCTCAGCCCTAAGGACTACCACCGCATCCACATGCCCAGCGCTGGCCGCTTGCGCCGCATGATTCATGTGCCGGGTGACTTGTTCTCGGTCAACCCCGCCACGGCGCGTGGCGTGCCAGGTTTGTTTGCGCGCAACGAGCGCGTGGTGTGTGTGTTTGACATGCCTGCTGCCTCAGGGCAAAAACCTCAGCAATACGTGTTGGTGCTAGTCGGCGCAACGATTGTTGGCAGCATGGCCACGCCGTGGCATGGCGTGGTGAACCCACCGCGCCCAGGCACCGTGCGCGAGTGGACGTATGACGATCAAGACCTGAGCTTGAAGCAAGGCGACGAGATGGGCCGCTTCTTACTCGGCTCTACCGTGGTGTTGCTGTGGCCTAAGAGCACCATCGCGCTCAACCCCGCTTTGCAAGCCGCACAAGGTGTGCGTTTGGGTGAGAAGATGGGCGATGCATTCAGTGACTGATATTTTTGCCCTCAAGTAGCAGGTTATTGACGCAGCTCTTTTTGAAGAACATTTTCTAAATCTGTTTGCAATATGGCTGCGCCCTTGGTAGAAAGATGAGCGCTGTCTAAAAACACGGCTTCTCCATTTTTCACAGAGAAACACTGCTCACCTTCGCACAGTAAGTTTGAGGGATAGATAGCGGCAACTGTGCCGCATGACGCAGACGTTGCGGCCATCAGTTTGGTGAACTTAAGCTCTGCCTCTGTGGTCAAGCCGCGACTGAACGTCATGTCTTCGATGACTTTTCGTTGTTTGAGCTCCATTCGTCCCCATTGCCTTGGCACGTCGTAGTTTGGTCGAGGAACAGGGCCAATCAAAATTGGAATCTTGTGCAGTCTCTTTAACTCGCAGAGTTGATCGACGAAATCACGATTGAGTACATCTGAATCGTATCGAATCCAATTGGCGCTTATGAGAACGTACCTTAGCGAGGGTGTCGAAGAAATAAATTGAAGTGTTTTCAGGCTGACGCCTTTGTCGCAGTAGCTAAACTCATTTTTGTCTGCTTCTTTTTTGTATGCGTTTTTATGTAGAGGCAGGCAACCTGCGACCGAAGAAACAACGCCCGACAAGTGGTTTGCTATCAGTGCATCGTCGACCATCGGTTGAATTGCATCTGCAAATGAGTCGCCCCAAAGAATTGCTTGCACATGCGTCGAGTTTTTCACGCCTATCGGGCAAAGCTTAGGTTTATATGCTTCTGATGCCACCTGGTTGCGATCAAGGAAACATTCGCCTTGACGCGGATTCTTGTCTACAAGTGCCTTTTCTGCATTTACTAAATAGGTCGGTAAGCGATAACTAGTTTCAGTAGATTTTTGAGCGATCGCGAGTGCCGTTATTGAGACAGCTATTGAGAAAATCCAAAGTGCAATGATGCGCGTGTTACTCCAATATCCGTTTTTAGATCGAATTGGCTGTTCGACCCATTTATATGAAGCAAACGCAATTGCGAATGATGTGAGCAATGCAGCAATTTTTTCGATCAGGTCGAGCGGCCTGTCAACAGCTACGGCCATGACAAAGTAAACGTAGACTGGCCAATGCCACAAGTAGAGAGAGTAGGACAGATTGCCAACAATTTGGAGCGGTGCGATAGATAGCGTTTTGTTTGTAATGCCGCGTTCGCCAGTCAAGATGATGAATCCAGCTGCCATCACTGGAATCGCTGCGATCCATCCGGGAAACATACCTTTGTCTACCGTTATGAGTGAAGCAAAGATTGCCAAAATTGACGTTGCAGATAACGTTAGAAATAGAGGAGAGTTTTGTGTCCACGAGGGCATGGTTTTTCTTGAAGCGATCAAGTAAACAATAGCCCCAATTAAGAATTCCCACACACGCGGAAAGAGTTCGAAATAAGCGCCCGTGGCATCTGTACTGGTTAAGTTGCCACAGTAGATGTATGAGCATGCAATCAATGCAGTGATGACACTTAACCTGATTGCAAAACCATATCTTTTTAATGTGTAAATGATGAGCGGGTAAATCAGATAGAACTGCCATTCGACAGAGAGCGACCAGGTATGAAGTAAGGGGTTGTTGTCCGCTTCCGTATCGAAATAACTGCTTTGAGCTGAAAAGAAGTAGTTAGACAGAAAAAGATTTGCTGTTACGTTACTTCGTAGGAATTTTTTGTAATCAGGAAACAGCAAGATGGTTGTAAACACACATAAACAAACAATGCTTAAGACGATGAGTGCAGGGGCAATTCGACGAATTCGCGCCATCCAAAATTCAGTGAAATATGAAATGGATGATTCAGACTCTTTTTCAAAAAGAATACGAGTCATCAAATAGCCTGAGATGACAAAAAATACATCCACGCCCACAAACCCAGAGTCAATTCCCATCAGCTGGAAATGGAAAAAGATAACGCCTAGTACCGCTATTGCACGTAAACCATTGATGTGATTTTGAAAACTTGTATTCATTTGGGTATCGGCTTAGTAAGCCAGCTAGTGTCTTCTATTCCGACCCTTTTTATTGAAACGCCACCTCAGCAAAGCTGCGCAACTTGCGGCTGTGCAATTGCGCAGGCCCTTGCTGGCGTAGTAGTTCAATGGCGCGCATGCCAATGCGCAAATGTTGGTCCACACGTTCGCGGTAGAAATGGTTGGCCATGCCCGGCAGTTTGATTTCGCCGTGCAGCGGTTTGTCGCTCACACACAGCAACGTGCCGTAGGGCACACGGAACCGAAAACCGTTGGCGGCAATGGTGGCGCTTTCCATGTCGAGTGCCACGGCGCGGCTTTGGCTGAAGCGACGCTGGGGCGTGTTGTCGGGCAACAGTTCCCAGTTGCGGTTGTCGGTGCTGGCCACGGTGCCTGTGCGCAAAATGCGTTTGAGCTCAGCGCCATGGCATTGCGTCACGTCTTTCACCGCTTGCTCTAGCGCGACTTGAATCTCGGCCAGTGCGGGGATAGGCACCCACAGCGGCAGTTCTTCATCCAGCACATGGTCTTCGCGCACATAGCCGTGGGCCAGCACGTAGTCGCCCAGCTGTTGCGTGTTGCGCAAGCCCGCGCAGTGGCCCAGCATCAGCCATGCATGCGGGCGCAGCACGGCGATGTGGTCGGTGATGTTTTTGGCGTTGGCGGGGCCCACGCCAATGTTCACCATGGTGATGCCGGTGTGGTCTGGGCGCACCAAGTGGTAGCCAGGCATTTGCGGCAAGCGCGGTGGCACTTTGCCCAGTGCGTCGTTGGCTTCAGCAGCTAAACCCACGCGGCGTGTGACCACATTGCCGGGCTCCACAAACGCGATGTATTCGCTGTTGGGGTCTTGCATGGCCTCGTGGCCCAAGCGCACAAATTCGTCGATGTAGAACTGGTAGTTGGTGAACAACACGTAGTTCTGAAAATGTTCAGGGCTGGTACCGCTGTAGTGACGCAGGCGCTGCAACGAATAGTCCATGCGTGCTGCGGTGAACAGCGACAAAGGCTGCGGCTCATTGGGCTTGGCTTCGAACGTGCCGTTGGCAATGCCGTCGTCCATGGCGGTGAGGTCGGGCAGGTCAAACACCTCGCGCATCAGCTGGCGGCGCTCGGCGCTCATCTCGCCTTCCACATGGTCGTTGTCGGCGAACGAGAAGTGCACAGGAATGGGTTGGTGGCTCACGCCCACCTCCAGCGTGCCGCCGTGGTTTTGCAGCAGCAAGCGGAATTGCTCGCGGTAATACGCGGCAAACAAATCGGGGCGGGTGAGGGTGGTCTCGTAGCGGCCAGGCTCGGCCACAAAGCCGTAGCTCAAACTGCCACCATCGCTGTTGGCCTGAAGCGCCCCCGTTTTAGTATGGATGCGCACAAACGGATAGAACGCCCGCACACGTTGCTCAAACTGCTTGCCCGCCACAAACTCGCGCATGGCGAGTCGCAAGTGGTCAAGGCTGGTTTGATACAGCGCCTGCACTTGGGCAAGCGCACTGTCGGCGTCGGTGTGACGGGTGGGGGCGGTGAAGGGGGGACGAATGCTCATCCCCCGATGTTACGAGCGCTTTGTGTCACTTTCTGACGGCGCTCGCAACAGCCCAATTACATGTTGCGTCGGTACTGCCCGCCCACCTCAAACAAAGCATTGGTGATTTGACCGAGTGAACACACACGCACCGCGTCCATCAACACCTCGAACACGTTGGCGTTATCGATGACGGCTTGTTGCAGGCGTTTGAGTTGCACAGCCGCCGCGTCTTTGTGGCGCGTGTGGAAGTCATTCAAGCGGTTCAGCTGGCTTTGCTTTTCCTCTTCGGTGGAGCGGGCCAGTTCGAGCTTGTCCATCACTTGCTCGCCATGTGGGTTGCGGAAGGTGTTCACGCCGATGATGGGCAGTTCGCCGGTGTGCTTGAGCATTTCGTAGGTCATCGATTCGTCTTGAATCTTGCCGCGTTGGTAGCCGGTCTCCATCGCGCCCAACACACCGCCGCGCTCGGCAATGCGTTCGAACTCGGCCAACACGGCTTCCTCCACCAACTCGGTGAGTTCTTCAATGATGAACGCGCCTTGGTTGGGGTTTTCGTTTTTGGCCAAGCCCCACTCGCGGTTGATGATGAGCTGAATCGCCATGGCACGGCGCACCGAGTCTTCCGTGGGCGTGGTGATGGCTTCGTCAAACGCGTTGGTGTGCAAGCTGTTGCAGTTGTCGTAAATCGCAATCAGCGCTTGCAGCGTGGTGCGGATGTCGTTGAACTGAATCTCTTGCGCGTGCAATGAACGGCCTGAAGTTTGGATGTGATATTTCAGTTTTTGTGAGCGCTCATTCGCGCCGTATTTTTCTTTCATGGCTACGGCCCAGATGCGACGTGCCACGCGGCCCATCACGGTGTACTCGGGGTCCATGCCGTTGCTGAAGAAAAAGCTCAGGTTGGGCGCGAAGTCGTCAATGTGCATGCCGCGCGCCAAGTAGGCTTCCACAAACGTGAAGCCGTTCGACAAGGTGAATGCCAATTGCGAAATCGGGTTCGCACCCGCTTCGGCGATGTGATAACCGCTGATGGACACGCTGTAGAAGTTGCGCACTTGGTTGTGCACAAAGTACTGCGCGATGTCGCCCATCACCTTCAATGAAAACTCGGTGCTGAACAAACACGTGTTCTGCCCTTGGTCTTCTTTCAAGATGTCGGCTTGCACCGTGCCGCGCACGTTTTGCATGACCCACTCTTTGATCTTCGCGGTCTCGGTTTCGGTCGGGTCGCGGCCGTTGTCCTTTTTGAACTTCTCAATGTTTTGGTCGATGGCGGTGTTCATGAACATCGCCAAGATGGACGGTGCAGGGCCGTTGATGGTCATCGACACGCTGGTGGTGGGGTTGCACAGGTCAAATCCGTCATACAACACCTTCATGTCGTCCAGCGTGGCCACGTTTACGCCCGAGTTACCCACTTTGCCGTAGATGTCTGGGCGTGGGTCTGGGTCGTTGCCGTAGAGCGTGACCGAGTCAAACGCGGTGGACAAGCGCTTGGCATCCATGCCCTCGCTCACCAGCTTGAAACGACGGTTGGTGCGGAAAGGGTCGCCTTCGCCCGCAAACATACGCGTGGGGTCTTCGCCCTCGCGCTTGAATGCAAAGGTGCCAGCGGTGTAGGGGTAGCTGCCGGGCACGTTGTCGAGCATGAGCCACTTCAAAATTTCGCCATGGTCTTCGTACTGTGGCAGTGCCACTTTGCGAATCACCGTGCCGCTGAGGGACTTGGTTGTGAGCGCGGTGCGAATCTCTTTGTCGCGAATCTTCACCACGTACTCGTCGCCCGCGTAGGCGGCTTGCATGTCGGGCCATTGGGCCAGCAGTTTGCGCTCTGCACCGCCTAGGTTTTCTTCACGCGCAAAGGCCAAGTCGATGGCGGCTTCTGAGGCTTTGGCGCGGCCTGGTTTGTCTTCGGCCAGCATGCGTGCGGCTTCGCGCAGTTGTTGAATTTCGCGGGCCAGTTTGGCTTGTGTGCGTGCGCGCTTTTTGTAGCCGCGCACGGTGTCGGTGATTTCGGCCAAATAGCGCGTGCGTGCGGCGGGCACGACGGGCGTTTGGTTGCTGCTGTGGCGCACGTTCACCAAGGGCAAACGGCCTTCTTTGAAGGTCAGGCCCAGCTCGGTCAAGCGGCCTTTGAGGGCTTGGTACAGCGCGGTCACGCCGTCGTCGTTGAAGCGCGCGGCCATGGTGCCAAACACCGGCATTTCTTCGGTCGGTGTGTGCCACGCTTCTTTGTTGCGTTGCACTTGTTTGGCCACATCGCGCAGCGCGTCGCTGGCGCCTTTGCGGTCAAACTTGTTGATGGCGATGAACTCGGCAAAGTCGAGCATGTCGATTTTTTCGAGCTGGCTGGCGGCGCCAAATTCGGGTGTCATCACGTACATGGGCACATCCACGTGCGGCACGATGGCGGCGTCACCTTGGCCAATGCCCGAGGTTTCCACAATGATCAAATCGAACCCCGCGCACTTGGTAGCGGCCAACACATCGGGCAAGGCCGCGCTGATTTCGCTGCCGAAATCGCGTGTGGCGAGTGAGCGCATGAACACGCGCTGTCCGCTGCTCCATGGGCCGATGGCATTCATGCGAATGCGGTCGCCCAGCAAAGCGCCACCGCTCTTGCGGCGTGAGGGGTCAATCGAAATCACAGCAATGCGCAATGCATCGCCTTGGTCCAAACGGATGCGACGCACCAGTTCGTCGGTGAGTGACGACTTGCCCGCACCGCCGGTGCCGGTGATGCCGAGCACGGGCACCTTGTGGTTGAGCGATTCTTTGCGCACGGCTTCGACCATCTTTTGGTCAGCCTTCTCGTTCTCAAGTGCGGTGATGAGCTGCGCCAATTTGCGCCACGCCATTTCGTCATGGCCTTGAATCTCTTTCACCGCTTTGGGTGCGTAGCCCGACAAGTCTTTGTCGCAGCGCATGATCATCTCGCCAATCATGCCTTGCAGGCCCATCTTCTGGCCGTCTTCTGGGCTGTAAATGCGTGTCACGCCGTAGGATTGCAGCTCGCGAATTTCGGGGGGCACGATCACGCCGCCGCCGCCGCCAAACACTTGAATGTGCTCGCCGCCGCGTTCGCGCAATAAATCGACCATGTACTTGAAGTACTCCACGTGGCCGCCTTGGTACGAGCTGATGGCAATGCCTTGCACGTCTTCTTGCAGCGCGGCAGTCACCACTTCGTCCACCGAGCGGTTGTGGCCCAAGTGAATCACCTCTGCGCCCATGCCCTGCAAGATGCGGCGCATGATGTTGATGGCGGCGTCATGCCCGTCAAACAAAGACGCGGCGGTGACGAAGCGCACTTTTTGCGTGGGCTTGTAGTTGGCAAGGGCTTGGAATTCGGCGGAAAGGTCTGACATCGAAGGCTCCGAAAAAACGGGAGTAAAGCGGAAAGGAACAAGTTTACGTTTACGTAAACGTCAATCATAGCGATTTGGCAGCTTTTGTGGGGAGGATTTGCCCTAATAAAAAAGCCGCAGGGCCAAAAGGCGCTGCGGCTTGGTCTGAAACCCGTGTGCGGTTTACTTAGGACCGTACAGGTAATCAGGCAACCAGAGGGTCAGTCCTGGCCAGATGTACATCAAAACCATGCAGATGATGACGATGAACATGTAAGGCATCATGCCCGCAAAAATTTGATTGATGGTCACATGCGGCGGTGACACCCCTTTCAGATAGAAGGCCGACATCGCCACAGGCGGTGACAAGAAGGCCGCTTGCAGGTTCACAAACACCAGCACGCCCCACAAGATTGGGTCGATCTGGAAGTGGGTGAGCAGTGGCAAGAAGATGGGCACAAAAATCACAATGATTTCGGTCCACTCCAGTGGCCAGCCCAGCACAAAGATCACGGCTTGTGACAGCAGCATGAACTGCAGCGGTGTCAGGTCCATCGCCATGACCCACTCTTCCACCAAGCGCTGACCGCCCAAGACGGCAAACACGGCAGAGAAGAGGGCCGAGCCCACGAACAACCAACACACCATCGAGGTGGTTTTGGCGGTCAAGAACACCGCTTGCTTGGTTTTGTCAAAGTCCAGCGAGCCAGACCACCAGGCCATGATGAATGCGCCTGTGGCGCCTACCGCTGCTGATTCCGTGGCGGTGGCCAATCCCAGCAAGATCACACCCAACACGACGGCCGTCAGGATGCCCAATGGCATCACCGACTTGACCAGCATGTTGAGAATCTCAAACTGTTCGGCATCAAAGCCTTTGTAGTACCAAGCCAGCAAGCCAAACAGAATCAGTGCGGTGCCCCAGAACCCGGTGTAGAAACCGTCAGGCACCGCAATCACCTTGTCTGCTTCCACCACTTCATCGCCCAGAGACACAGCGTCGTTGTTGGCTTCAGGCGCATCTGCCACTGAGTCGCCGCCCATCTCTTGCAGACCTTCAGGTTCTGCGGAGGTGGTGGTTTTCTCAGCCACGATGTCGGTGGACATCTGGACGATTTCAGTGCCAGCTTGCGCGTTGGCGGTGGCTTGCGAATAAATCACCACATACCACCACGACGTTGCCAGCATTGCCAACACGATGAACACAGGTGCCAACGCCATGCTGAAGCTGCGAACCAACAGGCCCCACGTCACGCGCACCTCTGACGTGCTGATTTGCAGCGCGCGGCCAGGCATCACGACGGCCTTTGCCAAGGCGGGCAGCATGCGTTTGGAGTATTGCTGGCCCAGCTTTTCTAGCCAAGGCGACACAGGTGCTTTGGTTTGGTCTTCAGGCAACTTAGGTGCAATCGATGGGTCAATCAACACCCAGCCGATGACGTAAATCAAATACAAGAAAGCCAAGAAGAAACCGGGGAACATGGCCGCTGCGTAGAGCTTCACCACAGACTGTCCGGCCACTGCGGCGTACACAATGATCATCACCGACGGTGGAATCAAAATACCCAAGGTACCGCCAGCCGTGATCACGCCTGCTGCCAAGCGTGTGTCATAGCCCGCATTCAGCATGGGGCGCATCGCAATCACGCCCATCAGCACCACCACAGCGCCCACCAAGCCGCTGGCAATGCCCCAGAAGGTGCAAATCACCAAGGTGGCCACGGCCAATGAGCCGGGCAAGCGACGGAAGGCCAACTGAACGCTGTGGAACATTTTGTCCACCAAGGCGCCCCGTTCCATCACATAGCCCATCAGCACAAACAGCGGAATGGACAGCAGTGTGTCGTTGGTCATCGCGCCATAGGTGCGTTGCACCATCAGGTTAAAAACGCGGTTGTCTAGCCAAGGTTGGCTGGGGTCGTAAAAGGCCGTGAAGCCAAAGGCCATACCTAAGCCCATCAGCGTGAACGCTGTAGGAAAGCCCATCATGATCACCACGATGATCAGACAGAGCATCGTTAGTCCGAGTGCTGGATCGCTCATTTGTGTTCTCCCATCGCGTGGCCACCGCGCTGATGGGCCTCTTCGTCAATATGGTGTGCGCGCTCAATGGCGTCACGTTTGTCTTCTTCACTGACATAAATGCTGGCAGACAACTGCTGCTCGACCACGTCAATCTCGTTGGCATCTTTCAAGCGTGCAGGCCATTCACCAGTTTTCAGGCAAACCACACAACGCACAATTTCAGCTAGCCCTTGCATCAAGACGATGAAGCCGGTGATCGGGATGATGGCCTTGAAGGGGTACAAAGGAATCGCGTCGGCGCTGTTCGTCATTTCACGAATGGCGATGGCGTCGCCGGCATAGGTCCAACCCGCCCATGTCAAGGCAATCACGCCTGGAATGAAGAACAGGATGTACAGCACAAAGTCAAGCGACGCTTGTGTGCGGGGCTTGGCGCTGCCGTAAAAAAAGTCGCCGCGAACGTGACCGTCTTGGCTCAGGGTGTAAGCACCGCACATCATGAAGGCGGTGCCGTAAAGCATGTTGCTGGCTTCGAAAATCCAAGCTGTAGGGGCGTTCAAGGCGTAGCGCTTGAAAACTTCGCCCATCACCATCACCATCAGCACAACGATCAACCATGCAAAGGCTTTGCCTACCCATGTGCTGATGCTGTCAACTGTGTGTAGCAGTTTCAGTGTGTTCATATCGTTCTTAAAAGTAAAGGGACTGAAGTTCTGTGATGCACAGAATTCAGTCCCATAAGTCAAGCTATCGCAGTCGTTCGGGCTTACGCCTTTTTGGCTCCGAAGAAGTGGTTCACCGCCATGCGACGGTTCACCACGGTGTCTTGCTCCCACTTCACAGCGCGCTGTGCGAACGCTTTTTGTGAAGCCACGATCTCTTTGAACATGGGGTTCTCGGCAGACTTCTTCTCCAAGATTTCAGACCAAATTTTGAGCTGGTCTTGCAAGATGGAGTCAGGTGTCTTGTAGAACTTGACCTTGTCTTTGGTTTGCAGCTCGGCGTAGTCTTTGGAATAACGGTCCACAGACTTCCATGACATGTCTGCAGACGCAGCTTCTGTCGCGATGGCAATCACAGACTTCATCTTGGCTGGCAACGCGTCGTACTTGTTCTTGTTGAACATGATTTCGAACGTTTCTGCGCTTTGGTGATAGCTTTGCAGCATGCACACTTTGGACACGTCTGGGAAGCCCAAGATACGGTCAGAGGTGGCGTTGTTGAACTCGGCGCCGTCCAGCAAGCCGCGGTCCATCGCTGGCACGATCTCGCCGCCTGGCAAGGCGTTCACAGCCGCACCCATGGTGGTGAACAAGTCAATGGCCAAACCGTTGGTGCGGAACTTCAAGCCTTTGAAGTCAGATGTTTTGGTGATTGGCTTTTTGAACCAGCCCAGAGGTTGCGTGAACATCGGGCCGTACAAGAATGATTGCACGTTGCCGCCGATAGACGCGTACAACTTGGCCAGCAGCTCAGCGCCACCGCCGTATTTGTGCCAAGCCAAAACCATGTTGGCATCCATACCGAAAGCGGGGCCAGAGTTCCATAAGGCCAATGCGTTTTGCTTGCCATAGTGGTAGCCCAACACGCCGTGACCGCCGTCCAAGGTGCCTTTAGACACGGCTTCCAGCAAGCCGAAAGCGGGCACCACAGAACCTGCGGGCAACACTTCGATCTTCAAATCGCCGCCCGTCATGTCGTTGACCTTCTTCGCGTAGTCGAGCGCGTACTCGTGGAAGATGTCCTTGGCTGGCCACGTGCTTTGCCAACGCATGTTGATCGGGCCAGATTGGGCCTTGGCGATCATGGGGGCTGAAACGGCACCGGCTGCAACAGCGGCGCCTTTCAGTACGTTACGGCGAGCAGTTGTCTTTTTGGTATCGGTCATGGGGAAGTCTCCTAGTTTTTTGTCAAAGACATGAAAGGGAACAGTGATTCTTATCCCCACTTCATTTTTATTGACAAGGGTTTTCCCCGGAACCATGCGTGAAAAGCCGCCAATTTGTCTCCTTGGGGACGAGGCGCTTCTATACTGAGAACCAACTTCTTTCGCTTTATAAATATGAGCAATAACCAGCTTGGCTATGCAGGCGACATCACCCCTGAAACTGCCAACGAGTGGATGCAGTCTGGCGCTGCCGTGATGATTGACGTGCGCACCGAGGCCGAATTGGCATGGGTCGGTTTTGTGCCGGGCGCTGTGTCTGTGCCTTGGAAAAAATGGCCAGGCATGGCCATGAATCCCGCGTTTGACGACGCCGTGTGCGCGGCTGCCAACGGCAAAAAAATAGTGCTCTTGTGCCGCAGTGGTGTGCGCTCTGTCGCAGCTGCTCAACGCGCCACCGAGCTGGGTCTAGAGGCCTACAACATCCTCGAAGGTTTCGAGGGCGATGCCAATGCAGACGGCCATCGTGGCACCCAAGGCGGCTGGCGCATGCGCGGCTTGCCTTGGCGCCAAAACTAATTCACACACCTATGACATTCCTTGCACTCGATGTGGGCAACACACGCCTCAAGTGGGGCCTGTATGACAGCCCCGCACCCGGCGCCACACTGCTGGGCCACGGCGCGGTGTTTTTAGAAAACATTGACCGCTTGGCCGACGAAGACTGGCGCGAGCTGCCAGAGCCCACGCACATGCTGGGCTGCATCGTGGCGGGCGAAGCCATTCGCCGTCGCGTTGAAGAACAAATGGAGCTGTGGGACATCTCCCCCCACTGGGCCGTGTCGTCTGCTGCCGAAGCTGGCATGACCAATGGCTACGACCACCCCACACGCTTAGGTGCAGACCGCTGGGTGGCCATGATCGGCGCGCACGCGCGCATGCTGCAGCAAGTCAACGGCGGTGCGCCCAAACCCATGGTGGTCGTCATGGTGGGCACAGCTGTCACGGTAGAAGCCATCGATGCAAGCGGCAAGTTTTTGGGCGGCCTCATCTTGCCCGGGCACGGCATCATGCTGCGCGCTTTGGAGTCGGGCACTGCGGGTTTGCGCGTGCCCACGGGCGAGGTGTGCGAGTTCCCCACCAACACCAGTGATGCGCTGACCAGCGGCGGCACCTACGCCATTGCTGGCGCAGTTGAGCGCATGGTGCAACACGTGCGCCAACACTGCGGCGCCGAGCCTGCGTGCTACATGACCGGTGGTGCGGGTTGGAAGATGGCCCCCAGCATGTCGGTGCAGTTTGAGCTGGTCGACTCGCTCATCTTTGATGGTTTGTTAGAAATTGCCAAACACCGCTTGGACCACCCCACACCTGTGTGGCCGTCACGCGGTTTGTACTGAGCAGCACTTTACGGGATAGCCCTTCATGACAGAGGACTAGGGCAGCGGCTAGACTCAAGGCCATGAAAGTCCTTGATTCACTCACCAAGCAAGCTTCCTCCATCGCGGCCATTCGCCGCGATATCCACGCCCACCCCGAGCTGTGTTTTGAAGAAATTCGAACCGCCGATTTGGTGGCGCAAAAGCTGACCGAGTGGGGCATCCCCATCCATCGCGGCATGGGCAAAACAGGCGTGGTGGGCATTTTGAAATGTGGCACGAGTGATCGTGCCATAGGCCTGCGCGCCGACATGGACGCCTTGCCCATGCAAGAGTTCAACCAATTCGCTCACGCCAGCCAACACGCCGGCAAGATGCACGCTTGCGGCCACGATGGCCATGTGGCCATGCTCTTGGCTGCTGCGCAATATTTGTCTAAGCACCAAAACTTTGACGGCACGGTGTACTTCATCTTCCAACCCGCAGAAGAGGGCGGTGGTGGTGCCCGCGAAATGATGCGCGATGGCTTGTTCGACAAGTTCCCCATGCAAGCCGTCTACGGCATGCACAACTGGCCCGGCCTGAAAGAAGGCCAGTTTGCCTTGAGTGCGGGCCCTGTGATGGCGTCAAGCAATGAATTCAAAATCACCATCCACGGCAAAGGCTGCCACGCTGCGCTGCCCCACAACGGCATCGACCCTGTGTTGGTGGCCTGCCAAATGGTGCAAGCCTTTCAAACCATCATCAGCCGCAACAAAAAACCGGTGGATGCTGGCGTGATCTCGGTCACCATGATCAACGCAGGCGAAGCCACCAACGTCGTGCCCGACCACTGCGAGCTACAAGGCACCGTGCGCACCTTCAGCATCGACGTGCTTGACATGATCGAGCAACGCATGCGCGACATCGCCACCCACACCTGCGCCGCCTTTGGCGCCACCTGCACCTTTGAGTTTGAACGTAACTACCCGCCCACCATCAACCACCCTGCTGAAGCCAACTTTGCACGCGAGGTGATGGCCGACATCGTGGGCGCGGACAACGTGCTGGCCCAAGAACCCACCATGGGCGCAGAAGACTTTTCGTACATGCTGCAAGCCAAACCCGGTGCGTATTGCTTCATCGGCAACGGCGACGGCGTGCATCGTGAGATGGGGCATGGCGAAGGACCGTGTACTTTGCATAACCCTAACTACGACTTCAATGATGCATTGATTCCGTTGGGGGCCACCTATTGGGTCAAGCTGGTCGAAGCCTCGTTGCGATAAAAAAGCCCGCATCAAGCGGGCTTTTTCTGGTGGCTTGCTGTTTCGCCAATTGGGGTCAGAACCTAATTATTTAACTCACACTCGGTGTGAGTTGCATTGATTCAGTAAGCCGAGAGAAGCGCGTTCAAATGCTCTTTATGCTCCGCTGTCGCATAAGGCAGCAACAAGCCCAACACACTCTTAGCCCCTCGCAGCAACGACGCTTGTGCGCTTTCTGGCTCTAGCGCATGGCGTGGGTTGCGCACGTATTCGTAGCTCAGCCACCAAGTCAGCATCACCACCATGTGCGTGGCGGTGGCTTCGCGCTCAGACACCGTAATGGCCAGCGCACCATCGTGTTCTAGGCTATCCAGCAAGGTGCGAAACGCCGTGGTTTTGTGCAGTAGCGCGTCTTTGATGTGGGTTTCAAGCTTGCGGTTTTTGCTGAGCAGATCGTTCAAGTCGCGGTACAAAAAGCGGTATTGCCAGACCAGCTCAAACAGCGTGTGCATGAAAAACCAAGCGTCTTCCACGTCATGCACGCCGGGTGCCGCCTCTAGCAACTCATCCAGCGCCGCCTCGTAGCGGTTGTACAGCGCGGTGACCAGCTCTTCTTTGGCGGGGTAGTGGTAATACAGGTTGCCGGGGCTGATGTTGAGCTCTGATGAGATCAATGTGGTCGACACATTGGGCTCGCCAAAGCGGTTAAACAGGTCGAGCGTGACCTCCAAAATCCGCTCAGCGGTACGGCGTGGCGCTTTCTTTGCCATGGTTCTTAATCGGGGTCAGCGCCCAATTATTTCTTGGCCGTTTTCTTAGCTGGCGCTTTCTTTGCGGTAGTTTTTGCAACCGTTTTAGCAGTTGCCTTAGGTTTGGCGCCTAGCTGCGCCTCAAGCGCCGCCACACGTGCATGCAGTGCCTGCATCTCGGCGGCAGTTGGTAGCCCCAAGCTGTGCAGCGCTTTGGCCACACGTTCCTCAAAAATACCTTCCAGCTTGCCCCATTGCCCAGTGGCGCGCTCGCTCAGCGTGTGCGCGGCTTGCGTGGCTTTTTGCGTGGCCTCAGCCAGTTTCTCTTCGGCGGTGGTGTGCACCTTGCGCTGCATGGTGATGCCGTCGCTCACCAGCTTCTCAAAGGCTTTGGTACCGTCCTCTTGCGCTTTGGCAAACGCGCCCAAACCAGCGAGCCAAATTTGCTGCGCTTGTTCTTTCACGTTGTCAGACATAGCTGCGGGGTCAAAAGGGTTTTTGGTAGACATCTTTGCAAGCTTTCAAACAAAACATAAAACTGCACTTTAACGCTGTGTGCAGCCAAACACCATAGGAAGTTTAGTTAGACTCATCAAACAATGAACAGCGAAACGCCAGACACAACCCACACCGCTTGGTACGTCGTCCACACCAAGCCCCGTCAAGAAACGCGCGCCCTAGAAAATTTACAAAACCAAGGCTTCGACTGTTTCTTGCCGATGATGCAGGTGCAAAAGCTGCGCAACCAACGCGTGCAAAACGTGGCCGAGCCCATGTTCAGCCGCTACCTGTTTATCCAGCTTGACGACACCACGCAAAACTGGGGCCCCATTCGTTCTACCCTGGGCGTTAGCAAGCTGGTGAGCTTCGGCCCCCAGCCCGCCAAAGTGCCACCCGAGTTCATCGACTTTTTAAAAGAGGCCCCGCCCGAAGCTCTAGCACACATGTTTGCCCCAGGTGACGCGGTGCAAATCGCCAATGGCCCTCTGCAGGGTTTGGAGGGTAAATACATCGCGCATGATGGCGAAACCCGAGCTTTTGTGCTGGTCGATTTGTTGGGCCAGCCACAAAAATTACGCATGGCTATCGAGAGCTTGCGAGTGAGTTTATAAATATATAAATATAAAAATGAAAATATATTTCATTGCAACGAATCAAAAAGAGCTCATATCCGTCGCATTGCATACTATCTTGATGAGTATTTGACAGATAATCTATTTTTGCTCATGAGCGAAAGGGCGGTAGCGTGCCCAGCCCTTTATTTATATAGCTTTGCCAGTGTCTGCTAATTCTTTGTTAACCATCCCTGAGCACATTGCCATCATCATGGACGGCAATGGCCGCTGGGCACAAAAACGCCACATGCCCCGCACCGTGGGTCATGCCAAGGGCGCATCGGGTGTCAAAGCGCTGGTTGAGTCTTGCGCTCAAAAAGGCATCAAATACCTCACCCTTTTCGCCTTCAGCACCGAAAACTGGAAACGCCCCGCCGACGAGGTGTCTACCCTCATGGGCCTGTTTGTGCAGTACCTTGAAAAAGAAATGGGGGCCTTGGCCGCAGCAGGTGTGCGCCTCAAGGTTATTGGCGATGTGGCGGGGTTCCCCGCTGAGCTGCAAACCCGAATCCGTGCTGCAGAGGCTGCCACGCAAGACAACCAAGCCATTACCCTCACTGTGGCTGCCAACTACGGCGGCCAGTGGGATATGGTGCAAGCCGTTAAAAGCTGGCAAGCAGCCAACCCAGGCGCAGACGTGGCAAGCCTCACGCAAGAGCAGCTTGCCCAACACCTCAGCACTGCAGGCATGCCCGACCCAGACTTGCTCATTCGCACAGGCGGCGAGCAGCGCATCAGCAACTTTTTGCTATGGCAGGCTGCCTACGCAGAGTTGTATTTCACTGACGCCCTATGGCCCGAATTTGACGGGGCCGAGCTAGCCAAGGCGCTGCACTGGTACGCTACCCGTGAGCGCCGTTTTGGCAAAGTTACCCACACCCACGTAAAAGAAGCCGCATGACAGAACAAGCCTTTGAACACGAAGATGAAATAAGCTTTCTAGACATCTTGGTCACCTTGGCCGAGTCGTGGAGGCTGTTGGTATTTGGCCCCTTGATTGCTGGAGTGTTGGTTGGGGGTTTAAGCTTTTTGTGGCCTAAAACTTTTGAGTCTGTCTCCATCGTCCGATTGACTGAGCAAGAGCTGGCCTTGATCAACTCTGCCCCCGTTCTAGATCCGATCATTGAAAAATTTGGCTTGTTGCCTGAGTTTGACGGCATTCAAGACGATGCCCGTCAGTATCTAACCAAAAAGCTGGTAGGCAAGCTCGATAAAAAAACAGGCCTAGCCACCATCACTGCGGCTGCCAGCACGCCTGAGCGTGCGCAAGAGCTAGGCAAGGCGGCTATGGATGCTTTGTTGAAAGAGCTGCTACCCAAAGGTAAAAACAAAGACCAGGGGGAGCACAAATTCTGTCGAACGAACGCATCATTGCCAGTTCTGCTGACGCTATTGAGCAGCTGCAAAAGCAAATTGGCAAAGCGGGCCAAAACGATGCGGACCTAGAGGTGGTGATGAAGTATTACGCGTCGTTAACTGCCGAAGTGGCTAAGAAAGAGCTTGAAAACATTGAGCTGAAAAAGAGCTTGGCTGTGCGCGGTGATGAGGTATATGTGCAGCAGGCTAGTCTGCCGCAGCGTAAAGTTTCGCCAAAACAAGTGCTGGTGGCGCTACTTGCAATGTTGTCGTCGTGTTTTGCTTTACTTATTTTTGTGTTTATTCGTAAAGCATGGCAATCAACCGTGCGAGATCCGATTGCTTCAGGGAAGGTCCAGTTAATCAGACGTTTACTCTGTGCAGGGAGAGACTAATTTGGATGCAAGTATAAGTTTTGATGGCGTGCTATGCCAATCTCAGCTTCGAAGTGGGATGTAGAGAGCTAAAAATAGAGAGTTAAAAAAGCCTTGTCCTCGACAATCTTGAGGTGCTTGTGCGCAAGAGTTAATAGGTAGTACCCAAAGACGACGAGATTTGCTACAAG
This sequence comes from Limnohabitans sp. INBF002, assembly GCF_027924905.1. Classification (NCBI taxonomy): domain Bacteria; kingdom Pseudomonadati; phylum Pseudomonadota; class Betaproteobacteria; order Burkholderiales; family Comamonadaceae; genus Limnohabitans; species Limnohabitans sp. INBF002. Next base: position 246,318 of record NZ_AP027055.1, read on the forward strand.
AAAGTTGGTGTCGAGCAATTTTCGTGACTTATTTAGACTGGGTTGTAATAAAAAATAAAAAGTACTTGCTCTTTTAATGTTGAATTTTTAAGCTATTAAAACTGTGGACTTTATCAGCAACTCGGAAAATTATGAAAATAATAAAGCAGTCGAAAAATATTAATCCAAAGGTAAGTTGGTTGATTTGCTCGCATGTACTAGATTTACTATTATACGAATCGTTAGATTCCTGTTTTGTTCAATCTTATTCTGATTTTGAAATGATTTTCGTTTGCAATGGCGATTTGAGTGAGAAGATTGCTCAAAATTTATTGGTAAAGTATGCTAACGAGGATCGGTTGACTATTGTTACTAGTAATTTAAAGTATTTGACTCATAGTTTAAATTTGGGTCTTGATTTGTGTAGGGCTGAGCTCGTTGCCAGAATGGATGCCGATGATAGATGTGTACAGGATAGATTAAAAATACAAATGGAATATATGAACCAACATCCTGAAGTATGTGTGCTTGGGAGTTATTTCAGGATAATTGATAAGAGTGGACTGATTAAAGAGATAATAAGATTGCCATATACAGATTCAGGCATAAGGAAAGCATTGTTTTGGCGAAATCCTATTTGTCACCCAAGCGTAATTTATAGAAAAAACGAAATTTGTAAGGTTGGCGGCTACATGGGGGGGCTCCAATCGGAAGATTATGATTTATGGATTAGATTGGCGCAAAATAACTTGTTAAAATTCGCGGCAATTGAAGAGCCGCTGCTGCTATATCGATCGATGAGTTCGAGTGATGCAAGAAAATCAAAGTATGCATATGCGGCCATGGCTAGCGCACAACTACGATTATTTGTTGTCACCTTGAATCTAAAATGGCTGCTTGGAGCTGGAGCTACCATTATTAAGCGTTTACTTTGGGTGCGTAAGAAGCAAATGAATTAAAAATTAAATTTCTGAAGATATGCGTCTCATCATGAAATCATTGATAAATTTTTTTTCATTAATTGTTATTATCGGATTTCCTCGCTTCCCTGAGTCTGACATCCCCTTGTGTGTTGTTTTACTTCCTTTTTATTGGCGAGTATTAATTGATGGATTTTTGTTAGAATCAATTAAACGGTCATTATTTTGCTCAATGGCTGTGTTTGTGTATGGAGTATGTGTTTGGTTAATTCATGATGCTTCAGATTTTTTGGATTTTAAGTTTCTATTCGTATTGTTTGCTAAATGCGTATTGACCATATGTAGTGCAATTGTCGTGGTCGAGTTGATATGTAGAAATAAAAAGATTTTATTAATTTGGATTTGTGTGCAATCAATATTAATTTTTCTCTCGATTGGTAGTGCGCCAGTATTCGATTTCTTAGTTTTGTTTTCAGGCGCTGCTGGTTACGATGTTTATAGCCAAATTGGAGGACTGAGGGGCATCGGTTTTGGTGTTGTTCATGTATATGGAGCATATACAATAGTTTCTGCATGCGCACTTTATATTATGTATGAGCATGTAAATTTCTTTAAGAAGATATTTTTAATCGCCTCCTTATTGTTAAGTTTTTTTGTTGCAAGAACTGCTTTAATTGTTGCTGCGGTTCTTTTGATTTTTAAATCAACTTTCCGATTTTTAGTGGTGATATTCCTTTACTACTGCGCATCATATGCATTTTATTTGTATGGAAATACTGATAGCATTTTATATCAAATACTTGAGCCTGGTGTGAACTATTTCGGTAGCGGCGAGATTTATACAGCTAGCACTAATGCAAATCTGGAAATGATAAAGTTTCCAACTGATCTTTTTGGGTGGCTTGCTGGCTACGGTAAATTTTTTGATGAGGGTCTTTTTTTTGAAAATACAGACTTGGGTTATTCAAGATTAACTTTATATGGTGGTATTGGGTTTTTAAATTTATATTTAATTGCGAATATCTATCCTGTTGTAAAAGGGTGGTTGCTGGTAAATAAGATTAATAATAGTAGCAAAGATGATTATAAAATCTTGCTTTTTGTTTATGCAATCTCTTTTCTCGTCGTTAATGCGAAAGGAATAATTGATATTGGTTTGTTTTCGTATGTGGCAATGCTTCTTGCTCAAAAGAGTCTGGTCTCGGTGAGGCAATATGAATAAGGGATTGCTCAATGCATATTGTTATCAAATTTTGTGGCAGTTGCCTAATTTGGTTATTATTCCACTTCTTGCGCCATTTGTCGAGTCGAATTCCATAGTCGGAATAACAAAACTATTTTTTATAGTTGCATTGATTTACGTAATTTCAGATTGGGGGCATTCAACATTGGGTGCTCAAAAGTTAGTGGAGGTAATTGGCTCAGAAAATAAACTTGATAAAATTTTTATCAAAGGAGAGAGCCTTCGAGTTATTAATTGTTTGATATCCATGTCTATTTTTTATTTGGCACTCGCCAATGGCGCTCTGCAAGAAGGGCGGGAGGGGTATCAGCAATTTCTTAGTCTTGTTGGAATTGCGTCCGCATCGCAGTTGATTTTTCCCAATTGGGCAATTGTGGGGTTCCAATGGTATTCCAAGGTAAATTTAACCTTGCTGAAAATGAGGTTGGTGACATTGATAATTTTGTTTGGATCTATTTTTTCAAACGTTCCAATTTATGACTGTTTTCTGATGTACTACATTGCTTTACTGCTATTTACTCTAGCGATACGTTATAAATTTACTAAGGTAAATAGGCTGTCTTTTTTTATCTTTAATGCAAGATCATTTGTGAGGCTTAAGTTTACAGATTTTAACCCTGGCCTTATTTATGTTCTTGGTGGTATTTCATCTTACCTTACGCTAAATTCTGGAGTTTTTTTTGCTGATTATTTTCTGGGGAAACCTCTTGCTGCATCGTATGCAACTGCGGAGCGGTTACTTGCTGCTGTCAGAGCCGTTTATTTACCGTTTGTACAGTTCACTTTTGTTAAAATTTCTCGAAAATCCTCATTGATATCTGGCCAATATCAAGGTAAAACTCGCGAAAATTTGCATATTACTAGATCTAGGCTGTATATAAGTTTTCTTTATGCTGGATTGGTATTAATTATTGGAGAGATATATTTTTATATATTCTATGTAGATCCAGTCGCACTTTTGTGTTTTAGAATTTTAATTGTGGGCTTGGCTTTCTTGGGGATTTCACATCATTATGTAACGTTTATGTTGCTTGGCCGTGGGCATCGCTTTTTGTGGATTTCTGGGTTATTTGCTGCCTTGATTGTGTATGTTGGCATTGTTGTGTCGTTGGTTTTTTTCGGATTGATGAATATCTTCATTATTCCTGGGGCTGTCGTAGTGGCTGAGCTTATTTTGCTTCTGTATGGGTTTCTTTTTTCAATTTTCTTTTTAAGGAGTGGTTATAAATGAGTGAATACAATGTTGATTTTTATGAAAAAATGTCAGGAGGTGCAGAGGCTTCAGCAAAGATAATGCTCCCATCTTTTTTTCAATTGATTAGTCCAAAAGTTATAATCGACTTGGGTTGCGGTGTCGGATGTTGGTTGCGTGTTGCGAAAAAGTTAGGTTGTACTGCAGTATTGGGTTTTGATGGCGCATATGTAAATAAAAACCAATTACAAATTGATGAGTCTGAATTTTTTTCGGTAGACCTTTTGCAAGATACCCCTGATGTGCACAAGGCCGATTTAGCCTTGTGCATGGAGGTCGCGGAACATTTGCCAGCCTCTAGAGCGGATGCTATCGTGAAATTTTTATGTGCTTCGGCAGATGTTGTGCTTTTTGGTGCAGCAATACCTGGGCAGGGTGGTGCACATCACATAAATGAACAATGGCAATCTTATTGGGTTGAAAAATTTTCAAATAAAGGATTTTCACACTCAATCAAAATTAGAGACGAATTTTGGAATGATCAAAATGTTGCTGTTTGGTATAAGCAAAATTCCTTGGTTTTCATAAATAGTTCGCGTGCAGATCTTCTTGAGAAATTCGAAGTGCAAACTTCTCAAGGAATTATAGATGTTGTTCATCCTGATTTGTATTCTCTTAAAATGAGGCGTTATGGCGTATTGGAAAAAATCCTTACGTTGATGCAACGTTATTTAAATTATTTGCGGTCAGTGATTCGATAAATTACGTATTTAATATTTATTAAGTTTTTAGCTGATTATTAATGAAGAGTCGGTTACTTATAGCAACTACCGTGCCGGAAACAATGGCTGTGATCTTGCGAGATCAGCCACGATTTTTGAGTCAACATTTTGAGGTGGCGTTGGTCACAAGTCCTGGCTGCGAATTAAACAGACTGGCTCATGAGGGTGTTTCTGTACATGTGGTGCCTATGCGGCGCGGCATCAGTCCGCTTCAGGATTTTGTGTCTGTTTGTCGCATGGTTTTGCTGATGTTTGAACTGCGCCCGGAGATCGTTCATTCTTATACGCCTAAAGCTGGCTTGGTTTGCATGTTAGCAGCGTGGTTATGTCGTGTGCCGATTCGAGTCCATACTTTCACTGGCTTGATTTGGCCTACTAGGCAAGGCTGGAAACAGCGTATGTTAAAAACAGTAGATAGCTTGTTGTGCGCTTGTGCTACGCACATTGTTCCCGAAGGTCGGGGTGTACTGCAGGATCTTCAGGCGGGGCAGATCACCAGCAAGCCGCTTTATGTGATTGGGCACGGTAATGTTGCTGGTGTGGATGTCGAATATTTCTCACCGCATGCATCAGGTTTAGAGTACGCATGTGCTCAGTTGCGCCTGCTGTACAAGATCGAAAAAACTGACTTTGTTTATGCATTTGTTGGGCGCTTAAATCGGGATAAGGGCGTCAATGAATTGCTTGCTGCCTTTGAAAACTTGCCAAATCACAGTCGTCTGATTGTCGTAGGCGGCTTGGATGACACTGCCCCTGTCAGCAACCAAGCCATGAGCACGCTGACGTCGCATCCACGCATTCATTGGGTGGGATTTCAGCACGATATTCGTCCAGCCTTATTGGCTGCTGATGTGCTCGTGCTGCCCAGTTATCGGGAAGGTTTCCCCAATGTGGTGCTGCAAGCTGGCGCCATGGAGCGGCCGGTTGTGGCCACTGACATTAGTGGTTGCAATGAAATCATTGCTCCAGGCCTGAATGGCTGGCTGGTTCCTGTTAAAAATACGCAAGCGCTTACGTTGACCATGCGCCAAGCGTTGAATACACCGGTAACGAGTCTGCAAGCCATGGGGCGATCTGCACGTAAGCGCGTTGTTGAGCGCTTCGAGCGAGGGGAGCATTGGCGTCGTATGTTGGCATTTTACAGTTCGCTGGATATTCGAACGCGGCCATTTCAAACGATGCACAAGGACGAGTAGGTAATGTTTAAACAAGATGGAGTAGGGATGAAACGGTTATTCGACTTGCTCGTTTCATTTGTGGCTTTGATGTTCTTCGCGGTGCCGTTGTTTGTATTAGTCTTGCTGATCCGGTACAAGATGGGCAGCCCTGTACTGTTCACGCAAGCGCGGCCAGGATTACGTGGTAAACCTTTCAAAATGGTCAAGTTTCGCACAATGAGATGCATTTGTGATGAAAGTGGAGTTTTGCTGCCCGATGCTCAGCGCCTCACGTCATTTGGCCGCTTTTTACGTTCCACCAGTCTGGACGAGTTGCCCGAGTTATGGAATGTGTTGCGCGGTGAGATGAGTCTGGTCGGGCCCCGCCCTTTGCTCATGGAATATTTGCCGCTCTATTCGCCCGAGCAGGCTCGCCGCCACGAGGTGCGCCCAGGTATCACGGGCTGGGCGCAGGTCAATGGCCGCAACGCTATTAGCTGGGCAGACAAGTTTGCGTTAGACGTTTGGTATGTGGACCACTGCAGTCTGTGGCTGGATGTGCGTATTTTGTGGCAAACGGTGCGCAAGGTATTGGTGCGTGATGGCATCAGTGCGGCAGGGGATGCCACTATGCCTAGGTTTGAGGGCAACGAGTCATGAAGCGATATGCCATTTTTGGGGCCAGTGGTTGTGGCCGTGGCGTGTTGCCTTTGGTGCGCCAGCAGTTGCAGACCGCTTTGGCGGCGGGTGATGCCGATCTGGTGTTCGTGGACGACCACCCGCCAGCGCCTGTGGTCAACGGGCAACGGGTGTTTACCTATGCGCAGTGGCTGAGCGAGTCCGCCAGCAGTCGCCACATGAATGTGACCATTGCTAACAGTCAGGTGCGCCAGAAGCTGGTGCAGCGCTGCGAGGCCGATGGGGTGCATTTTTTTGAGGCACGGGCGGCCAATGTGGTGCAGCTCGACGATGTGCAGTTGGGTGAGGGCGCTGTGTTGTGCCCCTTTGTCACGCTCACCAGCAACATTCGCATTGGCAAACATTTCCACGCCAACATTTACAGCTATGTCGAGCATGATTGCATGTTGGGCGACTTCGTGACTTTGGCCCCTGGCGTGATGTGTAACGGCAATGTGCATATTGAGGACCATGCCTACATTGGCGCAGGCGCGGTGATCAAGCAGGGCCTGCCCGGTGCGCCATTGGTCATTGGCCGTGGCGCGGTGGTGGGCATGGGCGCGGTGGTGACCAAGAGCGTGCCACCGGGCGTGACGGTGGTGGGCAATCCGGCGCGACCGTTGATTAAAAACTGAAGAAACCAATGCTGAACACTTCCTTTTCCCCCTGGCCCAGTTTTACCCCCGAAGAGGCCGACGCGGTGCACCGCGTGGTGATGTCCAACAAGGTGAACTATTGGACGGGTGCCGAGACCCGCGAGTTTGAAAAAGAATTTGCCGCTTGGTGTGGCACGGCGCATGCCGTGGCCCTGGCCAATGGCACGCTGGCGCTGGATGTGGCGCTGAAGGCTTTGGGCGTAGGGCCCGGCGACGAGGTGGTGGTGACGCCGCGCACCTTCATTGCATCAATTTCGTGTGTGGTTAATGCTGGAGCGGTGCCTGTGTTTGCCGATGTGGAAGCGGACAGCGGCAATGTGTCGGCTCGCACGATTGAGGCTGCGCTGTCGCCTCGGACCAAGGCTGTGGTGTGTGTGCATTTGGCTGGTTGGCCTTGCGACATGGACCCAATCATGGCGTTGGCCGCTGAGCGTGGTTTTGCAGTGATTGAGGATTGCGCTCAGGCGCATGGAGCGAGGTACAAGGGGCGGCCAGTGGGCAGCATGGGTCATGTGGGGGCTTGGAGCTTCTGCCAGGACAAGATCATGACTACGGGCGGCGAGGGGGGCATGGTGACGACCAATGACGAGGCGCTGTGGCGTGCAATGTGGTCTTACAAAGACCATGGCAAGAGTTATGAGGCAGTGTATGAACGCAAGCACCCGCCGGGTTTCAGGTGGTTGCATGAGAGTTTTGGCACCAATTGGCGCATGCTGGAGATGCAAGCTGCGATTGGACGGATTCAGCTGAAACGCATGAATGATTGGGCCGCTGCTCGCAAACACAATGCGCTGGCCATTTGGGCAGCTTGCGCTGAGTTTGCGGCATTGCATGTTCCGCAGGTTAAGTGCGCGAGCTGCCCAAGTGGCTGCGCAGCCGAGGGCGCGGCTTGTGAGCATGCGCACTACAAGTGCTATGTCTATGTACAGCCAGGGCGTTTGGCTTCTGGGTGGTCGCGTGACCGTGTCATCGAGGCGATTAGCGCAGAGGGGGTGCCTTGTTATCAAGGTTCTTGTTCTGAGGTGTATTTAGAAAAGGCGTTTGACAACACAGGCTGGCGACCGAATGCTCGATTACCTGTAGCTCGTGAGTTGGGTGAAACGTCAATTATGTTTTTAGTACACCCAACGTTGACAGAGGCCGAGATAGATAAAACGTGTGAAGTCATCCGAAAAGTGGTGCTTCAGGCCAGTGTCTGAGGCTGCATCAGTGTGTTTTCAGTTTTGAAATGAACTTATCTTTTTTAACTAACCTTTTGTTGATGCTGCCACGTCCCGTAAAGCGGGCTTTGGCTTTGGGGGCAGATGCATTTATTTGCGCCATCACGGTGTGGATGGCGTTTAACTTGCGTTTAGAGGCATGGACGTCTTGGTCGCATGCGCACTTCATTGCCTTTGTAGGGGCGGTTGCTTTTGCTTTGCCAGTGTTTATTGTGTTTGGCCTTTACCGCGCCATCTTCCGTTATGCGGGCTTGCCCGCGCTGATGACGGTGCTAAAGGCTGTGGCGCTTTACGCTGTGCTTTATTGTTTGGCGTTTGCTGTGGTGGGTGTGCCCGGCGTGCCGCGCACAGTGGGCGTTTTGCAGCCACTGTTGTTGTTGCTTGGCATCACGCTGTCTCGAGCGTTTGTGCGTTATTGGTTGGGCGGTATTTATCTGGGCATCGTGCACCGCGAGCGTTTGCCACGGGTGTTGATTTATGGCGCAGGCTCGGCAGGGCGGCAATTGGCTGCGGCCCTCAAAACTAGCCCCGAGTTGGTGGTGGTGGGTTTGTTAGATGACGATGCCCGCTTGCATGGGCAGGTGCTCAATGGGTTAAAAATCTACGACCCCGCAGCCATCGTGGCCTTGGTGGCCAAGCTGCGTGTCACGCAGGTGTTTTTGGCCATCCCTTCGGTATCACGTGGGCGGCGTAACCAGATATTAGAGCTGGTGCGCTCGGCCCATGTGCAGGTGCGGACCTTGCCAGGGGTGCTAGAGCTGGCCCAAGGCAAGGTGCAGGTATCTGACCTGAAAGAGCTGGACATTGAAGACTTACTGGGCCGCGACCCCGTGCCTCCCAACCCGCTGATGCTGGCCAAAAACATCACGGGAAAGGTAGTGATGGTGACGGGGGCCGGTGGCTCGATTGGTTCAGAATTATGCCGGCAAATTGTGAAGGCTAGGCCTGCAGTGCTACTGCTGGTTGAGCTGACTGAGTATGCGCTGTATGCCGTAGAGCATGAGCTGCAAAGCTTGGTTTCAGACGCGTGGATGGGCGATGTTCGATTGTTGCCGTTGCTGGCCAATGTGCGTGATGCATCGCGCATGGAAGAAATATTGCGCACATGGAAGCCGCATACGGTGTACCACGTAGCAGCCTACAAGCATGTGCCACTGGTCGAGCACAACCCGGCAGAGGGCGTAAAGAACAATGTGCTGGGTACATTAAATACTGCACAGTTAGCAGCCGCGCACGGGGTGCGTGACTTTGTGCTGATCAGCACCGACAAAGCGGTGCGCCCCACCAATGTGATGGGCACCAGCAAGCGCTTGGCCGAAATGGTGTTGCAGGCTCAGGCTTTGGCCATGTCCGATGCCGGTGGCAAAACGTGTTTCAGCATGGTGAGGTTTGGCAATGTGTTGGGCTCATCTGGCTCAGTGGTGCCCCTGTTTCGCAAACAAATCAAAGACGGTGGCCCCATTACCCTAACGGACGAGCGTATTACCCGCTACTTCATGACCATCCCAGAGGCAGCGCAGCTAGTGATTCAGGCTGGTGCGATGGCCAGCGGTGGAGATGTGTTTGTGTTGGACATGGGTGAGCCCGTCAAAATTATTGACCTTGCCAAGCGCATGGTCGAGTTGTCGGGTTTGACGGTAAGAGATGATGCCAACCTAAATGGCGACATAGAAATACAAGTGACAGGCTTGCGCCCCGGCGAAAAGCTGTACGAAGAGCTGCTGATTGGCGACAACCCGCTGCCCACCAGCCATGCCCGAATCATGAAAGCGCATGAAGACTTTTTACCTTGGGGCGAGCTGCAAAGCAAGTTGGCAGCCCTAGGCCTAGCGCTAGACGCCAACGATGTAGCGCTGATTCGCACCTTACTTAAAGGCCTCGTACCCGGCTACCAGCCCGAGGGCGAAGTGGTGGACTGGGTATATTTGGCAAACAACCCAACCAAGACCACATCGCCATGACACACACAGAAGCAGCCACAGCAATGCCTCAAACACCGCGCCATGCCCAAATAGCGATGGCCATGGTTTGTTTATTAGGCATGGCCGTATTCACCTCGGTGGCATTTACCAATATTGCGGTGTTGGGGCTGGTGTTGTTGGCCCCTTTTGCTTGGCGTGATTATTTAAAAACCAAGCAAGTGATAGAGCCCGATGCCAAGCTGTTTTTGGGCTTTGTATTGGCCCTGTGCGTGTGGGATGTGTGCACCAATGTGTTGGCGGGTTTTGGTTTGGGTGCTGCGCTGAAAGACCTGCTGCATGACTTGCGCACGCTGGGTTTTGTGGTGGTACTGTGGGCGGTGTTTGTTAACCCACGCGTGGCGCGTGTGGCGTTTTGGGCATTTGCTGGCAGTGTGTTGCTGTTGGGCAGCTTGAACTTGCTGCTCACGCTAACGGGCTATGTGCCGGAAGGCGAATATTTCACAACAGGGTACATGCGTATGTCGCACATGTCGCATATGTATGGGCAGGCGCTGGTGGGCTTGGTGTTTGTGCTGGCTCAAATGTGGCTGGTACGCCCGCAGTTGGCGTGGCGCGTGGCTGTGCCCTTGGTTTTGCTGGTGGCTTCTTTGTTCTTGGCTAGCGAGCGCCGTACAGGTTGGCTGCTTTTGGCCTCAGGGTTTGGGGTTTGGGGCCTGTTAAATGCCAAGCGTTTGTTCGTGGGCAAATACAAATGGTTGCTGTTGCTGGCTGTGGTGGGTGTGATGGGCGTGGTGTCCACTTCGGATGTGGTGCACCGACGCATGGCCTTGGCTGCCGTTGAGTTTGGCCAGTATCTAGCCATGACCCCGCAAGAGCGCTCGGCTGCCGTGTTTGGCTCGGTTTCGGTGCGCATGCAATACGCAGCCACAGCATGGGAAACTATTAAGCAAAGCAACTGGTGGGTGGGGGTGGGTAGTCTCGGTTTTTCGCAGGCCTATCAGGCGGCCGCAACAGCGCTAGGGGTAGCCCCGCAGTCTTGGGCAACATATAACTGGGGTAATCCACATAACGAGTACCTGTACATGCTGGCCACCACAGGCGTGGTGGGGTTGGCTTTGTATTTGGCCATCTTCGTCCAAGCTTGCCGTGTTGCATGGAGCAAAACAGACGAGGTGCAACGCATTGGGTTGGTGATGTTTGTGTTTTTGTTCATGCTCAGCATCACCACCAACTCCATGATGATTGATATGGAGGAGGGGCATTTCACCCTGTTGATTTTGTTGGTCTTTTTGGCTCCTAAGTCGCTTGAATTGGCCAAGCCACAAACACAAACTCTTTAAATTAGGAAATAGCAAATGACCATTCTTGTCACAGGCTGCGCCGGTTTCATTGGCAGTAATTTTGTTCACACATGGTTGTTGTCGTCAATTGAGCCCGTGGCCAACCTAGACAAGCTCACCTACGCAGGCAATTTGGCCAATTTGGACGCCCTCAAAGGCGACTCGCGTCATATCTTTGTGCCGGGCGACATTGGCGACCGTGCTTTGGTTTCTAAACTGCTGGCCGAACACAAGCCCCGTGCCGTGCTGAACTTTGCCGCAGAAAGCCATGTCGACCGCTCTATCCATGGCCCTGGTGATTTCATTGAAACCAACGTGGTGGGCACGTTCAACTTGCTTGAAAGCGTGCGCGCTTATTGGCAAGAGTTACCCGAAGCTGAAAAAACAGCTTTCCGCTTTTTGCATGTGTCGACCGACGAGGTGTATGGCACTTTGCTTCCTACCGACCCGCCGTTTGCCGAGACCAAGACCTACGAACCCAACAGCCCGTACTCCGCCAGCAAGGCCGCCAGCGACCACCTGGTGCGCGCATGGCACCACACCTATGGCTTGCCTGTGTTGACCACCAATTGCAGCAACAACTATGGGCCTTATCATTTTCCAGAAAAGCTGATTCCTTTGGTGTTGCTCAACGCCTTGGCTGGCAAGCCGTTGCCCATTTATGGCGATGGCCAGCAAGTGCGCGATTGGTTGTATGTGCAAGACCACTGCCGCGCCATTGCTCGCGTGTTAGAAGCTGGCAAAGTAGGCGAGACCTACAACATTGGTGGCTGGAACGAAAAGCCCAATCTGGAAGTGGTCAACACCTTGTGCGCCGTGCTGGACGAGCTGCAACCCCGTGCAGACGGCAAGCGCTACGCCGAGCAAATTACTTACGTCAAAGACCGCCCCGGCCACGACCGCCGCTACGCCATTGACGCCCGCAAGATTGAACGCGAGCTGGGCTGGAAGCCCCAAGAAACGTTTGAGACGGGCATTCGCAAAACAGTGGAATGGTATTTGGCCAACCAAGCATGGGTAGAAGGTGTGACCAGTGGTGCTTACCGCCAATGGGTGGGCAAGCAATACGGCGCGTAGGGCCTGGCGATGAAAATTTTGCTACTCGGCAAAAACGGCCAAGTGGGCTGGGAGCTGCAACGCAGCTTGGCTCCTTTGGGCGAGGTGTTGGCACTTGACCGACACAGCACCACCTATTGCGGCGATCTAAGTCAGCCCGACAAGCTGGCGCAGACAGTGTTGGCCTACAAGCCAGACTTCATCGTGAATGCTGCTGCACACACGGCAGTCGACAAAGCAGAGTCAGAGCCCGAGCTAGCCCGTCTTCTCAATGCCGAGGCGCCCGCAGCTTTGGCTAAAGCGGCGGCACAGATAGGCGCATGGTTGGTGCATTACTCGACCGACTATGTGTTTGACGGCAGTGGTAGCCATGCACGCGAAGAGGGTGAGGGTGCAGGCCCACTCAACGTCTATGGCCAAACCAAGCACGAAGGCGAACAAGCCATTGCGGCCAGTGGCTGCAAGTATTTGATATTTCGCACCAGCTGGGTGTACGCGGCGCGCGGTGGCAACTTTGCCAAAACCATGCTGCGTTTGGCCCAAGAGCGCGACAAGCTCACGGTCATCAACGACCAGCATGGCGCACCCACGGGCGCAGACTTGATTGCCGACATCACCGCACACGCCATGCGCCGTGTGCTGAATACGCAAAATATTTCTTTGGGTGGCGTGTACCACTTGGTGGCTTCCGGGGAAACCACTTGGCATGGTTATGCCAGCCATGTGATCGCACAGGCCAAACGTATGAGCCCTGATTTGCCTTGGAAAGTCAGCGATATCGCACCCGTGCCAACCGCTGCATTTGCTACACCTGCCGCACGACCATTCAACTCGCGCTTGTGCACAAACAAGCTGCAGCAAGCTTTTGGCCTGGTGCTGCCACCGTGGCAACAGGGCGTAGACCGCATGCTGACCGAAATACTCTAAATAAGAAGCACAGATATGACCAAACAGCGCAAAGGCATCATCCTCGCGGGCGGCTCAGGCACTCGCCTGTACCCCGTCACACAGGCCGTGAGCAAGCAACTCATGCCTGTTTACGACAAGCCCATGATTTATTACCCGCTCACCACGCTGATGCTGAGTGGCATTCGCGAGGTGTTGGTGATCTCCACCCCGCAAGACACGCCACGTTTTAAAGAGCTGTTGGGTGACGGCAGCCAATGGGGTATGCACATTGAATACGCGGTGCAGCCCAGCCCAGATGGGTTGGCGCAAGCGTTTGTCATCGGCAAAGACTTTGTGGCAGATCACCCCAGTGCTTTGGTACTGGGCGACAACATTTTTTACGGCCACGACTTGGTCAAACAATTGCACAACGCAGATGCCCGCACCAGTGGCGCCAGTGTGTTTGCCTACCATGTGCACGACCCCGAGCGTTATGGTGTGGTGGAGTTTGACGCCCAGTTTCGTGCCTTGAGCATTGAAGAAAAACCCGCGAAGCCTAAAAGCAACTACGCTGTGACAGGGCTGTATTTTTACGACGAACAGGTGTGCGACATTGCTGCAGCCGTCAAGCCTTCTCACCGCGGTGAGCTAGAAATTACCGACGTCAACAAGCGCTATCTAGAGATGGGTCAGCTGAATGTGGAAATCATGGGTCGTGGCTATGCGTGGCTCGACACAGGCACACACGACAGCTTACTGGAAGCCGCCAGCTTTATTGGCACGCTGCAAAAACGCCAAGGCTTGATGGTGGCGTGTCCTGAGGAAATTGCGTTTCACCAAAAATGGATTGATGCCGCAGCCTTGCAAAAACTGGCTGCGCCGTTGGCCAAGAACGGCTACGGTCAATATTTGTTGGGCTTGCTGAAATAAACCATGCCTTACCAAGTCACAACCACCCCAATTGACGGCGTGCTGGTGTTAGAGCCCAAAGTGTTTGGCGATGCACGAGGCTTCTTTTTTGAAAGCTTCAATGCCCGCGACTTTGAACAAGCCACGGGCTTGCAGCGCAACTTCGTGCAAGACAACCACAGCAAATCGGCGAAGGGTGTGCTGCGCGGGTTGCACTACCAAACCCAACACGCGCAAGGCAAGCTGGTGCGCGTGACGCAGGGTTCGGTGTTTGATGTCGTGGTGGACATTCGCCCAAACTCTGAGACGTTTGGCAAATGGTTTGGACTAGAGCTGTCTGCAGAAAACAAAAAACAGCTGTGGATACCCGAGGGCTTGGCGCATGGTTTTTTGGTGAGCAGCGAAAGCGCAGAGTTTTTGTACAAAACCACCGATTACTACCACCCCGAGTTTGAGCGTAGTTTGTTGTGGAACGATCCCGCAATTGGCATTGAATGGCCGCTGCACCTGTTGGATGCGCCGCCTTTGTTGGTGGCTAAGGATGTGGCTGCGTTGACGTTTGCTAACGCAACCGCGCCATCCACACCGTCAACCCCAGCAGCCCCAAGCTGCTGACGCACGCAAACGCAGCCATGTGCTGCTCTGCATCCATGGGCTGCGCCAAACCCATGGGGGCCAACAACACCAAGGCTTGCAGCACACCCAGCGCCATGCACGCCCACGAATAGGCGTGTGCCGCGTGTGTTTGAAAAGGCCTGTGGCTAAACGCCGCAGACAAGCACGCACTGCCTTGCCACAGTACCAGTGGCGCAATGTAGGCCCACACGCCGTGCCAGCGCGGGTCTAACCACTCTTGGTACAGCGCCACGGCGCACGACAAGCCCAACACAATGACGCAGGCGAATGCGCCTAGGCCTAGCCACCACGGGGTGCCGCTGGCCGTGTGAGGGCTGTTTGGGCGGTGGCCCTGCGCCAAAGCCACTTGCGCCCAAGCCATGTGCACCACCGCAGGTAAGAAGCCCAGCACGCGCAGCAGGGCGCTCATCCAACCGGTTTCTTGCGAGCCATACAAACGCTGCCACACCACGATGATGGCGGTGGCTAGCAGGGCATCGACCAAGGTGTGCGCCATGCGCAGTGTGGCGCTGCGCGGGTCGGATTGTTGGGTGATGGAGGCTTGTGTGGCGTCGTGTGTTGAGGTCGCCGCGTCAGCGGATGGGGTGCTATCAGCATGCACGTCCCGCACATCACGAGCGCGCAAGGCCGGCACCAGCCATGCAGCACCCAAGGCATAGCCCAGCAGCGCAGACAGCACCAAGGTTGGCCTACCCCAACCCACGGACGCGCCCAACAGTGCCGCCGTGAGCGCGGTCGTCGCAGCTGTGAGCGGAGGCAGCACACGCACGGCCGCTTGCTGCCAAGCCGAGCCCATGCGCAGAGTTAGGCTTTGCGCCAACATCCAACCCATTTGGCAAAACGCCAGCAGCAAAGCCCACAGCAAGGTGGGCCACATGGCCAGCTGGCTAAACCACACGGCCAATGCCGCCACCGGCAGCAAGCCCAAGCCACGCAAAGAACTGGCGCGCCATGCGTGTTGTGCCGCGATGTGCGCGGGTAAATGTTGGTTGGCCAGCATGCCCAATGGCGATTGGGCCAAAGCGAGGGTCATCCAAAAAAAGCCGATCTGGCTGACGACTGAAAACTCGCCCACTTCTTGCGGTGAGAACAAGCGCAGCATCAGCAGCGCAAACGCCACTTGTGTGGCAAACGCCACTGCGCTGGACAGCGCCACCACGCGGCTGGTGCTGCTGATGCGCAAGCGGCTGACCCAGCTCAACGGGAACCACCCAGTACGCCTGTTGCGTGTATTGGCCACGAGGGTTTGGGCGCTTCAGGCAGGATGTGCAAATGCTTCCAAATGGCCAGCTTGCCGAGCAGTTTGGGCCAAGCGAGTTGACGCACATCGGGCACCACATAGGGGTAGGCGTCTAGCGCCTCGCCAAAGCTGTGTTGCCAGCTGTTGGGGTCGTCGCGCAGCAAGTGCAGGTTGCCTTGGTAGTGCGCGGCAAAGTAGCGCACCCACGCGTAGTCGTTGCTCACCACGGGCAGGCCCACGGCGCAATACTCCAGCAGCTTGGTGGAGGTTTGTTGGTTGTAGGGTTCGATGTTGCCCACCAGGTTCAAGCCAAAGCGGGCGCGGCGTAATTGGTGTGGCACATCGGCATGGGGTACGCGGCCCGTGCACGTCACGTTGGCGGGCAACTGCGTGCGCAACGCATCGGGCACATCGCCCACCAGCAGCAAGGTGCGGCCAGCATCGTGAATGCTGTGCAGCAGCGGCACAAAGGGCAGCAAGCGGTTCATTTCGCCCAAGTAGACCAAGTCAAATTCGTTGGGCGGTATGCGTGCGGGGGCATCGTCTTCGTACGAAGGTTCGGGCAATGCGGGGGCTGCCGCATCGAAAAAGGCTTGTGCCACGCCCATGTCGCGCAGGGCGTGGGGCACGCCGTCGTCAAAGCCCATGCGTTCGCGCACCCAGCCGTTTTGAAACAAGCGGTAGTCGGGTTTGGGCTGGGTCCAGTGTTTGACGAAGTCTTTCAGCCGCGCGTGTGGTGGGGCTGAAGTCGACGCGTATTCGTGGATGTGAAATGCGTTTTTTAAGCGACGTGCTTCTGCTGCAGAGACACGCCCGCACATCCACCACGCCACTTGCGCGTTGAGGGGAACGGTAGCGCCCGTGTCATGCACCAAGGCTTGGTGACCGTGCGAGGTGATGAAGTCCACATACGCATCAATCTCTGGCAAGTACGCAGGGCCGCCTCGCACGAAGTGAACACAGACGGTCGGCTTTTGAGCGCTGGCGCTCAACGGCGTGGTGACGTTCAACATGTGCGCAGCACCTCTTGCCAGTTGCCCACAAAGTGGTCGATGTGGTGGCGTGCCACGATACGGGCCATGTCGTCGCGCACTTGTTGCTCGGGCAAGCTCAACACCGTCATCACGGCTTCGGCCAAGGCCACGGGGGCGTCACCTCGGGCCAGCAGATAAGGTGCGTCAAGATCGTACAGCTCGCGCATGGCAGGGATGGGCAGCGACACGCAGGGCACGCCGCAGGCCAGCGACTCTAGCGCGGTCATGGGGCAGCCTTCGTAGCGCGAGGTGAGCAGCGTCATTTGCCATGGCGTGTACAGGCTCGTGCCGCTGGGGTGCTTGCCCAAAAAATGCACGCGGCCTTGGTACATCAGGTCCATGCCGTCGTGAATCATTTTGCGGTGCATGGGGCCTTCGCCCACGATGCCCAGTTGTGCTTCGTCGGGCAAATAGCGTAAGGTGTCTAGCAGCAGGTGCGGGCGTTTCTCGGCGGACAAGCGGCCTACATAGCCCAGCAGCAAAGGCGGCATGCCTTCGCCGCCGTGGCCTGCATGCACATGGATGGCTTGGCCTTCAGGCATGGGCGCAATGCCGTTGGGCACCACGGTGCAACGTTGTTGCTTGCCGAGCGTGATGAAGCCGAGCAACGAATTTTGCGTGGTGCGCGACACACACACAAACTGGCTGACTTGTTTGTAAAGCAGTTTGAGCCAAAGTTTTTTCACCGCCGATGCGCCGGCTTCGTGCAGCACATCCATCAACGGGCCATGCACCCAGCTGACCAGTGGCTTGCCTGTGATGGCCTTCAGTGCCGCGCCGCAATAGGTGGGGCCAAAGTTGTGCGTGGCGACGATGACGTCGTGTTGCTTGGCGGCGCTGACCAAGGCGGGCCACTGCGTTTGCTGCCAAGGCAGCGCGGTGACTTGCCAGCCATGTGCCCTGAGCGCATCCACCAAGGTGCGCGTCATGGTGTGTACACCGCCCCAGGTGGGCTCTTCTAGCAACAAGATGCGGCGTGCGTGAGAGGCGGTGGTCATGTTGGGCGCGTATGGAGAACAGCTTGGCGTTATTTAGCGTGCGCCAAAACCCGTGCACACGGTCTTGACGGTTTTGGCCGCAATCAGCAAATCGAGCGCGAGCGAGTAGTGCGCCACGTAATACAAGTCGTAGCTGAGTTTGATGCGCGTGGTGTCGGCGCTGTCGGCGTAGCCTTGTTGCACTTGCGCCCAGCCGGTGAGGCCAGGGCGCACGAGGTGGCGATAGGGATAGCTGGGAATGGTGGCTGCAAAGTCGCGCACAAACGCGGTTTGCTCGGGGCGTGGGCCAATGAGGCTCATGTGGCCCATGAGCACGTTGAAGAGCTGCGGCAGTTCGTCTAAACGGCTGCGGCGCAACACGCGACCCACGCGTGTGATGCGCGGGTCTTCGGCTTGCGCAAAGTGCACGCCGGGGGCTTGCAAGCCGTGCACCATGCTGCGAAATTTCCACAGCGTGAACACTTGGCCATCGCGGCCCACACGGGGCTGCGAATAGAGCGCGGGGCCTTTGGAATCAAAGCGCACAGCCAACGCCACGCCTGCGGCGAGTGGCACCCACAAGGGGGCCAGCGCGATGACGGTGGCCACATCCAGCAAACGTTTGGCACGGTCGTAGCTCGGGTCGTTGTCGATTTCCCACAGCGAGTCAGCGGCGGTGGGCAGCATCTTGCGGCCACTGGTTAGTTCGGCCACGGCTTCCACGCTGTACAGGCGCAGGTGTTGCATTTTGAGCTCGCCCAACAAACGTGTGCGCTCGTCGCTGCTGCGCACATGGCGGTCTAGCACCACACCGTCGCAGGCGGGCAGGGGCGTGTCGCTGTTGGGGGTCCATGCGATGAGCTGCACGGCTTGTGGGTCTAGCGTGTTGGGGCTCAGGCACGCGGCCAGTTGGGCGGGCACGTTGGCGTCAATGTGCACCAAGCGCAAGGCGCGGTGTTTGACATGGCGGCGATAGCCCCACCACAGCCACAGCGTGGTGGCGGCATAGGCCCAGACCACCGCTGCACGAGAGTAAGGCTGCTGCAACAGCGCAAAGCCCAAAGGCGTGAACACAAACGGCGCGGTGGTGGACACCCACAACACACCGCTGCGCTCGGCCACGGGCAGGTGCGAGGCACGCATCAGCAAGTGCGTGGCCACGGCATAGGGCAGCACGCACCACCAGAGGGTTTCACCAAACTGGTAAGTCATGAGGCCCGCGTCTTCCAACAGCTGTGCCGCCATGAAGCTAGGCGCCAACATCCACACGCCCCACAAGGCCCAGCGTTGCAGGGCATCGCGGCGGCGCACCGAGGCGGACACCAGGCCTGCGCTGTTGTGCGTGCTGGTGGCTGCGTCAGCGGTGAGTTGTTTGGCTGTTGTGGTTTCTTGCGTGCATTGGTGGTAGACCTCCAGCACGCGCTCGGCCATGGGCTCGGCGGCAAAGCAGTCTTCAAATTTTTGTTGCGCAGCACGGCCCAGGCGCTTGCACATGTGCGGGTCACGCACGAGTTGCAAAAGTTTCTCTGCCACAGCCTCCGGTGTGTTGGCCACCAAGATGCCGTCTTGGTAGGCGTTGATTTGCTCGCGAATGCCAGGCAGGCTGCTGGCCAGCACGCACAGGCCCGCACGCATGGCTTCGAGCACGGTGATGGGCATGCCTTCGTGGTCGGACAGCAGCACAAACACCTGGTGTTGTGCGAGCAGCTCGCTCACATGGCTCACGTCGCCTGCCCAGGTGATGTTTTTGAGGTTCAGCGCTTTGGCTTGTGCGCGCAGCTGTGCCTGCAGCGGGCCATCGCCAGCCAGTGTGACGGGCAGCTCGTGGCCCAAGGCGTTGCGCACTTTGGCCAAGGCTTGCAGCAGCAGGTCGTGGCGTTTGGGGCTTTTCATGCGCGCCACCATGATGAGGCGCGGCAAGGCAGATGGGGTGTGTGCGGGGGCCGCGTTTGTGTCGGCGGTGTCGTCTTGCGTCTTGGTGTCAGGCGCAGGCAAACGTGCAATGCCGTTGGCAATGATGTGCACGCGCTCAGGCGCAATGGCCAAGTCAAAGGCCAGCTCACGTTCGTATTTGGACACGCAAATCATTTGCGTGGTCCAGCGGGCCAGCAAACGCTCCGCCAGTGCGGACGCAGTGCGGCGCACCAGTGGCACTTCGGGTTTGAAACCAAAGCCGTGCACGGTGTACACCGCCGGCACCCCTGAAGAATGCGCGGGCACATATGCGCGTTTGGCCGCGATGCGAGCCACCACACCACCAATGGCGCTGTGGCCATGCACGAGGTCGGGCTTGTGTTTGTTGATCAGTTCGGTCAGCTGCTGCACCGCAGGCCAAAGCTTGAGCGGGTTGAGTGACTCCACCATGTCGGGCATGGGGCACACGGTGATGCCCATCGCGCTGAGCTCGCGGCCCAGCACCGATTCGTCCACCGGTCCGCCAATCACCACGGTGAATTGCACGCGTGCTTGCAACGCTTGGCACAAGTCCCGCACGTGCGATTGCGCGCCGCCGGCTTCGCCTTTGGTGATGACCACCATCACGTGCGGCATTTGCGCAGCAACTTGCGAGGCGGCCATGTCTAGGCTGGCCCAAGGGCTGTTGCGGCGGCGTTGGGGTTCAACCAGGCCTGCCAAATGCAGCGTGGTTTCGACATGCACGCCTTGGTCGACCGCTGGCTCAGGCGTTGGCGCTTGAACTGCATCGTGTGCAGTGCCAGAAACAGACGGGGCAGTGTCAGTGACGACGGGTTGCGCCGCAGGGCTAGGCACTGCTTCACCCGCATTGGCGTCGGCAACTTCTAGCTTGGGCTCTGCCACCTTACGCTTGGCGCGAGGTTTTTTAGGTGCTGCCGCAGCCGGCAAGGTCGCAGGTTCGTAGGCGGGCGGGAAGTCGTCAAACAGGGACAGCGTGCCGTCGTCGTGGTTTTTCATAGGGGTGTGTCAAAACCTTGTGGGTTCATGGACTGCCAGCGCCATGCGTCGGCGCACATGCGCTCTAGGTCAAGCAAGGTTTCCCAATTCAGCAAGTCTTTGGCTTGGCGTGGATCGGCCAAACACTGGGCCACATCGCCAGGGCGGCGCGGTACTACTTTATAAGGAATGGGCACGCTGTTGACGCTAGCAAAGGTGTCCACCATGTCTTGCACGCTCACGCCACGGCCGGTGCCGAGGTTGACGGTGAGCAGCTTGGGTTCGTTCAACGCACGCAGCGCGGCCAAATGACCCGCTGCCAAATCGCTCACGTGCAGGTAGTCGCGCACGCCGGTGCCGTCGGGGGTGTCGTAGTCGTTGCCAAAAATTTGCAAGTGCGCGCGCTGGCCCAAGGCCACTTGCGTGATGTAGGGCATGAGGTTGTTGGGAATGCCGTTGGGCGCTTCGCCCAGCAAGCCGCTTTCGTGCGCGCCCACGGGGTTGAAGTAGCGCAGGATGGCGATGCTCCAGCGTGGGTCAGCCGCGTGCAGCTCGCGCAGCGCGTCTTCGCACATGAGCTTGGTGCGGCCATAGGGGTTGGTGGCGGTGAGGGCGGCGGTTTCGGGAATGGGTACGCTGACTGGGTCGCCATACACGGTGGCCGACGAGCTGAACACGATGCGGCGCACGTTGGCGCGGTCCATGGCTTGCAGCAGGTTAATCGTGCCGCTGACGTTGTTTTCTAAATAGCGCAGAGGCTGGGCCACTGATTCGCCCACAGCCTTGAGGCCTGCAAAGTGGATGACGCCTGCAAAGTTGTAGCGGGCAAACAGGGCGTCCAAGGCCGCCGAATCGCGGATGTCGGCTTGCACAAACGCAAGGGGGCTGGCGCCCAGCTTGGCCAGACGGTCCAGCACTTTGGCGCTGGAATTGCACAAATTGTCCAAAACGACCACGGGCTGGCCCGCCTCAGCGAGGGCGACCACGGTGTGCGAGCCAATGAAGCCTGTTCCGCCGGTAATCAAAATGGGATGTGTCATGTCAGCAATTCTTAGAAGTTTTGTGATTATCCCCTGCAGGCATGCGGTCTCAGCCCTAAAATAAATGCAGCTTGTGGGCGGGCACAGTTAGCACGCTCAGAAGCTGTTTTCTATCTTCTTACCTTTAGTACTTTCATGAAACGCACACATTCCTCTCACGCTGCAGCGCACGCAGGCGCTGAATCTTGCATTGCCCTCATCGACGCCCGTTTTTTGGCGTGGTTGCAAGGCCAAACCGACACCGCACAAGACCATGTGCGTCCGCAGCTGCATCAGCTGCTCAGCAACGCCTTGGCCCACAACGGCTTGGAGCTGAACCTGCGCCGCATTTATTGGTACAGCGACACCCCCGATGACCAAGCCATTGGCGGACAAGTCAGCCGTGCCGTGCTGCCTCACAGCCAAGACGGCGGTTTGTCGATGCTGCGCACTTTGGGCGCAGACCTGAAACGCTTGGCCGAACGCGGTGCGTGCGAGCACCTCTTGGTGGGCAGCGACGACGAACGACTGATCAGCCTGATTGACGAAGCCCAGTTGCACGGCATGTCGGTGCACCTGCTGGCCGACGAAGCTTCGCGCAACATGACGCAGCTCAACCGCGAAGACCCAGGTTGGGCGCGCTTGCTGTCGCAAGCCGACCAGCGCGTGGTGTTGGGCGCACAAGCCTTGCGCGAAGGTGGTTCACGCCACGCCAGCTCGATGCACGCTGTGCCGCAAATTGACCCCGAGCAGTTGCGCGAGCAGCTCAACACCGTCATCAACACCTGGTGGGCCGACGAGCCCGAAGACCTGCGTGAAGAGCTGCGCGAAGAGCTGCAAAACACACGCGGCATTCCACAAGAGGTGGACCGCCAGTTGTTGTTGGGCGTGCGCCGCGTGTTGGAGCGTGCTTTGAGTTTCCAAGAGAAAAAACTGTTGCGCGAAATGGTGCGCGATCTGGTGCTTGGCCCACAAGCCGCACACGCTTCTGCGACAGACCACGCAGAGTAAACAACGCTTAGTAAACACACGGAGTTGCACCCCATGAGCGATTTTTCTCCCGCCGACATCCTGGCCCAGGCCCTGCCCTACATCCGCAAGTTCCACGGCAAAACCTTGGTCATCAAATACGGCGGTAACGCCATGACCGACCCTGCGCTGCAAAAGGCATTTGCCGAAGACGTGGTGTTGCTCAAGCTCGTGGGCATGAACCCCGTGGTGGTCCACGGCGGTGGCCCGCAAATTGAAGGCTTGCTGCAACGCTTGGGCAAAAAAGGCGAGTTCATCGAAGGCATGCGCGTGACCGACGCCGAAACCATGGAAGTGGTGGAGTGGGTGTTGGGCGGCGAAGTGCAGCAAGACATCGTGGGCCTCATCAACCAAGCGGGCGGCAAAGCCGTGGGCTTGACCGGCCGCGACGGCGCCATGATTCGCGCCAAGAAACTTACGGTGCACGACAGCAAAGACCCCAGCAAAGAATACGACGTGGGCCAGGTGGGCGACATCGTCAGCATCGACCCCAGCGTGGTGAAAGCCTTGCAAGACGATGCGTTCATTCCCGTGGTCAGCCCGATTGGTTTTGGTGAAAACAACGAAAGCTTCAACATCAACGCCGACGTGGTGGCGGCCAAGCTGGCCACGGTGCTGAACGCTGAAAAGCTGTTGATGCTCACCAACATCCGCGGTGTGTTGGACAAAGCGGGCGAACTGCTGACCGAGCTGACCCCCCGTCGCATTGACGAGCTGATTGCCGACGGCACCATCAGCGGCGGCATGATTCCTAAGATTGCAGGCGCCTTGGATGCCGCTAAGAGCGGCGTGAATGCGGTGCACATCATTGACGGTCGCGTGCCACACGCCATGCTGCTGGAAGTCTTGACCGAGCAAGCGTTCGGCACCATGATCCGTTCGCACTAACTTCACTTGCACGCCATGTCTGACAACGCCTTGCCCGACGACGCAGCTTCCGACCGCGAGGAGCCCAAGGTTCGCCAACGCATGAAGCCAGGCCAACGGCGTGAGCAAATTTTGCAAACGCTGGCGGGCATGTTGGAACAGCCAGGCACTGAGCGCATCACCACCGCGCTCTTGGCAGCCAAGCTGGAGGTGAGCGAGGCTGCGTTGTATCGCCACTTCGCCAGCAAGGCGCAGATGTTTGAAGGCTTGATTGATTTCATCGAGCACAGCCTGTTTGGGTTGATTAACCAAATTGCCGAGCGCGAAGGCGATGGCGCACACAAGGCCGCGCGCATGGTGACGGTGCTGTTGCAGTTTGGCGAAAAAAACCCAGGCATGACCCGCGTGATGGTGGGCGATGCCTTGGTGTTTGAAAACGAGCGCTTGCACCAGCGCATGAACCAATTGTTTGAGCGCATTGAGTCGGCTCTGCGCCAAGTGCTGCGTGCCGCGGCAGAGGCCAACCAATCGGCCTCGCCCACCGCCGACGCGCAAGTGCGCGCTGCGGCCTTGCTGGCGTTTGCCTTGGGTCAGTTGCAGCGCTTTGCGCGCTCTGGATTTAAGCGTTCACCGATGGACCATTTGGATGCATCGCTGGCGCTGATGTGTCGTTGATTTAATTTTTGAAAGGCTCTTCATGAAACTCGTGCGTTACGGCAACCCCGGCAAAGAAAAACCAGGCCTCATTGATGCCGCAGGCAAGCTGCGCGACTTGAGCAAAATCATCCCAGACGTGACGCCCGAGCAACTGAGCGACAAAGCTCTCGCCAAATTGGCCAAACTCAACACAGACAAACTGCCCTTGGTCAAAGGCAAGCCCCGCATGGGCTGCCCGGTGGCGAACGTGGGCAAGTTTTTGGCCATTGGCCTGAACTACGCCGACCATGCCGCTGAAGCGGGCATGCCCATTCCCAAAGAACCCATCGTGTTCACCAAGGCCATCAGCTGCATCCAAGGCCCGAATGACGATGTGATGTTGCCCAAAGGCTCGGTCAAATCTGACTGGGAAGTGGAGCTGGGCATCGTGATTGGCACAGAAGCGCGTCATGTGTCGCAAAAGGCGGCGTTCGATCACGTGGCGGGCTATTGCCTGATCAACGACGTGAGCGAACGCGAATACCAACTCGAGCGCGGCGGCACATGGGACAAGGGCAAGGGTTGCGACACCTTCGGCCCCATCGGTCCTTGGCTGGTCACGCGTGACGAAGTGGCCAACCCGCAAAAGCTCAACATGTGGCTAGACCTCAACGGTGTGCGCATGCAAACCGGCAACACCAAAACCATGATTTTTGGCGTCGCCAAAATCGTGAGCTACCTCAGCCAATTCATGACGCTCAAACCTGGCGATGTGATTTGCACAGGCACCCCTCCCGGTGTGGGCATGGGTGTCAAGAAAGATGGCAAGCCAGCGCCTGTGTATTTGAAGCGCGGTGACGTGATGACCCTTGGCATTGAAGGCTTGGGCGAGCAACACCAAAAAGTGGTGGCTTTCAAAGCATGAGTGGTTCGTTGCACGCGTTGAGTCGGCCGCTGGTGGTCGACCTAGATGGCACTCTGATTCGCACCGACTTGTTGGTGGAGAGTGCCAGCCAGTTTTTGATTCAGCATCCGTTTCAGTGCTTCAAGCCTCTGCTGTGGCTTTTGCGCGGCAAGGCAGTGCTGAAAACCGAGCTGGCCCATCGCGTGCACCTGGATGCTTCGGCTTTGCCCTACAACACAGACTTGTTAGATTGGCTGCGTGCGGAAAAGCAGAGTGGCCGCCGCTTGGTGTTGGCCACGGCCAGCCACCGCGTGTTGGCCGAACAAGTGGCGCAGCACCTGCATTTGTTTGACGAGGTGCTGGCCACAGAGGGTGATACCAACCTCAAGTCCACCGCCAAAGCAAACGCTTTGGTGGCGCGTTTTGGCGAATCTGGCTTTGATTACGTGGGCAACGACTGGCCCGACCTGCAGGTGTGGGCCACAGCGCACACCGCCCATGTGGTGGATGCTTCAGCATCGCTGCTGAGCCGCGCGCAAGCACAAGGCCATGTGGGCCAAGTGTTTGACAGCGGTCTGCCGCCGTCTTGGCAGGCCATGCTCAAAGCCATGCGCTTGCACCAGTGGATGAAAAACCTTTTGGTGTTTGTGCCGCTCATGGCGGCCCACCAATACGCAGATGCGCCACGCGATGTGTTGGCCCTGATGGCGTTTGTGGTGTTCAGCCTGACCGCATCGAGCGTGTATTTGCTGAATGACTTGGTCGACGTGCAAGACGACCGCCACCATGCGCGCAAGCGTCATCGTCCGTTTGCATCGGGGGCGTTGAGCCTGGTCACGGGGTGGATGGTGTGGCCGTTGTTGCTGCTAGTTGCCGTGGTGTTGTCGGTGCTATTCATGCCCGTGTTGTTCTCAGTTAGCTTGGGCGTTTACTTTGTGTTGACGGTGGCATATTCGTTGCACCTCAAACAATTGGCCGTGGTCGATGTGTTGACCTTGGCGGCGCTTTACACCTTGCGCATCATTGCTGGTGCGGCGGCCATTGATGTGGCGGTGTCGTTTTGGCTGTTGCTGTTTTCGATGTTCATCTTCTTGAGCTTGGCGCTGATCAAACGTTACAGCGAACTCAAAGTGGCGCGCGAGGCGGGCAAGACAGGCGCTTTGCGTGGGCGCGGCTACGAGCCGGACGACTTAGAGCTGGTGTCTAGCTTGGGCGGCAGCGCAGGTTTTATTGCGGTGTTGGTGCTGGCGCTGTACATCCAAGATGGACAGGCCGCGCACTTGTATGCCACGCCGCAACTCATTTGGTTGGCTTGTCCGGTGATGCTGTTTTGGATTTCACGTGCCTGGCTCATTGCCCATCGTGGCCGCATGCATGACGACCCGATTGTGTTTGCCCTCAAAGACAAAGTCAGCTGGGGCGTGGGTGCGTTCATGGTGGCGGTGTTGGCCTTGGCGCGCGTGTTGTCATGAAGACGGCTGCGCGCATCGCGCTGGTGTACGCACTGGTGTCTGCCTTTGCCACGGTGGCCAACATTGGCACGCAAGCCGCATCCATGTGGGTGTACAGCGGTGCGTATGCCATTGAGCTGTCGGTGTTGGCGGGGACGGCCATGGGCTTCCCCATCAAATACGTGCTTGAGAAAAAACACGTGTTCGACTTCAAGGCCGACAACCTTGGGCACGACACCCGCTTGTTCATCCTTTACGGTTTCATGGGCGTGTTCACCACGGCCATTTTCTGGGGCATTGAGTTTGCGTTTCATCACCTCTTTGGCACAGACGCCATGCGTTATTTGGGTGGTGCGATTGGCTTGACCTTGGGGTCGTACATCAAGTACCACCTCGACAAGCGCTTTGTGTTCAAGCAGGCGTTGGCATGAAACCCGTCAGCGCCTGGGGCCGTTTGTCGAACGATTTGCACGATGTGCACGTGCTGACCGACCGTTCGCATGTGGCCACCGTGTTGGCCGCGCACCAGCCTGGCTTGGCTTTTGGCAATGGCCGCAGTTATGGCGATGTGTGCCTGAACCCCCATGGCAACTTGTGGCACACCACAGGGCTGAATAAATTCATGGCGTTTGACGACGCCACGGGCCGTTTGGTGTGCGAAGCCGGTGTGTTGCTGCGCGACATTCAACGCCTGTTTGTGCCACGCGGTTGGATGCTGCCCGTCACGCCTGGCACGCAACTCATCACGGTTGGTGGTGCGATTGCGAACGATGTGCATGGCAAGAACCACCACGCGGTTGGGTCGTTTGGTGACCATGTATTGGGCGTGTCTTTGGCACGCACCACGGGCGAGGTGTTGTCGCTGGATTGGACCCAGACGCCCGCGTTGATGGGCGCCACGCTGGGGGGCTTGGGGCTCACGGGTGTGATCGTCACGGCAGAGTTGCAGTTGCGCCGTGTGGGCAGCCCATGGCTGCGCACCGAAACCTTGCCCTATCAAGGCTTGGCCGAGTTCTTTGAGTTGGCGGATGCGTCGGAGCACGATTGGGAACACACGGTTTCGTGGATTGATTGTTTGGCAGGCCAAACCGCACGGGGCATTTTTATGCGTGCCAACCCCATGAGCGCGCCACAAGCGGCAGCGATGCCGTCGCTCAAGGCGGTGCTGGCAGCACATCAACAAAAAACACACAGCCAACCCTTGCGCATGCCGTTTGTGCCGCCGCTGTCGTTGGTGAATGGCTTGTCACTCAAGCCGTTCAACATGGCTTACTACGAGCTGCAAAAACTCAAAAGTGGTTTTGACGTGGCGCACTACGAACCCTTTTCGTACCCACTGGACAACTTGCAGGACTGGAACCGCATGTATGGCCCGCGAGGGTTTTACCAATACCAAAGTGTGGTGCCTCGCGAGGGCGGGCAGCTTGCTGTGCAGGCCATGCTCGATGCCATTGCCGCTTCGGGCGAGGGGTCTTTTTTGGCCGTGCTCAAAACCTTTGGCAACCGAGAAGCCAAAGGCATGTTGAGTTTTCCAGAGCCTGGCGTGACGTTGGCACTGGACTTTCCCAACCGCGGCCAGCGCACCTTGCAATTGATGGATCGATTGGATGCCATCGTGCGCGAGGCGAAAGGCCGCTTGTACATGGCCAAAGATGCGCGCATGCCACGCGATTTGTTTGAAGCCGGGTATCCGCGCTTGTCTGAATTTTTGGCGCACCGTGACGCGGGCATCAGCTCTGCCATGTCGCGCCGTTTGATGGGAGTTTAAGAATGCAACACATGGTCATCATTGGCGCCACTTCGGCCATGGCCGAACACTGCGCACGCTTGTGGGTGCAAGCCGCCCCTGTGCGCCTGACCCTCGTGGGTCGCGACGAAGCGCGCACCCGCCGTGTGGCCGACGACCTGCGCGTGCGCAGCCCACAGTCCGATGTGCAAGTGATGACGTCTGATTTTGCCGATGCGACAGCCATTCAGCGCACCGTGAGCCACATCGTTGCCCAGGCCGCCGTGGATGTGGTGTTGATCGCCCATGGCGTGTTGTCAGACCAAGGCACTTGCCAAGACGATCTGCTGGCTTGCGATGCAGCCTTGCAAATCAACGGCGTGTCACCCGTGTTGTTTGCCGAAGCCTTTGCCAAACCCATGGTGGCTGCCAACCACGGCACGATTGCCATCATTGGTTCGGTGGCGGGCGACCGTGGTCGTAAAACCAATTATGTGTACGGTGCAGCCAAAGGCTTGGTGTCGCGCTACGCGCAGGGCATGCAGCACCGTTTGGCGCACACAGGTGTGAAAGTGGTGTTGGTCAAGCCGGGCCCCACAGACACGCCCATGACCAGCGACCTCAAAGCCAAGGGGCAAAAAATGGCTTCGGTCGAGCAAGTGGCCAAAGACATCGTCAAGGGCATCGCTTCCGGTAAGCCTGTGTTTTACACGCCAGGCATTTGGCAGATCATCATGCTGGTGGTGATGCACTTGCCACGGTTTGTGTTTAACAAGCTCAATATATAGCTGTCGACATTTGTTGCTGACTTTTTCTTTGGCGCGGGCGCGTTGCGAGCATAGGGTGCGGCGGCTTCCTCATGCTGGAGTACCAGAAATCGTCAGCCGCCGCACCCTATGCTCGCAACGCTTTGGGTACTCGCTACAACAGCTATGGCCCCAGAGCTGCATCGCGTGCCACGCCATTCCATCAGTAGCAACACATGCATGCGCGAAAGTAGACGAGCGAAGCAACGTCGAACGCAGACTTCGGGGAGGGGCTTAGGGCGGGTGACGATTTCTGGTACTCCAGAATGAGGAACCTGCCCTAAGTCCCTCTCCGAAGCGAGCTCAGAAAAAGAGCTCAGAAAACTAAAGCGTCACCACCTGCATCCCAGGCAAGGTAGCCATAGGAAACTCTTCATGGTCAAACGCCTTGTCGCCATCCTCTGACGCCACCCCCGTGGTCACCAAGTTCTTGAAATCAAACTTCGTGTGGTCCATCAAATGCGACGGCACCACGTTTTGCATGGCTGCAAACATGTTCTCAATGCGGCCTGGAAACTTCTTCTCCCAATCGCGCAACATCTCGCCCACCACTTGGCGTTGCAAGCCGTCTTGGCTGCCGCACAGCGTGCAGGGAATGATGGGGAACTGGCGCACTTTGGACCAACGCTCTAAGTCTTTCTCGGCCACGTAGGCCAAGGGGCGAATGACCATGTGGTCGCCGCCATCGCTCACCAATTTCGGAGGCATGGCTTTGAGCTTGCCGCCAAAGAACATGTTCAAGAAGAAGGTTTGCAAGATGTCGTCGCGGTGGTGGCCCAGTGCGATTTTGTTGCAGCCCAGCTCACCCGCCACACGGTACAAAATGCCACGGCGCAGGCGCGAGCACAGGCTGCACATGGTTTTGCCTTCGGCGATTTTTTCTTTGACGATGGAGTACGTGTCTTGCGTTTCGATGCGGAACTTCACGCCCACTTGCGCCAAATACTTGGGCAATACATCGGCAGGAAAGCCGGGTTGCTTTTGGTCGAGGTTGACCGCAATCAACTCAAAGCTGATGGGCGCGCGCTGCTGCATCATGAGCAAGATGTCGAGCATGGCGTAGCTGTCTTTGCCGCCCGACATGCAAACCATGATCTTGTCGCCTTCTTCGATCATGTTGTAGTCCACGATGGCTTGGCCAACTTGGCGGCACAGGCGTTTTTCGAGCTTGTGGTTTTCGTGCTCGATCTTGATTTGCTTCGGGTCTTTGTTGAGGTCTTTTTCAGCGGTCGTCATAGTCACCATTGTCCTGTTTCCATGCGAATGGCCACTTCGCAGTCTTCAAAAATTTCCAGCTTGGCGATTTTCACGCGCACGCCCAGTACGCCCGGCAGTTGCATGAGGCGGTGGGCGAGTTTGCCAATGAGTGTTTCGAGCAAGTTGACGTGCTCAGCCGTGCACTCGCTGATGATGATTTGGCGCACCTTGCGGTAGTCCAACACATGGCAAATGTCATCGTCGTGGGGCAGCAGGGGTTGCGTGCCTAAGTTCAGTTCGGCATCCACTTGAATGGGCTGCGGATCAATTTTCTCGTGCTCCAAGATGCCCAAGTTGGCATCAAAGCGCAAGCCGGTGAGGTTCAAAATTTGGGTGCCTTTGCTCGCCATGTCACAGCACTCCTGGTTTGGCGCGGAACACTTCTACACCCACGGCTTCGCAGTCGGGGTAGACGTCGGGCTTGCGGGTGGACACGCGCGCAGCCATCACGCCGGTGTGTTCTAGCAAGTGTGTGAGGATGTCGTCGCACAAAGTTTCTTGCAGGTTGATGTGGCCTTGTGCGATGCGGGCGTGCACCACGGCGCGTACAAAGTCGTAGTCCACCACTTCGTCGATGCGGTCGTCTTTGGGGCTGGTGCCCGCGAACGAGACATACAAGTCCACGTCAAGGATGATGCGTTGCGCTGCACGCAACTCGTGGTCATGGATGCCGATGTGCGCTTGCACGGTGAGGCCGCGCAAAAACAAGCGGCGGCAGTTCAGTAAAAGTTGGTCGTTCATGATTTAAAAAGCTCCTCGACCACAAACATCACATCACGTGCGAGTGGTACCAAATGTTGCCCGTTATCCACGCGCACCGTGGTGCCGGTGATGCTGGCGTTACCCGCCAAAAAAACCACGCTGTTGGCCACGTCGGCAGGGTTGATGGGTTGGCGCAGCAAGTTGGCTTGCGCGGCACGGTTGAAGTTATCTTGGGTTTGTGGCCCGCTCAAGTACATCAGGCCAGGGGCCACAGCGTTCACGCGCAAGGTGGGCGCGAGCGACTGGGCTTGCAGGCTGACTGCGCGCTCCAGCGCAAGCTTCGAGAGCGTGTACGAAAAATAATCGGGGTTGAGGTTGAACACCTTTTGGTCCAACACGTGAATGACGCTCGGTTTGGCGTGCCCGTTGAATGTGCCTTCGTTGGCAGATGCATCTAATTCGGGAGCTGGTGCGTGCAACGCCGCCAGCCACTTGCCAAAGCGCATGGGCGCCATCAGGTTCACCTTGATTTGCGCCAAGGCCTGTGCTTCGTCAAAGTCGGCGCCCTCATCCGGCACAAACAACGACGCGTTGTTCACCACGCACTGCAGCGCCGTGCCGGTGATGGCCACCGTGGTGTCAAAAATGCTTTGGCAGCTGGCTTCGTCTTCTAAGTCACCTTGCACGGTCAAGGCGTCTACGCCCAAGGCGCGCAGCTCGACACACAGGGCATGGGCCTCGGCGTCTGAGCGGTTGTAATGGCAGGCCACATTCCACCCCGCACGTGCAAAGGCGAGGCCGATTTCGCGGCCTAAGCGAACGCTGCCGCCAGTGATGAGTGCCCAAGAGCGCATGGTGTGAGGTGCCTGTGGTGGAAGTGAGGTGTAGAAGCCGGTGTGGGTCGAGTTACGATCTGCACCCAATGAATTCCCCTCAATTATCCAACGACCCGGGCCAGCAGGCTTTGTACACCCTGATTCAGCGCAGTATTGCCAATGCGGGCGGCTGGCTGGGCTTTGACCGCTTCATGGCGCTGGCCCTGTACGCCCCCGGCATGGGCTACTACGCCAACAGTCTGCGTAAATTTGGCCTCACGCCGGAGAGTGGCAGCGACTTTGCCACCGCTCCCGAAATGTCCAAGCACTTTGGGCGCACGCTGGCCCACCAAGTGGCCGAAGCCTTGCAAGTCACGGGCACCGACGAGGTGTGGGAGTTTGGCGCAGGTTCTGGCGCCTTGGCCCTGCAGCTGCTGGATAACTTGGGTGATCGCGTGAAGCGCTACACCATCGTTGATTTGTCGGGCAGCCTGCGCGCGCGCCAACAAGAGACCCTCAAAGCCCATGCGCATCAAGTGCAATGGGTTGATGCGCTGCCCGAACAACTCAGCGGCGTGGTGGTGGGCAACGAGGTGCTAGACGCCATGCCCGTGCAACTGCTGGTGCGTAAAAGCGGTGTATGGCACGAGCGTGGCGTGGTGTGGAACGCAGACGCGTTGAGCCAGAGCCAAGCGGGCGTGTCCCCGTCGGACAGCGAAGCTTCTGCCAACGCGGCCAGTGCTTCGCCGTTGCAATGGGAAGACCGCGTGACCGATTTGCGTCCACCCATGGAAGTGCCAGGCGAGCACGATTACTTGACCGAAATTCACAGCCAAGCCGAGGCCTTTGTGGCCACCTTGGCCGACCGTTTCAAAGCGGGCGAAGTAGCCACAGGCAAGGGCGGCGCAGCGTTCCTCATCGACTACGGCTTTCCCGAGAGCGAATACTTCCACCCCCAACGCAGCATGGGCACGTTGATGTGCCACCAGCTGCACAAGTCAGACACAGACCCGCTGGTGGATGTGGGCCGTAAAGACATTACTGCACATGTGAACTTCACTGGCGTGGCGCTGGCCGCGCAAGACGCAGGCCTGAACGTGTTGGGCTACACCAGCCAAGCGCATTTTTTGATCAACTGTGGCTTGTTGCCCCCGTTGGTGGATGCGCCGATGGACGAAAAGAGCATGGCCCAAAAACTCATCACCGAGCACGAAATGGGCGAGCTGTTCAAAGTGGTGGCCTTGGGCACCACCGAGTGGGAGCCCATGGGCTTTGCGCAAGGTGACCGCACCTACGCGCTGTAAGTTGCCGACATGACCCGCTGGCTGATCGTTGTTTTCTTGGCGTTGTTGCTGATCAACGCTGTCACGCCTTGGCTGCAAAAGCTGGGTTTTGGGCGCTTGCCTGGGGATATTCGGTTCAAGCTTTTTGGGCGTGAGATATTTATTCCGCTTGCGTCTACTGTCATCCTCAGCCTTGTATGTGCTGGGATTTCTAAGGTTTTGTAGCTGGTTAACTCCCCTTCGGTGTCAAGCGGTGTGGGGTGTACCTGCTCTGCTCCGCCGTCGCTTCGCGCCTAATGTCGCTGCCGCAGGCGCACCCCACACCGCTTGACGCGCGAGTTGGTTGGGTTAGACAGAAAGCGCAGCAGAAATAGCCGCCAAGCGCGCCGCATCCAACCGCGCCCCCACAGCCGGCCCCTTGAGACCTTCTTGCAAAGCCAGCGCGCTGACAGATGCGCTGTCCACCGACTGAGCCGCTTTCAACAACAACGCCAAGCGAGGCCCTTGCGCATAAGCCTCATCCTCTTTACCCAATCGCCCACGCGCATCACATTCACAGGCCTGCAAAGCCAATAAAAACCGTTCCGGCCTACGCAGCGCATCGCAACGCACCAGCAAGCGCAATACCGCCTCTGCACCAAAGCCCAAGCTTTGATGGATGTTGCCGTGTTCACGCGCCACCAGCTCGGCCAGTTCTTTGCATTCCACGGGCACACGCCAACGGGTGCACAGCGCACGGGTGAGTTTTTCGCTGCGTTGTTCGTGACCGATATGGCGGGGCAGCACGTCAGCAGGTGTGGTGCCTTTGCCGAGGTCGTGGCACAGGCAGGCGAAGCGCACCTCTAGCGAGGTGTTCATTCGGGCAGAAGCGTCCAGCACCATCTCAAGGTGAATGCCGGTGTCAATTTCAGGGTGGTATTCGGCGCGTTGCGGCACGCCGTAAAGTTTGTCGACTTCGGGCAGCAGGCGTTGCAAGGCGCCGCATTCGCGCAGCACTTGCAACATGCGTGACGGTTTGGCGCCCATCAGGCCGCGTGACAGCTCTTGCCACACGCGCTCGCTGACCAAGGCGTCGACTTCGCCGTCACTCACCATGTCGCGCATGAGCGTCATGGTTTCAGCAGCTACGGTGAAGTCGGGGAAGCGTGCGGCAAAGCGGGCCAGGCGCAGGATGCGCACGGGGTCTTCGCGGAAGGCGTCGGTCACATGGCGTAGCACTTTGGCGGCGATGTCGCGCTCGCCGCCGTAGGGGTCGGTGCGTTGGCCGTGTTCGTCTTGGGCGATGGCGTTGATGGTCAGGTCACGTCGGGCCAGGTCTTCTTCTAGCGTCACGTCGGGTGATGCATGCACGGCAAAGCCGTGATAGCCGCGTGCGGTTTTGCGTTCGGTGCGGGCGAGGGCGTATTCCTCGTGCGTGTTGGGGTGCAAGAACACCGGAAAGTCGCGGCCCACGGGTTGGTAGCCTTGCGCCACCAGCGCCTCGGGCGTGCCGCCCACCACCACCCAGTCGCGGTCTGATCCCGCGTGGCCCATCAGGGCATCGCGCACGGCACCGCCGACCAGGTAGGTTTTCATCAATGACCCGCCACAAACAACCGTTTGATCGACTTGGGCTCCGCAATGCCCAAGGCATGCAAACCTTGCGCATGTCCGCTGGCGATGTTGTTGACCTTCATCGAGTCGAGGTTGTCGCGGCTCATCAGCGTGGGGCCGGGCGCAAACTCCATCAGCAGGGCTTGCAGCCAACCCATGGCGTAAGGCAGCGAGATGACGGGGCGTTGCTTGCCCACCCAGTGGCCAGCCAGTTGCACCAGTTCGGTCAGCGTCAAGATGTCGGGGCCGCACAGCTCAAACACTTGGCCTTCGGTGCTCGATGTGTTCACACAATGCACGATGGCCTGCGCCACGTCATGCACCCACACGGGCTGAAAGCGTGTGTGTGCGCCCGCCAGTGGCATGACTGGAAATACTTTTTGCAGCTTGGCAAACAGATTGATGAACTGGTCGTCTTTGCCAAAGATGACGCTGGGGCGCAGCAGCGTCAAACCCAACGGCGCTTTTTCGGCGGCCGACAACAGTGCCAATTCACCGCGCGCTTTGCTGCGTTGGTACATCGACGGTCCATGCACATCTGCGCCCAAAGCGCTGACGTGAATCAGACGTGTGACGTTTTCAGCATGACAGGCGCGCGCCAAATTGGTAGGCAAAGTGACATGGGCATGCGTGAATTCTTCTTCTGTGCCATGCAGGATGGCGATGAGGTTGATGACCACATCATGGCCATGCACCAAGGCTTGCAGTTGTTTGGCATCGTGCACATCGGCTTGCACCACGGTGACGCCCGGCATCATTTGGATGTGACGCGCAGGCAGGCGGCGCGTTGGCACGGTGATTTGGTGGTGCTGCAGACTCAGGCGTGAGCACACATGACGGCCCACAAAGCCGCTGCCGCCCAGCACCAAAATTTTCTTGACTGTGGTTTGTTGCATGTTTGAACTGTAGTGCGAATGAAAAACCTGAGTGGTTAGAATTTTTGCATGAAGACACCCACACGCCTTGGCCTTGTATTGCTGCTTGCTGTGGCCTTGGGCGATGCCGCTTTGCGCGTGTCATCGCCATCCGGTGTGATGCCTGTGGCGGTGGTTCCCCATGCCGCCACCGAACTTCAAGCCTGCGCCGACTACCGTGTGGTGCGCGAAGGCCTTCTCCCGATGCCCGAAGGGGTGCCTGCGGCACATGCCAGCAGTTTGGTCGCGTTTCCCGAAACACACCCGTTGCACGCGCAAAAAGCATTGGCTGCTTTTTGGTTTGCTGGTACCCGCGAGAGCGGTGCCGATGTGCAAATTGCGTCGTCTACTTTTGACCCAGCGCGTCAGGCTTGGGACGCGCCGCAGTGGGTGGTGAACCGTCACACCGTGGGCAAGGACTTGGGCATTCAAATTCGCCGCATTGGCAACCCCGTGGCTTGGGCTGATGCACGAGGCCGCTTGCACTTGTTTGTGGTGGCCACGGGCTTGGGTGGCTGGGCCGCCTCGCGCGTGGTGCATTTGACCGAGCAGGCGCCCATGCAGTTCAAGGTGGTGCGCACCTTGCCGCTCACGGCCCTGGTGCCCGCGTTCAACACCAGCACGCTGGTGCGTACGGTGCCCCTGCCTTTGCGCGATGGCGGTGCGGTGTTGCCTTTGTATTTTGAAATTGGCATCAAGTACGGCGTGGCCGTGCGTTTGAGTCCTGAGGGGGAGATGCAAAGCATCACCCGCATCACCCAACGCCGCGATGTGTTGCAGCCCACGTTTGTGGCGCATTCGCCCACGCATTGGTCGGCCTTCATGCGTGACTACAGCCCCACCGAAATGGTGGCCCATTCTGAAACCTTGGATGCCGGCGCGCATTGGCAAGACGTGGGCAATTTGTCGTTGTCAAACCCTGGCGCATCTATTGCCGCTTTGCGTCTGTCGTCGGGCGGTTTGATGCTGGCGCACAACCCTGCGGGCCGTGGCCGTGAGGTGTTGTTGCTCAGCATGTCGGCCAATCAGCCGCTGTCGTGGACCACGCGCACCTTGATTGACGGTGTGAAAGCAGACGAATACTCATACCCCACGTTGGTTGAAGTGGCGCAAGGATCGACGCTTCAAGGCCTCCCGCCTGATGTGTGGTTGAGCTACACCCACATGCGCAAGGCCATTGCCTTCAAGCAGCTGCGTTCCAATTGTTCGCCCCGCCTCGCAAGGAGCCAACCATGAGCTGGACCGACATGACCCACGCCGTGCTGCCGCAAGCGGTGTTTTTGCCCTTGTGGGTGAAGTTGTCTTGGGCGTTGGTGGCCTCTGCCGTGGTGCTGCGTTTGACGTATGCCTGCAAGCCCACGCTCTGGCCTGCGGCTGTGGTGGCTGTGGTCATGCTGTTGCCACGTACGGATGTGCTGTCGGGCTATTTGGCCTTGGCATTTCAAACGCCCAGCTTGGTGCTGGTGGCGTGGGCTTTGTGGTGTTGGGCAGATGTGCTTCAGCTGCGTGGGCCGGTGGTTACTACGCCCCTGCCCGTGGCGCTGCTTGGCGTGCTGTTGGGCTGGGCTTTGGTGTTGGACACCTTGAATTATTGGCCCACGTTTTTTAACCCGCAGCTGT
This sequence comes from Limnohabitans sp. INBF002, assembly GCF_027924905.1. Classification (NCBI taxonomy): domain Bacteria; kingdom Pseudomonadati; phylum Pseudomonadota; class Betaproteobacteria; order Burkholderiales; family Comamonadaceae; genus Limnohabitans; species Limnohabitans sp. INBF002. The sequence goes on from NZ_AP027055.1 coordinate 283,679, forward strand.
ACGCGTTGGGGTTTGAGGCGGCAGGCTTATGGTGCGTGTTGGCCACCGCTGCTGCTGTACTGCTGTGGACCGAGGTGCCACGACGCTGGGTCTTGAGTGTCGTGGTTGTGCTGGCCGTCTATGTGTTGCTGCGCCTGCCTACTGGCAACGTGTGGGACGCTGTGCTGGACCCCTTTGTTTGGCTGGCCTTGCATGTGCAGCTGTGGCGCACTTGGCGTGCGTCACGTGCGGTTTAAGGCTTTTTCACCAACAGGTATTCACGCCAAAACATCACACGCTCTGGTGTTTGCAAACTCTTGAGGTTGATTTCACCTGCAGGGTGGCGGCCACGCAGTCCAATGCGTTGCGCCAAAATTTGGCAATTGGCTTTTTCGCAATCTGGCGCCGCATCATTCCAGTAGCGGTGTACCACCACCGCATCAAAGTTTTTCAGGCGTTGGGCGATGTCTGCGTCTTCATTGGGCTCATGGTCCATGTAGGGCGTGATCTTGCCCAAGCCGGGAATCAAAAAGCGCCAACGCTCAAAGTCACCATTGAAGTTGCTGGGCGTCGCGAGCTTTGCGCTCTGCACTTGGGCAACCACCTCGGCAGAGTAGGTGTTGGCGGCTGTGTGCAACGGCGCACTGAGCATGCCAAACCATGCGAACAAGCTGAGAACCAAGCCAAACAGCCAAATCCAACTGGCTTGCAACGTGGGCGCGCTTGCGCGTGAGAACAAGGTGCCAAACAAGCGCAGCAAGGCCAGCACCTGCAAAGCCAGAATCAGCAACAGACCCAAGCGTCCCCACAGTGGGTAGAGGTCAATGCGCCAACCGGCCCACAAGAACAGGCCCAAGAAACCCAGCCCCAGCAAACTGAACACGGTACCCAAACCCATGGCCGTGCGCTGCGCCCACTGCGGCAAGCGCCACAGCCAGATGGCGCACAACACGCTCATCACGGGCATGAGGGGGATCAGGTAACGTGCCGAACGCTGGCTGGGCACCATGAAGAACACGCTCAGCAATAACACATAGATCCACAGCACCGCTTGCGGTTGCACCACGCCGCTCAAGCGTGCGCGCCAAGCGGGGCGCATTTGGAACAGGCCCCATATTGCCACCCCCATGATGAGTGGCCCAAGCATGGCGCCGTTTTGCAACAAGCCTAGAGCCTGTACCCAAACGCTAAAGCCGCCGACAAAGGCCGTGCGTAAATAGCTGGGGCCGCCAGCACTGACTTTGCCCCAGTTCTCACCCACCACAAACTCGCGCCACACGCCCATGGGGTCGGGGTCGACCACAAACCACAAGGCAAACAAGCCCAATGCAAATGCGGTGCTCAGCGCCACGCGCAAAAACCATGCACGCCAAGCCGTGTGGTTGAGCCAGCACAGACTGACGAACAGCGTGGCCGCCAGCGGGGCAATCAGCACAAACGATTTGTACAAAGCCACCATGCCCCAGCTGAGGCCTGCCACAGCAAACAGGCTGAGCGAAGGTTTGAAGTTGTCGCCTTGCCCGCCTTGGCTGCGCGCGCGCAGCACTTGGCACAGCAGCCACCAAAACGGCAGGTTCATCCAGAAGGTTTCAATCGCGCTGGTCAGGTAGGGGCGGCCGTAGCGGTAGGTACTGAAGCAGCCCAAGAAAATCAAGCCCGCCATCAAGCCCAAGGTGTTGGCGTTGAGCACTTTAGGGAACGGGGTTGGTTCGGTTTTGTGGCGCAGCCAGTCGGTCGCCAAGGCACGTGCCGCCCACACCACCAAGGCGGTGTTGGCCACGGTGTAGAGCAAGCTGGGGGTACGCAGCCACAGCAATTTCCACTCAAGGCCCAGCCACGGCACGACCATGGCTTGCCAAAACAGCAGCGGGGGCTTGGTGTTGCGCATGTGGTCGAGTTCAGAGGCGAGTGGCAGCCACGCGCCGGTGGCGTGCGCTTGCAGCCAAGTTTTGAACGCAATGTGGGTGTAGACCAACTCGTCGCCGTTGCGCGGGATGTTTTCACCGCCCAGGTCAAACATATAAACCAACACGGCCAGCACCAACAAGCCGAGCGTGATGCTTTGGTAGCGCTGGGTGCGTTCGTCGTCCGACACTTCGCGTGGGTTACCTTTGAAGGTCCACCAGTCGTTGGCAAAGTAGTTGATGACACTGGCCAGCACAATGGCCAGCACGTTGCCCAGCAAGTAATGCACATGTTGGGCGAGCCACAGTGTCAAGATGTATTGCACGCTGGTGCCCAGCCACGAGGCTAATCCGTAACGCACAAACTGCGTGCCGATGCCGCCATGAAACTCGGCGTGGCGGTCACGCCATGTCCACAAACGGTTCCATGCAAAGTTGTTGACCGTAGCCAGAAAAATAGCGATGGCCAACGAGGCATATAAGCGCTGCTCGCCCGAGGTGATGGACGCCAATAAAAACTCTTGGCACACATACAACACCGCCAAATTCACCACCGTGCCGCTGGCCCCAACCAAGCCAAATTTGATGTAGCGCCAACGCGTCAATAAGGTTTGCGCGAAGGAGGTGTTGGGCTCGGCGGAGGTGTGTGTGGTCATTTAGATGAGCTGCAATTTGTGCAACACCAGTTTTTCGACCTCAGCCACGGTGATGACTTTGAGGCACTGGTTGTCACCGTCACAAAAGCTGTCACGGTGGTTATAGGCGGTCAAGCAAGGCGAGCAGGCCATGCCCGATTCGAGCACGGTGGCACGCTCGCTGATGGGGCCATACAAGCGGCCCGTTTCTGGGCCGAAGAAGGCAATCACATCAATGGGTGTGAGGCTGGCGAAATGGCCAGGCCCGCCATCGTTGGTGACCAACAACTCGGCGTTGTGAAACAACATCAGCAACTCACGCAGGTTGCGCGTGTAGCCCGTGAGGCCAATGCACAGGGGGTGGTTGACGGCGTGCAGCACGCGTTGGGCTTGAGGGGTGTCTTCGGGCAGGCCAATCACGCCCACGGCACAGCCGTTGGCGATCAGCGTTTTGGCCAGTGCGATGTAGCTGTCTTCGGGCCACGCGCGGATGGGCAAAGCGCCGCCGCTCACGTACAACAGCACGCGTTTGGAATTGCCCATGAAGCTGGCGAAGTCGGCGTTCAAACGGTCTTGAAAGCCTTGCAACTCAGCCGCGTCCACCGGCAGCTGCGGCAGGCTGTGTTGAATGGTTGGCAATACAAAACGGGTGAGCGGGCGTGTGGTGGTGTCGTGCAACTGAGCCGATGTCCACTGCAAAGCGGCTTCCATCACCTTGGCCAAGCCGACAAACTGCAAGCTGATGTGTTGGTAGGTGTTGTAGGGCACAGGCGCGTTGATGAAGCTGCCGCGGTACAAGCCTTCTTGTGTGTGTGCCGTGAAGCCCACGCGCACACGGGCGCCGCAAGCGTAGCTCAACAAGGCGCTGATGCGCGAGAACAGCTCACAGTCCATCACGCCGTCGAGTTGCAAGGCGCGCAAGTTGCGCGTGGTGTGCCACAGGTCGTGCAGCAAGGTGCTGAGTGACGAGTCGTCCAGCGAGTGCAAATTGGCTTCGGGCACAAAGCCCAGCAAGCGCATCACGCCTTGGTTTTTCTTGAGTTGCAACACATGCAGGTCGGCACCTGGGTGCTTGGCTTTGAGGGTTTCAAACATGGCTTTGGCCAACACCACCGAACCCATTTCGGACAACAAAATCACCAAAATTCGCGGCGTGGCATTGCGATGCTGACGTGCATGGGGGGCCAGCAGCGCCAGGAGTTTGGACCAGCCAGAGAGCAGGGCGCACAACGCTTGGCCTACCCAGCGATCGATTGCGCGTTGTGTCGAAATTTTCATAGTGCTGAAATTATCCCATTCCCCTAACGGTGCCTTGGCGCAGCTCATACGCCTGATAATTCAGTTTATGAACCAACTCGACGCCCTCAAGCAATTCACCACCGTCGTGGCTGACACTGGCGACTTCAAGCAACTCGCTCAGTTCCAACCGCAAGACGCCACCACCAACCCATCGCTGATTTTGAAAGCGGTGCAAAAACCAGAATACCTACCTTTGCTCAAAGACACCGTGGCCGCCCACGGCAACGAGCCCATGGACGCGCAAATTGACCGCTTGCTGGTGCGCTTTGGTTGCGAAATTTTGGCCACCATTCCCGGCCGCGTGTCCACCGAAGTGGATGCTCGCTTGAGCTTTGACACGGCAGCGACTGTGGCCCGTGCCAAACGCATCATGGCTTTGTACGAAGCGCAAGGCGTGAAGCGCGAGCGCGTGCTCATCAAAATCGCGTCCACGTGGGAGGGCATTCAAGCCGCTGCCGAGTTGGAGCGCGAAGGCATTCGCACCAACCTGACCCTGCTGTTTTCATTCGCCCAAGCTGTGGCGTGTGGTGATGCCAAGGTGCAACTCATTTCCCCGTTTGTGGGCCGCATTTACGACTGGTACAAAAAGTCGGCGGGAACTGCGTGGGTCGAGGCCGACAACGCCAATGCCAACGACCCCGGCGTGAAGTCGGTGCGCGCCATTTACAACCACTACAAACGCCACGGCATCAAGACCGAGGTGATGGGTGCGAGCTTTCGCAACGTGGGCCAAATCACGGCCTTGGCGGGCTGCGATTTGTTGACCATCGCGCCTGAGTTGCTGGCGCAGTTGGGTGCATCCAATGAGCCGTTGGTGCAAGCTTTGAGCGCGTCAGCTGCGATGCAACTGGACTTGCCAGAGGTGCATCACACAGAAGCCTCGTTCCGCTTCGCCATGAACGAAGACGCGATGGCCACCGAGAAATTGGCTGAAGGCATTCGCGCTTTCTGTGTGGATGCGGTGAAGCTTGAAGCATTGATGCACTAAGTCGCTGAGTACAGACGAAAAAAAGCCCCGCGTTGCGGGGCTTTTTTTATTGGGTTTGTCAGTCTGCAAAAAATGCATCACGACGCAGCATGAGGTGCCAAACCAAGGCGCAAGGGCGTAGACAGTGGCATCGCCACGGCAAGCCCTTGCAACGCCGGTGTGGCGCCTCAGGCAAGGAGCAATTACATGCCCATGCCGCCCATACCACCCATACCGCCCATGCCACCCATGTCAGGCATGCCGCCGCCGGCTTCGTCTTTTGGAGCTTCTGACACCATGCACTCAGTGGTCAACATCAAAGAGGCCACAGACGCTGCGTTTTGCAAAGCAGTGCGTGTCACTTTGGTGGGGTCCAAGATACCCATTTCGATCATGTCGCCGTAGGTGTCGTTGGCAGCGTTGAAGCCGTAGTTGCCTTTGCCAGCCAACACAGCGTTCACCACCACAGATGGTTCGCCACCCGCGTTGTAAACGATTTCGCGCAATGGGGCTTCGATGGCTTTCAACACCAGTTTGATACCGGCGTCTTGGTCAGCGTTGTCACCTTTGATGGTGCCAGCGGTTTGACGTGCGCGCAGCAATGCCACGCCGCCGCCAGCCACGATGCCTTCTTCCACAGCAGCGCGCGTGGCGTGCAGGGCGTCTTCCACGCGGGCTTTCTTTTCTTTCATTTCGACTTCGGTGGCAGCGCCAACCTTGATCACGGCAACACCGCCAGCCAACTTGGCCACGCGCTCTTGCAGCTTCTCGCGGTCGTAGTCAGAAGTCGCTTCTTCGATTTGCACGCGCACTTGTTTGACGCGGGCTTCGATGTCAGCAGCTGCACCAGCGCCGTCGATGATGATGGTGTTTTCTTTGCCCACTTCGATGCGCTTGGCTTGGCCAAGGTCAGCCAAAGTCACTTTTTCGAGGGTCAAGCCAACTTCTTCGGCAATCACTTTGCCGCCGGTCAAGATAGCGATGTCTTCCAACATGGCTTTGCGACGATCGCCAAAGCCTGGAGCCTTCACAGCCACAACCTTCAAGATGCCACGGATGGTGTTGACCACCAAAGTTGCCAAGGCTTCGCCTTCAACTTCTTCAGCAATGATCAACAAAGGACGGCCAGCTTTTGCAACGGCTTCCAGTGTGGGCAACAAGTCGCGGATGTTGCTGATCTTCTTGTCGAACAACAACACGAAGGGGTTGTCCAACAAAGCAGCTTGCTTCTCTGGGCTGTTGATGAAGTAAGGAGACAGGTAGCCGCGGTCGAATTGCATGCCTTCCACAACGTCGAGTTCGTTGTTCAAAGACTTGCCGTCTTCCACAGTGATCACGCCTTCTTTGCCCACTTTTTCCATGGCGTTGGCGATGATTTCACCAATGCTGTAGTCGCTGTTGGCAGAGATAGAACCGACTTGCGCGATTTCTTTGGTGGTTGTGGTGGCCTTGGTGGCTTTCTTCAACTCTTCGATCAAAGCTGCAACAGCTTTGTCGATGCCGCGCTTCAAGTCCATGGGGTTCATGCCAGCGGCAACGTACTTCATGCCTTCGCGCACGATGGCTTGAGCCAACACGGTGGCGGTAGTCGTACCGTCGCCAGCGTTGTCAGACGTCTTGGAAGCAACTTCCTTGACCATCTGAGCGCCCATGTTTTGCAACTTGTCTTTGAGTTCGATTTCCTTGGCCACAGACACGCCGTCTTTGGTCACGGTAGGGGCGCCGAACGAGCGCTCCAACACCACGTTACGACCCTTAGGGCCCAAAGTCACTTTGACCGCGTTGGCCAAAATGTTCACGCCTTCAACCATGCGTGCGCGGGCTTCGCCGCCGAAAATTACGTCTTTTGCTGCCATTTTGATATTTCCTTAAATTTCTGAATTCGTGAACTTATTCGACAACGGCGAACAGGTCTTCTTCTTTCATGACCAACAGTTCGTCGCCAGCCACCTTGACGGTTTGGCCGCTGTATTTGCCGAACAACACGCGGTCGCCGACTTTCACTGTCAGAGCTTTGGTCTCGCCTTTGTCATTGGTCTTGCCTGGGCCGACGGCCACAACTTCACCTTGATCAGGCTTTTCAGCAGCTGAATCAGGGATGACGATGCCAGAGGCGGTTTTGGTTTCGCTTTCGATACGTTTAACGATCACGCGGTCGCCGAGAGGACGAAGTTTCATTGCATCTCCAAATAGGAACTAAGGGTTTGAAAGCAAAGCGCCCAGACACGCTGGACGCCGATTAAGCCACTGGCGGGGCGCTGTTAGCACTCCCTGCCATTGAGTGCTAATTTTAGGCCATCTTGATGAATTTCAAGAGGTCAGCCGCGCATAAGACGCGTTGTTTTGAGTTGTCGATGAAGTATTTGTAGTTAACCATGTTGAATTTGTTGCTTTGTACGCTAGGCCCGATATGCTTTTGCGACGAGGTCATGGATGAAATTCACACGCATCACCCTTTCAATTTGCTGCGCATTGCTGTTGTCTGTGTCTGCCATGGCACAAGGGTTCAGCGTCAGCAGTTCAGCGCCGTCCCAGGTCGCGCACTTCAAGCCCGAACAAATTCGCGCGTTTGCACAAAAGGTCGAGCGCACGCTGGCTGACACGGGCGCGCGCGTTGCCATCATTGCCAGGATGGGGCGGCCGGCTTCTGAGCTGCCAGAAGGCATGCACTTCACGCATGTGGCGTTTGCCGTTCGTGGTGAGAAGTCGGTGGGCTATGCCATCCAAAACTTGTACCAGCTCGACGATCACCCCGATGTGAGCGCCCTTGTGCAAGATGTGCCTGTTGAGTTTTTCAAAGGCGTGGTCACGCTGGAGTCTGGCTTGATCATTCCTTCACCCGTGTTGCAAGACAAATTACTCAAGGTGATTGCCTCGCCGACTTACCAGCAGTTGCATCAGCGCGACTATTCGGTCATTGCCAACCCCTACACCCTGGGGCGGCAAAACTGCACGGAGTTTGTGTTGGATGTGCTGAATGCGGCGATCTACCAAACCAGTGACATTCAGGCGATCAAAGCCTACGAAAAAGCCCATTTCGTCGCGCAACCTGTGCATGTGAACGCATTCAAGCTCATGCTGGGGGCTATGTTGGATGCGGAAGTGTCGCTGTCGGACCACCGCGGTCTGCCCGTGACCGCCACTTTCGAGCGCCTTGCCGACTACCTACAAACGTACGACACGGGCGCGGTGGTCAAAAGGGTCTATTCGGACTGATGCATCAGCCCAATAAAAAAAGCGCCCTGAGGGGCGCTTTTTTTATTCGCTGCGGCTTTGTGCGCAGCGAATGTCAGCCATGACTCGGTAATCGGTCAAGGCGCTGTCCCACATGCGGGCTTCGCGGTCAGCTTTGAACCAGGCCACGAGTTGACGTTTGCAGTATTTGCCGAAAACCACCAAACACATCAAGACGGCAGCCCACAACACGACCCAAGCGCCCAGCTCTTGGCCTTCTTGCGATGCGTCAACGATGTCATAGATCGAAGCGATGAGGCTCAAGGCGCCAAACATCAACAACACCGCGGCGTAAGTGCTTTCTTGCTGGAGACGTTGAACAACGTTTTTAGCTGATGCGTAAGCGCGCTCAAAGCGGGTGACGCCGGGGTGGCTGGTGGTGTAGCTGATGTTGACGAACGTGGTCATGGAAATCCTTAAATGTCTCAGTCAGACTGAAGTAAGGTTGAAGTATAGGGTTAACCCTAAATCCTTGCAAGTCTCTGGAAATCATGTGCATCTGCGTGGGGAACGATGTCTATCTACCTATCATTTGTTAATAAAATATTACAAAAATAGTTTTAAACTTCTTTTTGTAAATATAAATAACTCATATTTAATTTACTTGCCTGTTCGTGACAGGCAATTTTATGAACTCTGGCGCATTGCCAAATATTGAAATTGAAGGATATTTATGAAAACGATCAGCCGCTTGTTGGCTTCTCTCGTCTTGGTGGCTACGGCCGGTGTGGCTAGCGCCCAAGGTAAAGCCCCAGCACATACTGACTACTATGCAGAAGCCGGTTTGCTGGGTTTGCGACTCAAGGGTGACCAAGGTAGCGATACGCCTAAGTTGGGTCGTTTCATCGTGGGTAAAGAAATTAACCGTACGTTGTCAGTCGAAGGCATGGCCGCACTGACCTTGAAGAAGGCAGATGGCACATCTGCTGACGTTCTGGGTGTGTTTGTGAAGCCCAAAATGGCACTTGCAAAAGATGTGGATGGCTTCATTCGCGTTGGCGCTGCTACAACGAGTGCTAACGGCAATGGTGAACAAGGCTTGATGACGCGTATGGCTTATGGTTTTGGTGTCGAAACACAATTGACTAAAGATATTTACGGTCAAGTGGATTACATGCAATATGCAAAAAGCGGCAGCGAATCTGTACGCGGTTTCACGTTGTCTGTTGGCACACGCTTCTAATCTAAGCGAACGCCCAATAAAAACGCCTTGCAGTGCAAGGCGTTTTTTTATGTCTGATGCAAAGTTTAAAGTGTCAAGGCAACTCTAAATTTTCTGCTGGCGCTGTCGCATCACGAGGCCCCACTAGACCCAATCTTGCCTTGAGGGATTGGGGCTGACCCGTGATGAGTGCGGCGTAGTTGGTGGTGTTGGACAGCACTTTTTTGACGTAGTCGCGGGTTTCATTGAAGGGTACGTTTTCAGCCCAGATGGCGCCTTCCAGGACAGGGCCTGTGCCGTCGTTAGGCGCACGCCAACGGCGTGAGCGGCTGGGGCCGGCGTTGTACGCGCCGGCAGCCAACGGCATGGAGCCCTCAAAGCTGTCTAGCACCAGTTTCAAGTACCCGGTGCCGATGGCGATGTTGGTGTCACGGTCGGTGATTTGGTCTGGTGTGAAGCTGGTCAAACCAATTTTGCGAGCGGTCCATTTGGCGGTGGCGGGCATGACTTGCATGAGGCCCGAGGCCCCCACGCCCGAGCGGGCATCCGTGACGAAGCGGCTTTCTTGGCGAATCAGGCCGTACACATACGCAGGGTCGAGGTTGATGGTTTTGGCGCGTGCCACCACGGCGTCTTTGTGCGGCATGGGGAAGCGTTGCTCAAAGTCCATGACCTGACGCGTGCGCTCGCTGGTGTTGATGCAGCGGTCCCACACTTGGTTGTCGCAGGCGAGTTGCGCAGCGGCCAGCAGCTCGCGGTCGCTCATCAAGCCAGCTTTGCCCTCGGCGTTGACGAGGTTGGTGGCGTAGTTCCACTCGCGCACTCCTTCAGAGCGCAGGCCCATGCCAATGGCGTAGAGCGCACGTTGTAACGATGGGTTGCGTTTAGCGACTTCCATTTCTTCGGCAGTGGGCGCCGGTGGGCGTGCAGGTGCAGTCACTTTGCGGCCCAGCTCTTCGAGGGCGAGCTGTTCGTAAAAACCGCGCACACCAGCAATGCCCTCGAGCATGGCATTGGCTTCTTGTTGAATTGGCTGGGTTACTTTTTTGCGTGCCAGAAGCGCACGTGCGTGCCAGTAAATCCAAGTGGGGTCTTTGCGTGCATCGGCGCTCATGGCATTGATGGCGTTTTCGACCACGGGCCACTTGGGCGTGTTGCCAGCGCGCAAAGCAGCGCGCACTTTCCAGCCCAGCATGTCGTCATTCAAGTCTTTGTCATGCGCCACGCGTGCGAAATGGGTCAAAGCGTCGTCATCTAAGCGCATGGCGGATTGACGGCCAATCACGCCCCACACCCAGTGACGTTCTTCCGTGGTGAGGTAGGGCTGCCATTTGTTGCGCATCAGCTTGTCGGCTTTGTCAGGGTCAGTCGTGGCAATTTTGACAAGCGCCATGACCACCAATTCTTGGCGTACCTTTTGTGGCGCGGCAATGTGTTTGGCCAAGAATTTCTCAGCGTTGTTGATGGCATCGGGCACCACGTTGGCGGCATCTGGGGCCACGATTTGCACGGCGTTGCGCGCGGTGCGGGGACGGTTGTGTTCCACCATCAAGCGGGCTTTGCGCCAAATGTCGAGGGCCGTGAATTGTTTGGTGAAGAACAAGCGGTCCGCAGCCAGGGTGCAGCCGTCGTCGGCTTCGCGCATGCCCATCCAGTTTTTGCGCACCTCATCAGCAATGGACGCGCCGGCTTGTGGGCCTTTTTCCAGCAGCTCAATGGTCAAGAAATAGCAGCGCAGTTCGCGGTCATCACGCATGCGGTAGTGTGGGTGCTCGTCGCTGAGGGTGGTCCAGTCACGGCGTTGCCCCAAAAGCAGCAGCCAGTCGTTGCGCAGACGGTCTTCTTGGTAAGTGGCGGGGTAGCGGTTGAAGAAGGCGCGGACTTCCTGAGACGACGCTTCGTCCAGACGGGCTTTCAGTTCCCAATAAGCTGCCCAAGGTTCGAGCGTATGGCCTTTCGCTTGTGGCAGCAGCGCGGTCAAGCGTTTGCGGTCGCCTCGCTTGAAGGCTTGAGCCATGTCGGTGATGACGGCATCTGCCTGTGCGTTGCTGCCAGAAGGCGCCGCAAAGCTGGGTTGAACGGTGGCCAACGTCACGAAAACGCTGGCAAACAATGACACAATGACTCGAAACTTCATGCCCTGATTATCTGTGGACAAAAAAACCTTGCGCCAGCAGCTCATTGAAGAGCGTTTGAACTTGCCCGACCGGCTGGCTCGGGCCGACATGTTGCAACGCGTGATGCGCATTTGGCTGTTTGATCGCCCTGACACGGTGATCGGTGCTTACTGGCCCATCAAAGGCGAGTTTGACCCGCTGCCCGTGCTGCACCGCTGGAAAGAAGACGGCGAGTTGCTGGACGAGCCACAGCGCCGACGCATCGGCTTGCCCGTGGTGGACAAGGCGCACAAAACACTGACCTTTCACGCCTGGTACCCCGGCTGCCCGATGGAAGAAGATGCCTACGGCATTCCCAAACCCAAAGACACTGAAGTGGTGGTGCCCACCTTGTTGTTTGTGCCTTGTGTGGGTTATGGCCCTGGTGGTTTTCGTTTGGGCTATGGCGGTGGCTTTTATGACCGCACGTTGGCGACTCTGCAACCCAAGCCGTTCACAGCGGGCTTGGGCTTTACCCACGGCTTTTTGCCTGACCTGATGCCTGAACCACATGACATGCCCCTGGATGCCCTGCTCAATGACAACGGGGTGGTTTGGCCAATGAGCTAAACCCCGCTTGGGGCTGTGGTGCTTATTTTTGCGCCATCAACGTTTTGAAGTCTTGCTCGTAGCCGCGTAGGGCTTCCAGCATGCGTTGGCGCTGCGTGGGGGTTGTGCTGTTGTGCAGCTTGGCAAAGCCTGCACAGTTTTCATTCCACAGTTCAAGGTTGTAGGCGCGGTAGCGTTCATTGGGGGAGTTGAAGCTTCGGTCAACCAAACCTCGCAGCCAGCTTTGCGCTTGTTCTTGTTTGCTCGGTGCGTTGCCTTCTTGTGCAATGCGTTGCAAAGTTTGCAGCGTGTCGGCTTGGCGGCGCTCACGCTCGGCGTAGCTGAACGCTGGGTCAAAGATAGAGCTGCTCAGCCATTGCTGCAGTGTTTCGCGCTGTGATTTTTCCAAGCGACCATAAAAATCTTCGAGGCGATTGCTCGCTTGTTTGGTGCGATAGCGCAGACGATCTTCGGCATTGGGGTCAAGCCAATCTTCTTTCCAAGTTTTGTTGGTCTTGTCAAAACGTTTGCGCACGCTACGCAGTTGGTCTGCGTTGAGCTGACTGGAGAGTTGGGCTGATGCGGGCTCCATGTGGCGCAGCACGCGAATAAAACTGCCCTTCATGTCCTCTGTTACTGCACACACTTGCGCAGGCGTGATGTCATTGAGCGCCATCGCTTGCATGCGCTTGAGCAAGGCCACATATTCGGGCAACTGCTGTTGCCGATGCCAGCGCTGCAGCTCGGTCAGCGCGTCGCGCGTGAGTTGCTTTTGGCCGTCTTGTAAATCAGCGTAGCTGTCGAGCCACCAGTAAACCAAGTCATCGCTGTTGTTGTAGACCACTTTGATGGTGCTGCAACCGCTCAACCCCACGAGTGCGGCAAGCGCTAACCAGACAGAGGCATGGCGGATAATTCTGCGCAAGATAAGGATGAATGACATGAAGGCTTTGGATGTGGTGATCATGGCTGCCGGCAAGGGCACCCGAATGAAGAGCAGTATGCCTAAGGTTTTGCACCGACTCGCCGGTAAGGCTTTGGTGCAGCATGTGATTGACACCGCGCGCAGCTTGAAGGCGCGCCACACCATCGTCATCACCGGACACGGGGCCGACCAAGTCGAACCCGCTTTGCTGTCGGCCAATCCCAACGACAAGCTGCAGTTCGCCCGCCAAATGCCTCAGCTCGGCACAGGCCACGCAGTGCAGCAAACCGTGCCCTTGTTGACTGATGACGCCGTGGTGGTGGTGCTCTCTGGTGATGTGCCCTTGACGCAAGCCGACACCTTGCAGGCATTGATCGACCTGTGTGATGGCAAGCAACTCGCGCTCCTCACCATCGACTTTGCTGATCCAACAGGCTACGGCCGCATCGTGCGTAACCCTGCGGGCCAAGTGCATGCCATCGTCGAGCACAAAGATGCTAATGATGAACAGCGCGCCATCCAAGAGGTGTACAGCGGCATCATGGCTGTGCCCGCCAAGTTGCTCAAGCCTTGGCTGGCACGCTTGGACAACAACAACGCCCAACAAGAGTTTTATTTGACTGACGTCGTCAAGTTTGCCGAGGCCGATGGGGTGCCTGTGGTGGCTCACAAAATCAAAGACGTGGCGCAAGTCGCGGGCGTCAACAGCCCTACACAGTTGGCCGAGTTGGAGCGCACGTTTCAGCTGCGCCAGGCGCAAGCGTTCATGGCCGACGGCGTGCGCATCATCGATCCCGCGCGCTTTGATGTGCGCGGCACATTGACCTGCGCACAAGACGTGGAGATTGATGTGAACTGCATCTTTCAAGGCCACGTGTCGCTCGGCCAAGGCGTGAAGATTGGCGCGAACTGCGTGATTGCCAACTGCACCATTGAAGCCGGCGCGGTGATTCACCCCTTCACCCACATCGACGGCGAGAAGCTGGGCGTGACCGTGGGCGAGGGCGCATTGATTGGCCCCTTCGCCCGCTTGCGCCCTGGTGCGCAACTGGCGGCTGAGGTGCACATTGGCAATTTTGTGGAAGTGAAGAACTCCACCATGGCCAAGGGCGCAAAAGCCAACCACTTGGCTTACTTGGGCGACGCCACGGTGGGCGAGCGCGTCAATTACGGCGCAGGCAGCATCACGGCCAACTACGACGGCGCCAACAAGCACCGCACCGTCATCGAAGCCGATGTGCATGTGGGCAGCAACTGCGTGTTGGTGGCCCCCGTCACCATCGGCGCAGGCGGCACGGTGGGCGGCGGCTCGACGATCACCAAGAGCACCGAGCCCGGAGCGTTGAGCGTGGCGCGTGGCAAGCAGGTGAGCATTGCCAACTACAAGCGGCCTGAGAAAAAGGCGAAGGCTTAAAACGACAAAGGCAGCTTAGGCTGCCTTTTTTATGGCTCGCAGTTTTGCTTGCCATTCGTGACACGGGCGCGTGGCGTTTTAAGGTTTGCGCAGCACAGGCCAAGTGCTGGTGAACTTCGCCCGTTTGGTCGCAAAAAACGCTTTCACGTTGCGCACGTTCGCATCTTGCGTCAACAGGCGCTGCGTGATGGCGAGGTAGTCGGGCATGTCCGCGGCTTGCACCACCAGCACAAAGTCTGGCCCGGGCGACACGCGCCAACATTGCTGCACGGCGTCGTCTGCCACGGCGCGTTGCTCAAACGCGTCCAAATGCTCAGCACCTTGTGCGTCTAGCGTGACTTCCACCAAAGAGGTCAGGCCGTGGCCCAAGGCTGCGCCCAATTTGTCGGCGTTAAGCACGGCCACTTGGCGCTCAATCCAGCCCTCATCGGTCAACCGTTTGACGCGGCGCAGGCAGGTGGGCGGCGAGATTTTGAAGCGTTCGGCCAAGGCCACATTGCTGAGCGTGGCGTCGCGCTGCAAGGCGTCGAGCAGCTTCAAATCGGTTTCGTCTAGAAATTCTTGTTTCATAAATTTGATTTAATTGAAATTAAATTCCAAATTAAGTAATTGATGGAATTTTCGTTCAAATAATTAAAAAAATACAGAAGAAATTTCTTTTGAGGGCGCCTACGATTCGGGCAACCCAATTTAGGAGTGCTCTTTATGTGTGGCATCGTCGGCGCCGTTTCTACCCGCAACATCGTTCCCATCCTCGTGCAAGGTTTGCAGCGACTGGAATACCGTGGCTATGACTCTTGCGGCGTGGCGGTGCATTCGGCCAGTTTGGGAGCCAAACAGGGCGGCTTGCAGCGTGCGCGCAGCACGGCACGCGTGTCTGAGCTGATGGATCAAGTCAAGGCCGACCACATCGAAGGCGGCATTGGCATTGCGCACACACGCTGGGCCACGCACGGTGCGCCTGCGGTGCACAACGCGCATCCGCACTTCAGCCATGGCACGGGTGCTGGCGCGGGTGTGTACACAGCCGATGTGCCAAACAAAGTGGGCCGCGTGGCCTTGGTGCACAACGGCATCATCGAAAACCACGACGAGCTGCGCGCTGCATTGCAAGCCAAGGGCTACGAGTTTTTGAGCCAAACCGACACCGAGGTCATTGCCCACTTGGTGGACAGCCTCTACAACGGCGATCTGTTTGAAGCGGTCAAAGCCGCCATCGTGCAGTTGCACGGCGCATACGCGATTGCCGTGTTTCACAAAGACGAACCGCACCGCGTCATTGGCGCACGCGCTGGCTCGCCACTCATTTTGGGCGTGGGCAAAGAGCACAGCGAAACTTTCTTAGCCAGCGATGCCATGGCTTTGGCCGGGGTGACCGATCAAATCGTGTACCTTGAAGAGGGCGACGTGGTGGACATTCAAATCGGCAAATACTGGGTGCAAGACCGCCACCACAAAGCCGTCACACGCGAAGTCAAAACCGTGCAAGCGCACAGCGGCGCAGCCGAGTTGGGGCCTTACCGCCACTACATGCAAAAAGAAATCTTCGAGCAGCCGCGCGCCATTGCCGACACGCTCGAAGGCATTGAGGGCATCACGCCCGAGTTGTTTGGCGACGGCGCGTACTCGGTGTTCAAAGCCATCGACAACGTGCTCATCCTCGCCTGCGGCACCAGCTATTACAGCGGCTGCGTAGCCAAATATTGGATTGAGGCGATTGCCAAAATTCCTTGCCAAGTGGAAATTGCCAGCGAGTACCGCTACCGCGAATCCGTGCCCAATCCCAACAGCTTGGTGGTCACCATCAGCCAGTCGGGCGAGACGGCTGACACCTTGGCCGCGCTGCGCCACGCGCAAGGTTTGGGCATGGACAAAACTCTCACCATTTGCAACGTGTCCACCAGCGCCATGGTGCGCGAGTGCAAGTTGGCCTACGTCACCCGCGCAGGCGCAGAGATTGGCGTGGCATCGACCAAAGCCTTCACCACGCAGCTGGCAGGTTTGTTCTTGCTCACCTTGGCCTTGGCGCAAACCAAAGGCCGTTTGAGCGACGAAGAAGAAGCCAAGCACATCAAAGACATGCGCCACTTGCCCGCTGCACTGCAAGCCGTGCTGGCGCTGGAGCCTCAGCTCATCGCATGGTCACAAGAATTCGCCAGCAAAGAAAACGCCTTGTTCTTGGGCCGTGGCACGCATTACCCCATCGCGCTGGAAGGCGCGTTGAAGCTCAAAGAAATCACCTACATCCACGCCGAGGCCTATGCCGCTGGCGAGTTGAAGCACGGCCCCTTGGCCTTGGTCACCAGCGCCATGCCCGTGGTGACAGTGGCCCCTAACGACACGCTGCTAGAGAAGCTCAAGAGCAACATGCAAGAAGTGCGCGCCCGTGGCGGCGTGCTGTACGTGCTGGCCGATGGCGACACCAAGATTGAAAGCAGCGAAGGCGTGAACGTCATCCGCATGCCCGAGCACTATGGCGTGCTCTCGCCCATCTTGCACGTGGTGCCGTTGCAGTTGTTGAGCTATCACACGGCGTGTGCGCGGGGTACGGATGTTGATAAACCTCGAAATTTAGCTAAGAGCGTAACTGTTGAGTGACCCTCGAATAGAAGTCCTCTCATCTCGCGTCCACGGCAAAGGCGTGTTCGCCCTGTGCGGGATGGCTGCGGGCGAAACGGTCATTGAGTATGTGGGTGAAATTATTTCCATGGCTGAAGCGCAGCGTCGCCATCCGCATGACCCTAGTAATCCCGAGCACACGTTTTACTTTCACATCGACGATGCGAGAGTGATTGACGGCTTGTACGGCGGCAATGCGTCGCGTTGGATCAACCATTCGTGTCGCCCCAATTGCGAACCCGTAGAAATCAAAGGCCGTATTTTCATCAAAACGCGTCGCCAAGTGTGGCGAGGCGAAGAGCTGACGTTCAACTATGGGCTGGTGAGCGATGAGCCCATGACCGACGCGCTCAAAGCCAAATACACCTGCCGCTGTGGGGCCAAGAGGTGCAAAGGCACAATGTTGGCTTGAATACGATTGAACTGAAATGACTGACCAGATGACAGACGCACTAGCGCAATGGAACAAGGCATGCAAGACCTTGGATGAAGAGTTTCAACTGAGTGCCGGTGAACTGCCGACGATAGAAACCGCCAAGGCGTTGTTCTTGCAGTTGGTGGGACGCCGTGAGATTACGCAAGAAGCGGCCAATGCGTTGATGTTTAGCTTGTATTTTTCGGGGTATCTCAGCATGTTGCTGGCGTTCAAGCAACAGTCGCCAAGCTTTGAGGTGCCTGACTATTTGCACACGCACCCCGTGCTTGAGGCTTCCAACCGGTGGGCTCAACAGGCGGTGGATGGTCATTTGTTGTTGCAGCTGGCGCAGCCAATCATTCGAGACACGCAGGATTTGTTGAATGCACTGAACTGAAGGCTTGCGTTATGGGAGGGGTACGCCAACCAGCGTATTGGATCTAACCTGACTTAGCTAGAAAATCCGTAAAACTTTTCATTGAGGCCAATGCAATGAGTGAGCAAAAAACCCAACTTTTAAACACAATTAAATTGTTGTACTCGCAGCTAGAGACTGCAAACATTGCACTGCTGCACAGCAAGAGTCATTTGGATGAACATCATGTGCGCAAGTTGGAGGGGCAAATGAATGAGCTCATCAACACCCTGATTGAATTAGATCAATGATGGCAATGCTGCAGCACGATGCAGTCGCTTAAGCACAAAGAGTGGGTAGGATAGCCACCATTTTTAAAATAATTCGGAGCTTTCCTTCATGACCCCAGCAGAACAAGAATTACGCACAGCCGCACTTGACTACCACCGCTCGCCCACCAAGGGCAAGATTCGCGTGGAGCCCACTCACCCGCTGGACAACCAGCACGACCTGAGCTTGGCCTATTCACCTGGCGTTGCGTACCCTTGTTTGGAGATTGAAAAAGACCCGCAGCTCTCTTATGAGTACACCAGCCGTGGCAACTTGGTGGGCGTCATCACCAACGGCACCGCCGTATTGGGCTTGGGTGACATCGGCGCGTTGGCCGGTAAGCCCGTGATGGAAGGCAAGGGTTGCTTGTTCAAAAAGTTCTCAGGCATTGACGTGTTTGACATCGAACTCGACGAACACGACGCTGACAAACTGGTGGATATCATCGCGGCCATGGAGCCCACCTTTGGTGGCATCAACCTCGAAGACATCAAAGCCCCCGAGTGTTTCTACATTGAGAAAAAGCTCAGCGAACGCATGAGCATTCCCGTGTTTCACGACGACCAACACGGCACCGCCATCATCTCGGCGGCAGCCATGTTGAACGGCTTGGAGTTGGCTGGCAAAGACATCACCCAAATCAAAGTGGCGGTGTCTGGCGCAGGCGCAGCGGCCTTGGCTTGTTTGGGCGTGTTTGTGGGCTTGGGCGTGAAGGCCGAGAACATTTTTGTGTGTGATTCCAAAGGCGTGATTTATGAAGGCCGCCCCGGTGGCTACGACGAATCCAAAGCCCGCTTTGCACAAAAAACAGATGCACGTACCTTGGCCGATGCGGTCAACGGTGCCGATGTGTTCTTGGGCTGCTCAGCCCCCGGCGTGTTGACGCAAGACATGGTCAAAACCATGGCCGACAAGCCACTCATCTTGGCCTTGGCCAACCCCGAGCCAGAAATTCGCCCTGAGTTGGCCAAAGCCGTGCGCCCTGATTGCATCATTGCCACAGGTCGCTCTGACTACCCCAACCAAGTGAACAACGTGTTGTGCTTCCCATACATCTTCCGTGGTGCCTTGGATTGCGGCGCGACCAAAATCACCGAAGCGATGAAGATTGCTTGTGTGCGCGAAATCGCAGACTTGGCCAAGTTGGAAGTGACCGCCGAAGTGCAAGCCGCTTATCCCGGTTTGGATTTGACGTTTGGCGTGGACAACATCATTCCTAAGCCATTCGACACACGCCTCATCCAGCGCATCGCGCCTGCCGTGGCACGTGCCGCTGAAGCCTCGGGTGTGGCCAAACGCCCCATCAAAGACTTTGACGCGTACGCCAAAACTTTGGCTGCTTGGATCAAGTAAAGCCTTGAGTCGGCTCAAGCTCACCCGCGACAAGATCTATAAAACGGTAGCGCGCCAATTGCATGGCGTGGTGCCGTGTTGGGTCTGCGGGGAGCACGTGGCGCATGCCGACGCCACGCTAGAGCACATTCAGCCACTCAGCGAAGGCGGCAACAGCCACCAAGAAAATTTGGCCATCAGCCATGACCGCTGCAACAACCAGCGTCACATCAAAGCCAAGGCCAAAGCTTAATTCTTGCTACATTCGAGGCATCCGCATGACGTCTCATCGAAAATCACACCCCGCGCTTTTGGGCATCAGTTTGTTGCTTATTGCCATGGCGTGCTTCGCCATTTTGGACACCACCACCAAGCGCGTGACCACGGTTGTGCCTGTGATGATGGCGATTTGGGCGCGTTACTTCTTCCAAGCCGTGCTCACCACGGCGGTGGTGTTGCCCCTCAAAGGCTTAGACGTACTCAAAACCAACAACCCACGCCAGCAGCTCACACGCGGTGTGTTGTTGACCGTGGTGACGGGTTTGGCTTTTTCGAGCTTGCGGTTTTTGCCCGTGGGCGAATTCACCGCGATTGTGATGACCGTGCCTTTGCTGGTCACCTTGTTGGCGGCACGCCTGTTGGGTGAGCATGTGTCGGCGCAACGTGTGTGGCTGGTGTGTGGCGGCTTTGTTGGCACGCTCATCATCGTGCGCCCTGGCACCGATGTGTTTGGTTGGCCGCTGCTCATTCCGCTGGCCTTGGTCATCGTGAACGCGGCGTTTCAGTTGCTCACCAGCAAGATGACGCGCACCGAAGACGCCATGACCACGCAGTTCTACACCACATGGGTGGGTACCGCACTCACCTCTGTGCCGCTGTTTTGGTTTTGGGTGCCCATCAGCGACACGCGGGTGTTGCTGGAGTTGGTGCTCATGGGCGTTGCCGGGTGCGTGGGACATTTCTTGCTCATCATGGCGTTTGAACGCTCACCCGCAGGCACTTTGATGCCGTACATGTATGCGCAAATTGGTTTTGCGATGCTGGGCGGTTGGTGGGTGTTTGACCATGTGCCCGATCATCTGTCCATGATGGGCATTGGCTTGATTGCACTTTGTGGCACCGCGGGCGGTTTGCTGACCGTCTATGAGCTGCGCCAAAAAACGCAGTCTTGAAGATCCTGGCGCTTCAGGGCTGTTGCGTGAGCTCGAGTTGTTGCACATCGAAGCCTTGCGCTTTCAAACGTTCGATCAGCCCGTCATAGGTCTTTGCAGGGACGCGCGGCGTGCGCGATAGCACCCACAGATACTCGCGTTTGGCATCGCTCACAGCGGCCAGTTGGTACTCGGCATCCAGGTCAATCACCCAATAGTCACCCCACACCTGTGGCAACCAGCTCAGCCATGCGGGGGCAAAACGCACTTGCAGTTTGGGCGACGTGGCTGGACCCACTTGTTTGGCCAAGCCCAATGCGTCGATGGTGTTGCCATCTGCTGTGGTGCAGCTGTTGAGCACTTGCACCGAGCCATCGGTTTGCGCCAGATAGTGCGCGCGCGTGTTGGCCAGGCACTTGCGCTGAAAACGGTTGGGAAATTTGGCAATCTCGTACCACGTGCCCATGTAACGCGGCACATCCAATGCGGCAATGGTGGTGACGGGAGGCAAGGCCGCAGGCGAGGGGGCTTGCAATTGCGCCGCCGCGTGGAGTGCGACACATGACAAACACAAAGCGAGCCAGCGAAATTGGAGCATCTTAGAAAACGACTTGCGCTTGTAGGGTGTGCAGCACGATCTCAGCGATTTGAATCACCAGCATCAGTGCGATGGGCGACAAGTCCACGCCGCCCATTTGCGGCAGGATGCGACGCATGGGGCGCAGCAGGGGCTCGACCAACTGGGCCAAGAAATAGCGCACATCCGAGGCGGCGCTGAACCATGACATCAGCGCATAGCCAATGACCATCCACATCAGGCTAGACAGAATGACGCTGAGCAGTTCAAAGCCCGCATGGGTCACCAAGGTCAGCCAATGGGCGGTCGCGCCTGCCACGATCCACAACAGCGAGTGCTTGGCCAGCAACACGGCATAGGCCGCGACCAAGCTGGCCGTGTCTAAGCGGCCAAGGGCCGGCACAAAGCGACGCACAGGCAGCACGATCCAGTTGGTGATGGTGAACACAAATGGTGCCAATGGGTTGCCGCCGCTGGACGACAAATTGATGCGCTGCAAATGCATGTACATGCGCAGCAGACACGTGCCAGCCACCAAGCCAACGGCGAAGTGCAGAATCAAAGAGAAAATTTGTAACAACATGGTTTGAGTTTATGTGGGCTCAGGCAAAATTTGAACCTTAATGAGAGATTGTTCAGTATGAAGCAAACCCCTGCCTTGCCCCGATTTATTTTTGCCAGCCGCTGGCTGCAGCTGCCTCTGTATTTGGGCCTCATCGCTGCGCAAGCGGTGTATGTGTTCCATTTCTGGGTGGAACTGGTGCATTTGATCGAAGCCGCGTTTGGCAGCCAAGCCGCGCTGGATGCCTTGGTGACCAGCATTGGTTACAAGAACGGCATGACGGTCACGCACCTGAGCGAGTCCATCACCATGCTGGTGGTTTTGGGTTTGATCGATGTGGTGATGATCTCCAACTTGCTCATCATGGTCATTGTGGGGGGCTACGAAACCTTTGTCTCGCGCATGTACCTTGAAAATCACCCCGATCAACCTGAGTGGCTCAGTCACGTGAACGCGTCGATTTTGAAGGTCAAGCTGGGTATGGCCATCATTGGCATTTCATCCATCCACTTGCTCAAGACCTTCATCAATGCGGCCAACTACGACGAGAAGGTGTTGATGTGGCAAACCATCATCCACATCACATTCTTGCTCAGTGCTTTGGCCATTGCGTTGACCGACAAAATTTCACACGCCCAAGCACCTTCACACTGAACCTAAGCCCATGCAAACACGTCACCCCATTCACCGCAACGCATTGGTTTTGTTCTCGGGCGGTCAAGACTCCACCACTTGCTTGGCTCATGCGCTGGCGCAATACGAGCGGGTGGAGACCTTGGCGTTTGACTATCGCCAACGCCATTTGGTCGAGCTAGAAGCGCGACTGCAAGTGCTGGCCCAAGTGCGTGCGCAGTTTCCTCAGTGGGCGAACAAGCTGGGTGAAGACCATTTGCTCGACCTGGGCGTATTGGGCCAGGTGAGCGAAACCTCGCTCACACGCGACATGGCGTTCAAGATGGAAGCGTCTGGCTTGCCCAACACCTTTGTGCCGGGCCGCAACCTGCTGTTCCTCACGCTCGCGGCTGCATTGGCCTATCGCCGTGATTTGGATGTCATCGTCACCGGTGTGTGCGAGACCGATTTCTCCGGCTATCCCGACTGCCGTGACGACACCATGAAGGCCATGCAAATTGCCTTGTCACTCGGCATGGACCGCCGCTTGTTGATCGAAACACCGTTGATGTGGATTGACAAAGCACAGACCTGGCAGCTGGCCTATGACCTGGGCCAAAAAGCACACGCCAATGGCGGTGATCAGTTGGTTGACCTCATCGTGGAGCACACGCACACCTGCTACATGGGCGACCGCACACACCGCCACGATTGGGGCTACGGTTGCGGCACCTGCCCTGCGTGCGATCTGCGCGCCAAGGGCTGGGAGCGCTGGAAGGCGTGATTTTTATGGCGTGGCCAGCACAAACTTGGCTGTGCTGCCTTCCGGTGCGGGCACAAACTGCCACACCGTGTCGTGATACGTGGCCACGCTTGGGCGGTGAGCGATAGACACCAAGCCGCCACCTTCTTCGCGCACCATGGTGAGCAGTTTTTCGTACAGCATTTTTTCACCGGCTTCATCCAAGGCGCTGGTGGCTTCGTCGGCAAACACCCAGCGTGGGCGCTTCAGCAGCACACGGGCCAAGGCCAAGCGTTGTTGTTCGCCACCTGAGAGCTGCTGTGTCCAGTGGCCTGCCACGTCCAGCTCATCTGCCAAGTGCGGCAGCAGGGCGTCGTACAGGGCGTTCTTCAAGGCTTCGTCGGTGTAGTGCTCGGCGATATCGGGATAGGCCAGTGCTTGGCGCAAGGTGCCTTCAGGGAAGTAGGGGCGTTGCGGCATGAATACGCTGCCTTGGGGCAACACCACGGGGCCATAGGTGATCGGCTCGCCGTGACGGTCATGTGTGGGCGAGCTGACATAGGGCCAAATGCCAGCCAACACGCGCAGCAGTGTGGACTTGCCACAGCCCGATGGGCCGCGAATCAACACCGTGTCGCCTGCTGCTGCGTTGAGCGAGGTGTCGGCCAACAACACGTCGCCATTGGGTAAAGAAATAGTGAGCGGGGTGGTGTGCAAGGCGTTGATGCCTGTGTGCGTGACGGCGGTTGCACCCGTGAACGACAGCGGTGCGGCTTCTGGTTCTGCCACCTCGTCTACCTGGATGGCCAGCATTTGGTCTTGAAAACTCGTCAAACGCAGGGTGGTGGCTTGCCATGATGCCAAGCGGCTGTAGTTGCTGATGAACCAACTGAGCGACTCTTGCACTTGGCCAAACGCAGAAGAGATTTGCATCAACTCACCCAGCTGAATGGCGCCGCTGAAATAGCGCGGCGAGGCCACCAACATGGGGAACACCACCGCCGCTTGGCCGTAGCCCGAGTTGAACCAGGTGTAGCGCTTTTGCACGCGCAACAAGCGCATGAAGTTGTCCAGCACTTGGGCGAAGCGCTCTTGCAGCGACAGGCGTTCCACACGGCCACCACGGTCGAGCGCAATGGCCTCGCTGTACTCGCGCACGCGCATCAGGTGGTGACGAAAGTCTGCTTCCAAACGTTGCTGTGCAAAGTTGAGCGATGCCATCGAGCGGCCAATCCAGTGGCCTATCAAGCTGCCTGCCAGCGCATAAGCCAACGCCATCCACACCATGAAGCCGGGCAGGTTATAGGTCTCGCCCCTCACCTCAAAACTAAAGCCGCCAGAAAGACCCCACAAGATGCCCACAAAGCTCAGCAGCGTGACCGTGGCGTCGAGCAAACCGAGCGACAAGCCCACCGTGTCAGCCGTGAATTGCTGCACGTCCTCTTGAATCCGTTGGTCGGGGTTGTCTGTGCCGTTCTTGCTTTGCAGTTCGAGTTGGTAGAACACATGGCCTTTGAGCCAACGTTGCAGGTAGTCGCGTGTCATCCACGCGCGCCAACGCATTTCGAGTAACTGCGTGAGGTAGAAGCGGTACACCGCCACGATGATGAAGCACGTGGCCAGCATGGCAAACACGCCGAGCTGCTTCCAAAACACCTCGGCATTGCGGTTTTGCAGCGCGTCGTAGAACACGCGGTTCCAGTCGTTGAGCAAGACCATCATGTAAACCATGCCCAGGTTCAAGCCCACGCAGGCGGCCAGCAGCAAGCGGGCGCGCCACTTTTCTTCCGACTTGAAATACGGCAGTGACAAAGCCCAAACTCGGCTGAGCTGTAAGCGGCTTTTTTGCCAATTCGTCGCCACGTTGTTGGCGACGCTTCTAAATGCGTTCATGTGTTTTCAAACTTCGGTGTTGCTGTTGCGCACGCCACTGGCCACATGGCCTGCGGGCACGTGACGGGCGGCTGACTCGATGTGGCCGGTTTGGTCGTCAAAGAAAAAGTCGGGTTCAAACTCGCGCAAGAACTCGCCTTTTTCAAGGCCGCCCAAGAACATGGCTTCGTCCACCTCAATGTTCCAGTTCATCAGCGTGCGAATGGCGCGCTCGTGCGCGGGTGCGCTGCGCGCGGTGACCAGCGCGGTGCGGATGCGCATGTGCGGCGTGCCCGCTTGCTGCAGCACTTGCAGGGCGGCCAGCAAGGGTTTGAAAGGGCCAGCGGGCAAGGGGTGCGCGGCATTGGTTTGTTCGTGCTGCTGAAACGCATCTAAGCCTTGGGCTTGAAACACGCGCTCGGCTTCGTCGCTGAACAGCACGGCATCACCGTCAAAGGCGATGCGCACTTCGTGTGGGTTGGCCTCTGACGCGTGAGCCGAGTGCGGGTACACCTGCGCGGCAGGCACGCCTGCGTCGAGGGCTGAGCGCACGTCAGACAAATGCGTGGACAAAAACAAGTTGGCGTTGAGCGGACGCAAATAGCGCCAAGGCGATTGCCCGCGTGTGAAGCTGCCGCGTTGAATCGGCAAGCCGTAGTGCTGCGCCGAGCGGAACACGCGCATGCCGCTGACAGGGTCGTTGCGCGAGAGGATGACCACTTCCACGCGTTGTGCCTCAGACGTGTTGAAGGCCAACAGCTTTTGCACCAACGAAAACGCGACGCCGGGTTTGGCGGGGGTTTCGAGGCGGTCAAGCTGCAGGTTCATGTAGGCGCGGTCGTCGCCTTGTTCGAAGACTTGGTTTTCTTCTTCGAAGTCGAACAACGCTCTTGAAGAGATGGCGACGACTAACTTACCGTCTAAAGAAACACCCATGAATTACCTCACCCATTGATTGAGTTGAATGATGGGCAGCATGACCGCTAAAACAATCAGCATCACCATCGCGCCCATTGCCACGATGAGCAAGGGTTCCAGAATCGTCGCCAGTTGCAAAGCGCGGCGTTGCACCTCTTCGCTCAGTTGCGCAGCAGCGCGTTGCAGCATGGTGGGCAGTGTGCCGGTTTGTTCGCCCAAGCGCGAGAACATCACCAGCAAACGCGGAAATCGTGCGTGCTGGGCCAAGGCCGAAGCAAGCGGTGCGCCTTCGCGCACCAGCACCAGTGCGTCTTGTGCGTCGCGTTTGAGGGCCGTGTTGCTCAGCGTGTCTGCTGCCGCTTGCAAGGCCTTCAAAATCGGCACGCCTGCGGTGGCGAGCATGGCCAAGGTACTGGCAAAACGTGCGGCGTTGTAGCCACGGGCCAAGCGACCAATTAAAGGCAGTTGCAACCACGCCGCATCAAAACGCAAACGCACATCGGCTTGTTTCAAGGCGATGTGCCCACCTGCGGTGAAGGTTGCGACCAGCAACAAGCCCCACAACCAAAAATTCTGCACAAAGCTGCTCAAGGCCAACATGAAGCTGGTGAGCGCGGGCAGTTGCTGCTGGTTGCTGCCAAATACCTGCGCCACTTGGGGCACCACATAGGCCAGCAAAAACAGCACGATGACCAAAGCCACCACGCACACGATGGCGGGGTACAGGCCAGCGGCCAACAACTTGCCGCGCAAGTTTTGTTGCTCTTGCAAATCGTCGGCCAAGCGTTCGAGTACCAAACCCAAATGGCCGCTTTGTTCGCCCGCGCCAATCACGGCAGTGAAGATGGCGCTGAACTCACGCGGGTGTTGGCTGAGCGCTTTGGCAAACGGTGCGCCTGCATTCACCTCGGTGCGCAGGGCAGAGACCAAGTCGCGCTGGCGGGGTGTTTCGGCTTCATCGCTGAGGGCTGCCAAAGCACGCTCGAGTGGCAAGCCCGCATTCACCAAGCCCGAGAGCTGGCGCGTCCATACGGCCAGCGCTGTGCTGCTGAAAATCTTGCTTTCCCAAATCACCGTGTTCAAACCGCTGCTGGTGCGCTGCACGGGCTCCACCTTGAGTGGCACCAAGTCTTGCGCACGCAATTGGCTGCGTGCCGTGCGTGCGGTGTCGGCCTCCAACACGCCACGGCGCGTTTGGCCTTGGGCATCTAGGGCTTCAAACGAATAGGCGGGCATGGTGGATCGGGCTTGGTCGCAGAGGTTTAGTCGCAGGGACTTAGTCGCGGGTGACGCGAATCAGTTCTTCGCGGGTGGAAATACCGTGGCGCACCAAGCGTTCGCCGTCGTCACGCATCAGCGTCATGCCGTTGCGGAAAGCGGCGTCGCGCAGTTGCGCTTCGCTGGCTTGGTTGTGGATGAGGGCGCGGATGTCGTCGTTGGTGGTGAGCAATTCAAAAATACCGGTGCGGCCTTGGTAGCCGCTGTGGCCGCAGACATCACAGCCCTTGCCCGCGCAGTGTGTACAGGTTTTGCGCAACAGGCGCTGGGCCAACACGCCCAATAGCGAGGAGCTGAGCAAGAAGGGCTCCACGCCCATGTCGGTCAAACGCGTCACGGCGCTGGCGGCGTCGTTGGTGTGCAGCGTGGCCAGCACCAAGTGGCCGGTGAGCGAGGCTTGGATGGCGATTTGCGCAGTTTCGTAATCGCGAATCTCACCAATCATGATGATGTCTGGGTCTTGGCGCAGGATGGCGCGCAGGGCTTTAGCGAAGTCCAAATCAATCTTGGCGTTCACCTGCGTTTGGCCCACGCCCGCCAGCTCGTATTCAATCGGATCTTCCACCGTCATGATGTTGTTGCGCGTGGCGTCTAGTCCTTGCAGCGCGGCGTACAGCGTGGTGGTTTTGCCCGAGCCCGTGGGGCCGGTGACCAAGATGATGCCGTGCGGTTGGTGCACCAAGGCTTCAAAACGGCGCAGCGTGTCGCCTTCCATGCCCACGGCTTGCAACGTGAGCTTGCTTTCAGTCTTGTCGAGCAAACGCAGCACGGCGCGTTCGCCGTGTGCGCTGGGCAAGGTGGACACCCGCACGTCAATCGCGCGTTGGCCGAGGCGCAAAGAAATGCGGCCATCTTGAGGCAAACGTTTTTCGGCGATGTCCAACTCGGCCATGATTTTTAAGCGTGAAATGAGGGCTGCGTGCAAAGCGCGGTTGGGTTGTACCACTTCGCGCAGCGTGCCGTCTACGCGAAAGCGCACACTGCTGTGGCGTTCGTACGGTTCGATGTGAATGTCGCTCGCGCCATCGCGTGCGGCTTGCGTCAGCAAGGCGTTGAGCATGCGGATGATGGGCGCGTCGTCGGCGGCTTCGAGCAAGTCTTCCACGGCGGGCAGCTCTTGCATCATGCGGGTCAGGTCGGCGTCACTCTCGACTTCGCTCACCACGGCGGCGGCGTTGCTGTCGGCTTGGGCATAGGCCTCGCTGATGCGTTTGGCCAGCGTGGCTTTGTCGGTGTATTCAAACGACTGCACGGCGTGACGGCGTGTGACTTCGCTCCACGCGCTCAGGTCGGGTGCGTCGCTGTGCCACAGCGTGAGCGTGTGGCCATCGTCCTCCAGCAACAGCTGGTGGGTGCGGGCAAAGGCGTAGGGCAGCGGGCGGCGCATGTTTATTGGGCTGGCGTTACGGCTGGCACAGCTGATTGCGGTACGTCCGATTTGCTGTCGGAAGAAGCCTTCGGTTCTTCTTTGGGTTTAGGCACAGGGGCTGGCGGCAGCATCGGCGAATTGCCCGAACCCAAGATGGGGTTGAAGCCGGGCTGTGCGTTTTGTTGCAAGCCCATCATTTGTTGGTAACGGTTGTTGCTGAGCGCATCGGATGACGCGGCATCGCGCATGACGACGGGGCGCAAGAACACCATCAGGTTTTTCTTGGTGCGTGTGCGGCTTTCGCTTTTGAACAACCAGCCAATCACGGGGATGTCACCAAACAAGGGCACTTGACTTGCGCCACCCGAGTATTCGTCAGACAACAAACCACCCAACACGATGATGGAGCCGTCATCGACCAACACATTCGATTCAATGCTGCGCTTGTTGGTGATGAGGCCTGTAGACGACCCGACGGAGTTGGCCACCACGCTCGAGACTTCTTGGAAGATGGTGAGCTTGACGGTGCCGGTTTCGCTGATTTGTGGCTTGACCTTCAGTGTCAAACCCACGTCTTTGCGTTCGACCGTTTGGAACGGATTGACCGAGCCATTGGTGGTGTTGTTGTTGGTGTACTGGCCTGTGACGAACGGCACGTTTTGGCCCACGACAATTTTGGCTTCTTCGTTGTCCAGTGTCAGCAAGGTGGGCGTGGACAACACATTGCCATCGCCGTTTTGTTGCAAGAACGTCGCCAAACTGCCAAGCACATAGGTGCCGTTGATTTGTCGGGCAGTTCCAATGTTCAAGCCGCCACCTAGTGCGTTGAGCGCAGCTGCACCACCCGATGCGCCGATGATGTTGCCTTGTCCAATGGTGGTGCTGATGGGGTTGTTGAAGTTGGTGCCAATGATGCCAATATTGCCACCCGATTGACCCGTGGCGGTTTGCCACTGAATGCCCATTTGTGCTGCCTTGTCGGCATTCACTTCGGCAATCAAACTCTCCACCATCACTTGTGCGCGACGTTGGTCGAGCATGTCAATCACGGCGCGCAGTTGGCGGTATTGGGGTTCGGGCGCGGTGATGATGAGCGAGTTGGTGGCCGTGTCCGCTTGGATTTGACCGCCGGTGGCAGAGCCCACGGATGCGGTGGGGCCACCCAACGTGCTGCCCGATGTTGCCTGTGCAGACGTGGCTGACAAAGGGTTGGCAGCAGGTGTTCCGACTGTTGCGCCAGTGGTGCCTGTCACGCCTGTGGCTTGGCCGCTGACCGCAGCACGCAAGGTGGTGGCCAGTTTGGTCGCGTCGGCGTTTTTCAAATACACCACATGGATGTTGCCGCTGGCGTTGGTGCCGCTGGGTTGGTCGAGTTTGGCGATGAGTGACTTCACCAGCGCCACGCGTGTGGGGTTGGCCGCGCGCAAGATGAGGGCGTTGCTGCGGGGCTCGGCCAGCAGCGTGGTTTTGTATTCAGCCCCTGATTGGCCGGATGCGGCAGCGGTTTGAGGCACCGCGCTACCCGATTCCACCAGGCGCAGCACCAGAGGGGCAAGGTCTACAGCGATGGCGTGTTTGAGTTGAATCACTTCCACGTCACTGGCGTTCGACACATCCAGCGTGGCAATGATGCGGGCCATGCGCTGCAAGTTGTCGGCGTAGTCGGTGATGATGATGGCGTTGTTGCCGGGGTTGACGTTGATGGTGTTGTTGGGGCTGATGAGCGGGCGCAACACGGGCACCAAGTTGTTGGCTTGCTCAAAGTTGAGCTTGAAGATGTGCGTGACGATTTGGCCGTTGCCCGTGCCCCCGCCCACTTTGTCGATTTCTTGCACATTGCCGCCTTGCAGCTTGGCATCCGCCTCGGGGACGATTTTGTAGAGGCCCTTGGTCTCCACCATGGCAAAGCCTTGCAAACGCAAAGCCGCCAAAAACTGGCTCCACGCTTCGTTGGGTGACACGGGCAGTTCGGTGCTGAGGTTGATCGTGCCTTTGACGCGCGGGTCCACCACCAAATTGCGGTTGGACAGTGTGGCCAGTGTGCGTGCGACCGACTCGATTTCGGCGTTCACAAAATTGAGCGTGATGGGCTGCTGCTGTGCGGTGGTCTTTTTGGCGGGAGGCGCTGCTTGCGTGAGCGACAGCCCAATCAAAGCCGGGGCAAGGCCCAAACCCAAGGCAAGAGCCAAGGCTGAGGGTTGAAAGAAAGTGTGTTGTTTAGCCATACGCGTGTTAACCCATTTTCAAAATCGATTTGCTCCCTTGGCGTTGGCCAAGGATGTTCAATAAATTAGAGAGCGCGGCTTCGGCATCTGGTGCGGCCGAGGCCTCACCGGTGAAGCGCAGGTGCCCCTTGTGTAGTTGGCCCGTGCCTTGCAACAGCAGGCTGCCTTCGAGCGTGTCGAGTGTGAGCGCTATGGCGTCGCCGCCTTGCACACGCAAGCGGTAGCTGCCCAAGGGGCGCAAGGTGGACAAGCGTGTTGCCAGCTTTTGCAGCTGCAGCTCGGCTTGGCCTTGCAGTTGGCCAAGGCCAGCTTGTTGGGTCCATTGCAAGTGGTTGGTTTGCAGTTGCAGTTGACCTTCGGGTTGCACGGTGTTCCACGGTGCGCCCAAGCCCACCAGCCAATTGGCTGGCCAGTGAGAGGTGTGGTCGCTGACCTGCACACGCACGCCACGCCACAGAGGGGAGACATCCACGCGCACCGGCTGCGGGGTGCAGCAGGCCGATGCCACGGTGGCGCTAAGCGCCAAGCGCAGGTTGGCAAAGTCGAGGTGAGGGCCCAGCTGCCATGTCACGCGTGTGGGCAGTGCGGTGGTGTTGGCTAGGTTCAGCGGGCCTTCGTTGAGCACCCATTGCGCTGAGCCGTTCCACACTGTGCCTTGCGGGTCTTGCAGCAGCACGCGTTGGCCACTGGCTTGCTCGATCGTCTGCGTCAGCCAATGGGCCGGTGCTTGGGTGATGAGGGCCAACGCCAGACCCAAGCCCGCGCCTGTCCATGCCCAGCGAGTGCTGGCGCTTGGGTGGGGGGCTGGGTTGAGGCGCTGCATCTTGACGGGCTAGGTGAGTTTGAACTGCGTTGGCGTTAAGGCGCTGTGCCGCGCGTGGGCAAACGCAACACCAGGCTGCCATCCCAGGCCACCACAGACGAGGTGGCTGCGGGCGCTGTGCCTGTTGTGTTGCTGCGCGTCAAGTGCGCTTCTACAGGCAAGGCCTGTGCTTGGCTGCGCACTTGTGCCAACCAGTTGGCCAGCGTGGGTGCGGGCACCGCTTTGAGCTGCACGGCCACACGGTCGCCCTGCACGTTCAGTTGTATTTGCGCATTCGGTGTGAGGCCTTGCAATGTGCGCAACGCCTCGTCGCGCGACAGTGGGGTGCGTGTTTGCAAGGCTTTGGCCTGTGCTTGCAGGGCCAACATGTGGTCTTGTTGTTGACCAATTTGGGCACGGCGGTTGTCACTGTCGCGCAAGGTGTTAAGCGCGGGTGCGATGGCGATCGACCAAAACAACAACACGCCGACTAGAACGCCGAGCACCGACACGCCGCGCTGCTCGCGCGGGCTCAAGGCTTGCCAGCGGGCACGTAATGTCATTTCGAGCCCTCCGCCTGCAACACCCACGTGTCGTTGCCGTCTTGACGCAGGCTCAGGCCTTGGGCTTTGAGGCTTGCTACGCCAGAGGCGTTGCTGTCCAGCGTCACACCTTGCACGCGCAGTGCGTGGTTGGCGAAATGAATTTGCGAAGGGGTTTGTCCTGCAGGCAGCACGCCCGCCAAGACTGCGAGCATGGGCTCGAAGTCGGTGCTGGAGGCAGCGCCAGATTTTTGTTGCAGCACATCCACCTCGCGTTGCATTTGCAGTGGCGCGTTGATGACCAAGGTCACGGACGGGAAGGTGGTTGTCAAAATGTGTTGCAACGAGGCTTGTTGTGTCGCCAAGGCACTGCGCTCGCGCCAAGCCAAGGCATTGAGCCCCAGCACTTGCAGGGCGACCAAGGCCACCATGCCCCAGCGCACGGGCTTCCATGCCGGTGCGTGCAGCAAGGTTTGCCATGCGGCTTGCAGTTGGCGTTGCGTACGTTGTGCGCGGCCTTGTGCCCATTCGCCTTGTGCCAAGTCCCAAGCCGATTGGCTGGATTGGACCCAACGTTGTGCCGCACTTTGCAGCGTGGGTTGGCGTTGCAGCGTGCTTTGCACGCGCGCCACCATGGCGGGTTCGGCTTGAATCTGTAAGTCGTCTTGGTTCAGTTCGGCAAAGGCGCGCCACTGGGCGGTGTTGGGGGGCAGCAGCGTCACGCCACGGGCGTGGCACAGCACGCTTTGCGAAGCTTCGGGTTCACCCATCACGTGCAGCACGGGCGTGTCGCTGGGTGAAAGCTCAGGCACGATGCGTTGAATGGTCAGGCCTGCGGCTTGCAGTGGGTTGAGGGCGTCGCGCAACCATTGTTTGTCGCACACCGCGACCAAGGTTTCACCACCTGTGCGGGTCACGCCAGTGGCTTGGGGGTCAAGCACGATGTGCAGCTGTTGCGGGTCGTCGAGCAACCGGTCTTCTAGCAAGCCGTGCAACACGCTTGCCAAGCGTGGGCCGTGACTGGCTGGCGGCAGCTGCACACGCAACCAAGCCAACCGGCTGTGCGGCACCACGGCCACCACTTCGCCCGCGTGGGCCGACAGTGTGGCCGCCGCACCCGTGGCGCTGCGCAACACGCTGTGCCCGTCCGAATGAACGTGGGCATAGCCCGTCGCAGCGGCATTGGCAGAGTGGGGGAGCGCGATGATCAACATGAGAACGGTCATTGTAGAGAGCCAGACTCGCGCCAAAGCACTTTCAAATCTTGGCCCTCGCGCTGCACCAAAGAGCGCTCTTGCAGGGTGGTTTGTGGCATGCGCAGGCGGCCCAACACTTCAAAGTAACGGGTGCTCACGCTGTGCGTGCCCTCTAAGCTGAGGGGGCGCCCCAAGGCTTTTTGAAACGCGTCGATCGTGGCCCAGTGCTGGCGCTCGCGCTGTTGCACCAAGCGTTGCGCATCAGCCAAGCCTAGGCCTGGCACGCTGGCGTACAGCACTTGCACGCTGGCCGTGTTCAGGTTGATGGGGGTGCGTGTGGGCAGCACGGTGATGTACGGGCTGAGCGTCTGCAAGGCTTGCGGCGACAGGCCCAACCAACTGAGTTGTGCCACGCGCTGCGGCATGAGCGGTGCGCTGCTGCTTTGTTTTTGTGCCGCGAGCAAGCCCTGGGTGAGCAGGCTGAGCTGAGTGGGCGGTATGCCGAGCGCGTCAAACAAGCGCTCAAACGCGAGCACGGTGTTGCCATCGAGTTGATCGCCTTGCAGCAAATTGGCCACGTTGAGGCGGCCCTGCAAGTCGTTCACTTGCCCTGACAGCAACACGTGTTGTGCGAGCGGGTCGTCATCTCGGGCGTTGCCAGTGCCGTCTGGCAAGGCCGCTAAGAAACTCGACAGCCGCGCTTCTTGCAGCGGCACAGCCCAAGGTTCGGCCAAGTGGTCGGCGGGCAAATTGACATCGCCCGCCCGCGCGTCTTCGCGCAAGATGACGCGCGCCCAATCCAGCGCCCCTGTCAACAGCCAGCGCGCTTGGGCGCGTTGCCGCTCGGCGCCTTCGACCTCGCTCGATTTCCATTGCTGCCAAAGCGCGCCTGCGGCAAAAGTGGCCACCAACGCCACAGTAAGCATGGCGGCCAGCAGGGCGGCCCCGCGTTGTTTGGGGGGGCGGTGTGCGACGTGCTTCATGTTTTGGTGTTGCTGAAGTTGGGTCGCACCCAGTCCAGGGTGAGGCGGCCTCGCACGCCGGTGCTGGCGGGCAGGTCAATTTGCAGGCGAATGGCGTC
The DNA here is from genome assembly GCF_027924905.1 of Limnohabitans sp. INBF002. Lineage (NCBI taxonomy): Bacteria > Pseudomonadati > Pseudomonadota > Betaproteobacteria > Burkholderiales > Comamonadaceae > Limnohabitans > Limnohabitans sp. INBF002. Next base: position 317,881 of record NZ_AP027055.1, read on the forward strand.
TGGCAGCGCACCTTGGCTGGGGGCGGGCGTACCGCTGGTCGTCAAGGTGGCGTTGCTGTTTGCGTCCGTGTTGCCAGCGCTTGAGAGCGGGTTGGTCCATGCGTTGCCACGGAAGTAGGTGAGCTGCCATGCGTCGAGTGGCACCAGCAAAGTTTCCAACGTGGCGTCGTCGCTGCTGGGGTTTTGGCCCCAGCGCTCGGCTTGTGTCCACGCTTGTTGCAAGGCGGCGCGTGTTTGCAAAGGGGCCGATTGCCAACGCAGCCATTGGTTGTTACGCAGTGTCCATGCCACCACCCACAGGCCAGCATCCGCACCGTCGGCACGCCAAACCGTGGCGCGACGGGTGAGGCGCAGCGTGCGGCCATCCCAGTTCACTCCCGCATCGTTGAGGCTGGGCAAGGGCTGCACGGCGTTGAGGTCGGCTTGCCATTGGGCCAGCACGGTTTGCAGCACGGCGGTTTTGTCAACTTGCGCTTGCGTGATGTCGCGGCTGCGCATCAGGCTGTCAAGCCCACGCCAGCTCAACCCCGCCAGCACCGCCATGAGCGTGATGGCGATGAGCAGCTCAATCAGCGTGAAGCCACGTTGTCTTTGCATCAGTAACGCCCCAACACGGTGGTGATGTTGAGCACAGGCGTGGCGGCGTCAAACACTTGCGCATCGACGCGGCGAAACGCGGGGTTGGGCGTGGTGCGCACGGTCAGCGCCACTTCAAAGTTGCGCTCGACTTGCGGGCAAGGCACGCGTGAGTCGCCCACGCCAGGCAGTTGCTGCGAGAGACGAAGTTGGTTCAAGGCGTTGTCTGCACAAATTTGCGCAAGCAGCACATCGGCTTGGCGTTGTGCGTTGCGCGTGAGTGCGCCGCTGACTTTGAGCCCGCTCATCAAAGCGATGGACACGATGGCGAGCGCCACCAACACCTCGATCAAGGTGAAGCCTGATGCGGTGGCTTTGTGCGTCTTGTGCAACGAACTCATGGCACCACCTGGAAAGGCCGCAGGCCGTCTGTGCCAATGCTCAGCGTGGGCGCAGGTTGGGCGCTGTTGGCGGCTGTCACGCTCAGCGTGATGCGTGCAGGTGCAAGGATGGGTTCAGGTCCGAGCACCACCAAGTTGGCGTTGCTGACCGCGGCTTGCGTGCCAATACTTAACCAAGTTTCGGTGCGTGCGGCCAGCGGGCTTCGAATGGCAAAACCTTCAGGTGTGGTTTGCCAAATCGAGGCCACACCGCTGGTGCGCGATTGGGCGCGGGCTGCTTCTAGTACGGCGACCAAGCGCTGTGCTTCGCGCTCGAGTTGGGTTTGGTTGTTGTCGCGCAGCGATAGGCTGACGCCGGCCATGGCAAAGCCGATGATGGCCAGCACCACCAACAGCTCCAACAGGGTCAGGCCGCGCTGGCGCTGCATGGCTGGTTGGGCGCGCGCGTTACTGCCAGCTGCCGAGGTCGGCGTTTTTGCCTTCGCCGCCGGGTTGGCCGTCAGCGCCGAGTGACAGCACATCCACTTCACCCTTCACGCCGGGGTTCATGTATTGGTAAGGGCGGCCCCAGGGGTCGTTGGGCAGCTTGTCGATGTAGGGCTTCCAGTTGAGTGGGGTTGGGCCAGCGGTGGGCTTGGCTACCAAAGCGTTCAGGCCTTGCTCGGCGGTGGGGTAGTTTTGGTTGTCCAAGCGGTAGAGCTTGAGGGCTTGCATGAGGTTGCCCACATCGGTTTTGGCCGCGGTCACGCGTGCGTCGTCCGCACGGTTGAGCACGTTGGGCACCACGAGTGCAGCGAGCACGCCAATGATGGCGAGCACCACCATCAATTCAATCAGCGTGAAGCCGCGTTGGTGTTTGGTTTTTGGGGTGGTTTGAGGCGTATGCATGGGATGAATCATAATCCGCTGATGCTTCGCTACCGCCCTTCATTTGCCACTGTTTTCAGCACGTCGTCGCGCGTGGTGTTGCCCGCCGCTTCGTTGCTGGTGTGGGGTGCCGTGGCGTTCAGCGCGGTGACATGGGGCTTGCGTTGGTCGGCCACGGGCGCTGCGCCAAGCAACGCCACTTCGGTCACACAAACTTTGCCTGGGGTAGATACGTCTGCCGCTGCCCGCAGCCTAGGCGCTGCGCCGGTGCAAGCTGCTGCTGCGCCAAGTTTGGCCAGCCGTTTTCAGTTGCTCGGCGTCATGGCTGGCGGGCCTGATGCCGGTGCCGCCCTGATCGCGGTGGACGGCAAACCGGCCAAGCCCTACCGTGTGGGTGCGGCGGTGGCCGAGGGCTTGGTTGTGCAATCAGCCCAAGGCCGTCGTGTGCATTTAGGCGCGTCGATGGACGGGCCGCAAACCTTGGCGCTGGAACTGCCAGCCAAGAAATAAAAAAGGGTAGCGCGCTACCCTTTTTGCTTTGGCGTCAACGCACTTCAGCGTTGCAAGAACAAGCGGTACGCGGGGTTCAACGTTTCTTCCACATACGGGTAGCCCAAGCCTTCTAAAAACGCAGCGAATGCTTTGTTGTCGGTCTTGGGCACTTGCAAACCCATCAGGATGCGACCGTAGTCCGCGCCTTGGTTGCGGTAGTGGAACAGGCTGATGTTCCAGCCCGGGCGCATGGCCAGCAAAAACTTCATCAATGCACCGGGGCGCTCGGGGAATTCAAAACGCAAGATGCGTTCTTCGTGTGCGAGCGATGAGTGGCCGCCCACCATGTGGCGGATGTGCTCTTTGGCCAGTTCGTCGTGCGTGAGGTCAATGGCTTCAAACCCACTCTTGGTGAAGTGCGCAGCCATCTTGCTGCTTTCGCCTTTCACGCCCGTGGTCAAACCCACAAAAACGTGGGCCTTGGCTTGGTCGCTCATGCGGTAGTTGAACTCGGTCACATTGCGGGGCGATTTGCTGCCGCCAAAGCTGGGCAGTTTGCCAATCAGCTCGCAAAAGCGGCGCAGGCTGCCGGGCTGCTCAGGGATGGTCACGGCAAACAAGGCTTCGCGTTCTTCACCCACTTCGGCACGCTCGGCCACAAAGCGCAAGCGGTCGAAGTTCATGTTGGCGCCACACAAAATGGCAGCGTAGGTTTCGCCCTTGGTCTTGTGCTCGGCCACGTATTGTTTGATGGCGGCCACGGCCAAAGCGCCTGCGGGCTCGACGATGCTGCGGGTGTCCACAAACACGTCTTTGATGGCGGCGCACACGGCGTCGGTGTCCACCGTGATGTAGCTGTCGACCAAGTTTTTAGACACGCGGAAAGTCTCTTCGCCCACCAGCTTCACGGCGGTGCCGTCGGAGAACAAGCCCACGTCGTTGAGCGTGACGCGTTTGCCTTTGGCCACCGACTGCATCATGGCTGAGGAGTCGTCCATTTGCACGCCAATGACTTTGATCTCGGGGCGCACGGCCTTGATGTAGTTGGCCACGCCTGCAATCAGGCCGCCGCCGCCTATGGCCACAAACACCGCGTCAAGCGGTCCTTGGTGCTGGCGCAGCATTTCCATGGCAATCGTGCCTTGGCCGGCGATGACATCGGGGTCGTCAAACGGGTGCACAAAGGTCATGCCATTTTTCTTTTCCAGCATGGCCGCGTGTTGGTAGGCGTCGGAGTAGCTCTCGCCCGCCAACACCACCTCGCCGCCCAAGGCTTTGACGGCTTCAATCTTCACGCTGGGCGTGGTGGTGGGCATGACGATGATGGCTTTGGTGCCTAGGCGCTTGGCACCCAGCGCCACGCCTTGTGCGTGGTTGCCAGCAGAGGCGCAAATGACGCCCTTCTTGAGCTGTTCGGGCGTGAGGTGCGCCATCTTGTTGTACGCGCCGCGCAGTTTGAAGCTGTGCACGGGCTGCTGGTCTTCGCGCTTCAACAGCACGGTGTTGTGAATTCGACGGCTGAGGTTCTTGGCCACCTCCAGCGCAGATTCAACGGCCACGTCGTACACACGGGCGGTCAAGATTTTCTTCAAGTAATCAGCGGGCTGTAGCGCGCGCGCTTTGGGAGTGCGGGTAGACATGGGGTGATTGTCTCTTAAGCCGTGGATACGCAATCTCTGAGTGGTGCGAGATGCGAATGCATTGGCTTTGTTTCAAAGTCACGGTTCCAACCCTCAATTTTTAAATATTGCATGCATGATATAAAATATGAATTACGAAATTTTTGTTCTTTGCAACTTCGGTGCAAGCCTTGATTGATAAATGGCCTGTCGGCATTTACGCCAGTTTTGTGCGTATCGCTGAGCAAATGGTGGTCAGTGGGCCTAACCTGGGCATGCCCTACACAAGGGCCATGGACGATGGTTTGTATGAAATTCGGGCGCGTGGCCTTGAGGGCATTGGTCGGGCGTTCTTTTGCTGCATCAAGGGGCGTCGCGTGGTCATCTTGCATGGTTTTGTGAAAAAGACCCAAGCCACCCCGATCAAAGAACTTCGACTGGCCAAACAACGAATGAAAGAGGTGTTGAATGACTAAGGCAACCCAAGCGCAATTTAAGCCTGTTGCTTTCAATCCGAAGCAAACAGCGGCACAAAAACGTGCGGCTGATCCTGCTTTTCAAAAAGCATACGACGCGTTAGAAGACGAATTTGCTGCATTGGCTGAGCTACTTAAGGCGCGTAAAGAAGCAGGCTTAACGCAAGCGGATGTGGCCCAGCGCATGGGGGTGAGTCAACCTGTGCTGGCGCGTATTGAATCTAGCTTGGGTAGCCGCAATCACGCGCCTTCGCTCAGTACCTTGCGTCGTTACGCGCAGGCGTGTGGCAAACGCTTGGTGATCAGCATGGTTTGATGCGCGGACGAAAAAAAACCCCGAGTTTTGCAACTCGGGGCATGAATCCACTTTTGAGGGTGGAGGAGACAAGCCTGAATTGTATGCAAATTTTGTTGCGGCGCAACATTTGTATGACAATCTCAAGCTGATTTTTTGGAGAACAACATGGAATGCACCGTCAGCTGGACCGGCAACTCTGGCACCCGCTCAGGCATGGGCTTTATTGCAGAAACAGGCAGCGGCCATGTGGTGGCCATGGACGGCGCACCTGATGCTGCCAAGCCCGAAAACGGCGGCCAAAACTTGGCCCCTCGCCCTATGGAGCTTTTGTTGGCGGGCACAGGCGGCTGCACGGCCTATGACGTGGTGCTCATCTTGAAGCGTGGCCGTCACAACGTGCAAGGCTGCAGCGTGAAGATCAGCAGCGAGCGCGCCACCGAAGACCCCAAGGTGTTCACCAAAATCAATATGCACTTCACCGTCACAGGCCAAGGCGTGCCTGCTAGCGCGGTAGAACGTGCGATTGCCATGAGCCACGACAAATACTGCTCGGCCAGCATCATGCTGGGCAAAACCGCAGACATCACCACCAGCTTTGTGCTGGTAGAAGCCTAAAACACAGGGTTAGATGCGGTGCGCCACGGTGGTCATCACCTTGGCGGCCACTTGCATCATGGCTTTGAAAGGTGCGGGCAGCTCTGCTGAGCCAGCAGCCATGGCCTCTTTGGCGTGCTGGGCCTCGTCCACCTTCATTTGCGCCACGATGGCACGGCTGGGCCCGTCATTGGCGGGCAGCAAGCCCAAGTGGCTTTCTAAATGGGCTTCGACTTGACGCTCGGTCTCCACCACAAAGCCTAGGCTCATGCGGTCGCCGCCCAGTTTGGCCGCGGCGTAGCCAATGCCGAACGCGCCTGCATACCAAAGCGGGTTCAGCAGGCTGGTGCGCCCGCCCAACTCTTGTAGACGGTGTTCGACCCAAGCCAAATGGTCGGTTTCTTCGTTGCATGCCGCCGTGAGGTGCTGGCGCAGGGTGTTGTTCTTGGTCGCCAAGGCTTGGGCGGTGTACAGCGCTTGAGCGCACACCTCGCCCACGTGGTTCACGCGCATCAGCGCAGACGCTTCGCGCTTTTCAGCGTCGGTCAGTGGGGCGGGGGGGGGTACTTCGGCCGCCCACATGGGGGTAGGGCGGTTGGCGTGGTGGTTGGCAAACACGGTGCGCAAGGCGCTGTCAGCGGCAATAAGAAGAACATCCATACGCTAAGTTTAAGACGTAAGCCAAGAGACCTTAGGCGCCAGATAAGCGCCCGCCCATCAGGTTTGTCGTTTTTTGAAGATTCACCATTTCACAAGGGTTTGCGAGGGGGTGGGCTTTTGTTTGTTGCATGAATGCAACGAAACATCCCTATTTTTGGCTCTTGTCATAGTCCTTTGCACGCTCGTCTGGTTCAATACGTGCAACTTCCCGAAAACGGAGGTTGGTTCTGAAAAATTCAGAACCCCTGTTCAAACCTTGGAGAACCTTGAAATGAAAAAAACCCTCGTTGCTATCGCAGCAATCGCCGCTTCTACTGGCGCTTTCGCACAATCTTCTGTGTCTTTGTATGGTGTGTTGGACTACGGTTACAGCCAAATTACAAACCGCACAAATGGTGCTGTTGACGGC